>NZ_JBSFTV010000059.1:0-38400 GCF_053591455.1 Streptomyces sp. NPDC003016
ACCGCTCGGGCACCATCAAGGGCCTGGCCGCCGAGGTCGGCGCCTCCCTCACCTCCGGCGCCCCCATCTGCGAGATCAAGGACTGACGTCCGGCCCGGACACCCCTCGGCCGCGCCACGCGGTCGAGGGGCCCGAGGGCCCGGCCGCACTGTGCGTGGCACCGCCGCCGGGCCGCCGGCTCCTGTCCGGGGCCGCTCGCCCGCCGGCCCGCCCCCGCCCGGCTCGGCGCCCCCTCGCCACCCCGCGCCGGCGGATTCCGTACGCACCCGGCCGACGGGCGGCGGTGCCGATTCCAGAACCTTTTGCGGGCAGCCGGGAAATTTTCTCCCCGCGTACTCCTGATATTTATCTCAGGCCTTTCTCGGACGCCGCGGTACGTACGGCCGTCCTGGCGGCCGGAACAGCGGGTTTGCATTCTTCTGACACTTCTCTCACCTGCTTCTTTCCAGTGTGCAGTTGCGTGAGGAAATATCACGCAGGCATGAAGAGGTGCGTCTTGAAATTCTTTTGCCGGGCGAACAGGCTCATCAATAGCTTCTGTTGATCCGTCTTGAGCTGCATGTGATCCGGCATGTGCGGGCCATTGGTGCCGCCGATGCTCCAACCCTTTGAAGGAACCCCTGAGATGGCCGAGGAGAGGTATATGGACGCTGCAGTGATTGTCGTGGGCGCGGGTCCTGCCGGGATGATGCTCGCCGGTGAACTGCGGCTCGCGGGAGTCGACGTCGTCGTCCTGGAGCGGCTCACGGAGCGCACCGGAGAATCGCGGGGGCTGGGATTCACCGCACGCACCATGGAGGTCTTCGACCAGCGGGGGATACTCTCCCGGTTCGGCGAGATCGAGACCAGCAACCAGGGACACTTCGGCGGCCTGCCCATCGACTTCGGCGTCCTGGAAGGCGCCCTGCAGGCGGCCAAGACCGTCCCGCAGTCCGTCACCGAGACGCATCTCGAGGAGTGGGCCACCAGCCTGGGGGCCGACATCCGGCGAGGCCACGAGGTCCTCTCCCTGACGGACGAGGGCGACGGCGTCGAGGTCGAGGTCCGCGGCCCCGCGGGCACCCACAGGCTGCGCGCGGCCTACCTGGTGGGCTGCGACGGCGGGCGCAGCGCGGTGCGCAAGGCGGCCGGGTTCGACTTCCCCGGCACCGCCGCCACGATGGAGATGTTCCTCGCCGACATCAAGGGCGTCGACATCCAGCCCCGCATGATCGGCGAGACGCTGCCCGGCGGCATGGTCATGGCCGGCCCGCTGCCCGGCGACACCACCCGCATCATCGTCTGCGAGCGCGGCACCCCGCCGCAGCGCAGGGAGGTCCCGCCGTCCTTCGAGGAAGTCGCCGACGCGTGGAAGCGTCTGACCGGCGACGACATCTCGCACGCCGAGCCGGTATGGGTCAGCTCCTTCGGCAACGCCACCCGCCAGGTCACCGAGTACCGCCGGGGGCGCGTCATCCTGGCCGGCGACTCCGCGCACATCCACCTCCCGGCCGGTGGACAGGGCATGAACACCAGCATCCAGGACGCGGTCAACCTGGGCTGGAAGCTCGCCGCCGTCGTCAACGGCTGGGCACCGCAGGGCCTTCTCGACACGTATCACAGCGAGCGCCACGCGGTCGGCAAGCGGCTGCTGATGAACACCCAGGCCCAGGGACTGCTCTTCCTCAGCGGCCCCGAGGTGCAGCCGCTGCGCGACGTGCTCACCGAACTCCTCGCCTACGAGGAGGTCGCCCAGCACCTGGCCGCCATGGTGAGCGGTCTGGAGATCACCTACAGCGTCGGCGCCGGCACCCACCCGCTGCTCGGCAGGCGGATGCCGCACCTCGAACTGGCCGGTGACGTCCGAAGGACCAGCAGCACCGAACTCCTGCACTCCGCCCGCGGCGTGCTGCTCGACCTCGAGGACAACCCGCGCCTGCGGCGCAGGGCCGCGGGCTGGGCCGACCGGGTGGACATCGTCACCGCCGGGCCGCACGCGGTCAGCCGGGCCAGTGGCCTCCGGGGGACCTCGGCCGTACTGGTCCGTCCCGACGGCTATGTCGCCTGGGCCGCACCGGGCAGCCACCACGACCTGCCGACGGCCCTGGAGACCTGGTTCGGAGCGCCTCGCCCGGTCTGAACCCCGCCCAGCCCCCTCGTACCTCCTCGACGACCCACGGAAGAGAGAACAGATGCACAGCACCCTGATCGTGGCCCGGATGGACCTCGAGTCGAGCGCCGAAGTCGGCAGGCTCTTCGCCGAGTTCGACCGGAGCGAGATGCCGCACCGCATGGGCACCCGGCGCCGCCAGCTGTTCGCCTACAAGGGCCTGTACTTCCACCTGCAGGACTTCGACGCGGACAACGGCGGAGAACTGATCGAGGACGCCAAGACGGACCCGAGGTTCGTGCAGATCAGCCAGGACCTCAAGCCGTTCATCGAGGCTTACGACCCGGCGACCTGGCGGTCCCCGGCCGATGCGATGGCCACCCGTTTCTACGACTGGACGGCTTCCGCATGAGCCCGCAGCACGCCGACACGAGGGGAGGCGACCACTGATGGGACGCCGGGTAGTGATCACAGGGGTCGGAGTGCTGGCACCGGGCGGTATCGGTGCCAAGAACTTCTGGAGTCTGCTGAGCGAAGGCCGCACGGCGACCCGGGCGATCACCTTCTTCGACCCCTCTTCGTTCCGTTCCAGGATCGCGGCCGAGGTGGACTTCGACCCGCGACTGCACGGGCTGTCTCCACAGGAGATCCGCCGCATGGACCGCGCCGCCCAGTTCGGCGTGGTCACCGCCCGCGAGGCGCTCGCCGACAGCGGCCTCGACCTCGCCGGGTTCGACCCCCACCGCACCGGTGTCACCATCGGCAGCGCGGTCGGCGCGACCACCGGGCTCGACGACGAGTACCGGGTGGTGAGCGACGACGGCCGGCTCGACCTGGTCGACCACACCTACGCCCCGCAGCACCTGTACAACTACTTCGTACCCAGCTCGATCTCGGCCGAAGTGGCCTGGGCGGTCGGCGCCGAGGGGCCGGCCACCGTGGTCTCCACCGGCTGCACCTCCGGCATCGACTCGGTCGGCCACGCCGCCGAGCTGATCCGCGAGGGCACCGCCGACGTCATGATCACCGGCGCGACGGACGCCCCGATCTCCCCGATCACGATGGCGTGCTTCGACGCCATCAAGGCGACCACCCCGCGCAACGACGACCCCGAGCACGCCTCGCGGCCCTTCGACGGCACCCGCAACGGCTTCGTGCTCGGTGAGGGCTCCGCCGTGTTCGTCCTGGAGGAGCTGCACAGCGCGCGCAAGCGCGGTGCGCACATCTACGCCGAGATAGCCGGGTACGCCTCCCGCTGCAACGCCTTCCACATGACCGGGCTGCGTCCCGACGGCCGGGAGATGGCCGAGGCCATCAAGGTGGCGCTGGGCGAGGCGCGGATGAACCCCGAGTCCGTCGACTACATCAACGCACACGGCTCGGGCACCAAGCAGAACGACCGCCACGAGACCGCGGCGTTCAAGCTCAGCCTTGGTGAGCACGCCTACCGCACGCCGGTCAGCTCCATCAAGTCGATGGTGGGCCACTCGCTGGGTGCGATCGGGTCGATCGAGATCGCCGCCTCCGTGCTCGCGATGGAGAACCAGGTGGTACCGCCCACCGCCAACCTGCACACCCCCGACCCGGAGTGCGACCTGGACTACGTGCCGCTCACCGCACGCGAGCAGCGCACCGACGCGGTGCTCACGGTCGGCAGCGGATTCGGCGGGTTCCAGAGCGCGATGGTGCTGGCCCGTCCCGAGAGGAGCGCCGCATGAGCGCCAGGACAGTGATCACCGGCATCGGCGTCGCCACCCCCAACGGACTCGGCATCGACGCCTTCTGGTCCGCGACCCGGGTCGGCAAGAACGCCATCGGCCGCGTCACCCACTTCGACCCGACGCCCTACCCGTCCCAACTGGCCGGTGAGATCCGCGACTTCGTCGCCGAGGAGCTCCTGCCCAGCAGGCTGATCCCGCAGACGGACCGGATGACCCGGCTCGCCCTGGTCGCCGCGGACTGTGCCTTCAAGGACGCGGGCATACAGCCCGGCGACATCCCCGAGTTCGACATGGGCGTCGTCACCGCCTCCACGGCGGGCGGCTTCGAGTTCGGCCAGAACGAGCTGAAGAAACTGTGGAGCCAGGGCAGCGAGTACGTCAGCGCCTACCAGTCCTTCGCCTGGTTCTACGCGGTCAACAGCGGCCAGATCTCCATCCGCAACGGCATGCGGGGTCCCAGCGGTGTGGTCGTCAGCGACCACGCGGGCGGCCTCGACGCGATCGCCCAGGCCCGCCGGCAGATCCGCAAGGGCAGCAAGCTGATCTTCTCCGGCGGCTTCGACGCGCCGGTCTGCACCTGGGGCTGGGTCGCGCAGATCGCCGGCGGCCGGCTGTCCACCAGCAGCGACCCCGACCGGGCCTACCTGCCCTTCGACGCGGCCGCCGACGGCTACGTGCCCGGCGAGGGCGGCGCGCTGATCACCCTGGAGGACGAGCAGACGGCCCGCGAGCGCGGCGCGCAGAACATCTACGGTGAGGTCGCCGGATACGGGTCGACCTTCGACCCGAAACCGGGAAGCGGCCGTGAGCCCGGACTGCGCCGCGCCATCGAAGTGGCGCTCGCGGACGCCGGCGTCGAGGCGGGCCAGGTCGACGTGGTGTTCGCCGACGCCGCGGGCACCCCTCGGCTGGACCGCGAGGAGGCCGACGCCATCAGCGCCGTCTTCGGCCCTTCCGGGGTGCCGGTCACCGCGCCCAAGACGATGACCGGCCGGCTCTACTCCGGCGCCGCTCCGGTGGACGTGGTCTCCGCCGTGCTGGCCATCCGCGAGGGCCTGATCCCGCCCACCACCAACGTGGAACTGTCGCCCGAGTACGCCATCGACCTGGTGACCGGGCAGCCCCGGACCGCCCCGGTGCGCACCGCGCTGATCCTCGCCCGCGGCTACGGCGGCTTCAACTCCGCCGTGGTCGTCCGGGCCGCCGACTGACCCCACGGCCCGGCCCACCGCCGTCCGCGTCCCCCGGGGGCGAGGACGGCGGGCACCCCACCCCCTCCGCAGCCGTGCACCCGGCTGCGTACGACCGACGAAGGGACCCCCATGTCCGAGCAGGAATTCACCATCGAGGCCCTCAAGCAGATCCTGCTGGAGAGCGCCGGATCCGACGAGAACATCGACCTCGACGGCGACATCCTCGACACCGACTTCGAGGCGCTGGGCTACGAGTCACTGGCCCTGCTGGAGACCGGCGGCCGGATCGAACGCGAGTACGGCATCTCCCTGGACGACGACATCTTCACCGACCACCGCACCCCGCGCGCCCTGGTCGCGGCGGTCAACACCTGCCTCAAGGACGCCGTCACCGCCTGACAGCCCGCTCGCGGCCGCCGCACAGCCCGCGGCGGCCGCTCCCGGACACGAGCACCCACCGGAGAAGAGACATGTCGCAACAGGACCAGCCAGTAGCCCTCGTCACCGGCGCGACCAGCGGAATCGGGCTCGCCGTCGCCCGCCTCCTGGCCGGCCAGGGACACCGGGTGTTCATCGGCGCGCGCAACGCCGAGAACGTCGCCGCCACCGTCAAGCAGCTCCAGGACGAAGGTCTTCAGGTCGACGGCACCACCCTCGACGTCCGCTCGTCCGCTGACGCCCGTGCCTTCGTGCAGGCCGCCGTCGAGCGCTTCGGCACCGTGGACGTACTGGTCAACAACGCCGGCCGCAGCGGCGGGGGAATCACCGCCGACATCGACGACGAGCTGTGGCACGACGTCATCGACACCAACCTCAACAGCGTGTTCCGGCTGACCCGCGAGGTGCTCACCACCGGTGGGCTGCGCCACAAGAACCGTGGCCGGATCATCAACATCGCCTCCACCGCCGGCAAGCAGGGCGTCGTCCTCGGCGCCCCGTACTCGGCCTCCAAGCACGGCGTCGTCGGCTTCACCAAGGCACTCGGCAACGAGCTGGCCCCCACCGGCATCACCGTCAACGCGGTCTGCCCCGGCTACGTCGAGACACCGATGGCCCAGCGCGTCCGGCAGGGCTACGCGGCCGCGTACGACGCCACCGAGGAGGCGATCCTCGAAAAGTTCCAGGCGAAGATCCCGCTGGGCCGCTACTCCACCCCCGAGGAGGTGGCCGGCCTCGTCGGCTACCTGGCCTCCGACACCGCCGCCTCCATCACCTCCCAGGCCCTCAACGTCTGCGGTGGACTCGGCAACTTCTGAGCCGGCCCCGAGAAGCGAACCCGAACCCGAGGAGTACGACCATGCCGCAGCCCGGCCCGCGCGAGGTGGAGCACGAGATCACGGTCTCGGCCCCGGCCACCGCCGTCTACCGGTTGATCGCCGAGGTGCAGAACTGGCCGAGGATCTTCCCGCCGACCATCCACGTCGACCACGTCGAGAAGAGCGGGCGCACCGAGCGCATCCGCATCTGGGCCACCGCCAACGGCGAGGCCAAGAACTGGACGTCGTACCGCACCCTCGATCCGGAACAGCTGCGGATCACCTTCCGCCAGGAGGTCTCCGCGCCCCCGGTCGCCTCGATGGGCGGCACCTGGGTCATCGAGCCGCTCTCCGGGTCCACCGCCCGGGTCCGGCTGCTGCACGACTACCGGGCCGTCGACGACGACCCGCAGAGCCTGCGGTGGATCGACGAGGCCGTCGACCGCAACTCCCGCTCCGAACTGGCCGCGCTCAAGACGAATGTCGAGCTGGCCCACGCGGCCGAGGAGCTGACCTTCTCCTTCGAGGACACGGTCCATGTCGCCGGCTCGGCCAAGGACGTCTACGACTTCGTCAACGAGGCCCACCTGTGGCCCGAGCGGCTCCCGCACGTGGCCACCGTCCGGCTCGACGAGGACACCCCGGGCCTGCAGACACTGGAGATGGACACCCGGGCCAAGGACGGTTCGGTGCACACCACCAAGTCCTACCGGGTGACCTTCCCGCACCAGAAGATCGCCTACAAGCAGGTCACCCTGCCGGCGCTGATGACGCTGCACACCGGTTACTGGACGTTCGAGGAGAACGGCGCCGGGGTCGCCGCGTCCTCGCAGCACACCGTCACCCTCAACACCGAGAACATCACCCGGATCCTGGGCGCCGACGCGACCGTCGCCGACGCCCGGGAGTACGTACGGACAGCCCTGAGCACCAACAGCCGCGCCACCTTGAACCACGCCAAGGACTACGCGGAAGCCAAGGTCTGACCATGGGGGAGGACCGCACCAGCACTCAGGTGATCGTGGTCGGCGCGGGCCCGGTGGGGCTCATGCTCGCCGGGGAGCTGCGGCTGGCCGGCGCGGACGTGGTGGTCCTCGAAAAGCTCACCGCGCCGACCACCGAGTCGCGGGCGTCCACCTTGCACGCCCGCACCATGGAGATCCTTGACAGCCGGGGCCTGCTGCGGCAGCTCGGCGACGTGCCGAACGACCGCAAGGGCCACTTCGGGGGCATCCCGCTCGACCTCACGCTCCCCAGCCGCTACCCGGGCCAGTGGAAGGTCCTGCAGACCCGGATCGAGGAGCTGCTGGGCCGGTGGGCGCAGGACCTGGGCGCGGACGTCCGGCGCGGTCACGAGCTGACCGGGCTGACCGTGACCGGGGACTACACAGAAGCCGAGGCGCGCCTTACGGACGGCACGACGGCGTCCTTCCGGGCCCTGTGCGTCGTCGGCTGCGACGGCGAGAACAGCGCCGTGCGCCGCCTGGGAGGTTTCGACTTCCCCGGCGCCGACGCCACCCGCGACATGCTGCGCGCCGACGTGGCCGGCATCGACGTCCCCAACCGCCGCTTCGAGCGGCTGGAGGGCGGACTCGCCGTCGCCGCCCGGCGTCCCGACGGCGTGACCCGGGTGATGGTGCACGAGTTCGGTGCCCGGCCGCGCGGCGGGCAACCGGACTTCGCGGATGTCGCCGACACCTGGAAGCGCGTCACCGGGGAGGACATCGGCGCCGGAACCCCGCTGTGGGTGAACTCCTTCGGTGACGCCTCCCGACAGGCCCGCCGCTACCGCGACCACCGGCTCTTCCTGGCCGGTGACGCGGCGCACCAGCAGATGCCGATCGGCGGCCAGGCCCTCAACCTGGGCCTGCAGGACGCCGTCAACCTCGGCTGGAAGCTGGCCGCCCAGGTGCGGCAGCGGGGCCCCGACGGTCTGCTCGACAGCTACCACGGCGAGCGGCACGCCGTCGGGCAGCGGGTCCTGAACAACATCAGGGCACAGGCGCTGCTGCTGCTCGGTTCCGCCGAGGTCGAGCCGGTCCGGCAGGTCTTCGCCGAGCTGGCCGCGGGCAGCGAGAACGTACGCGCGCACCTGGCCGGAATGATCTCCGGTCTCGACATCCGCTACGACGTGGGCCCCGGCCGGCACCCGCTGCTCGGCCGCCGCCTTCCGCACGCGGACATCACCACCACCGAGTCCACCACCACCAGCGCCTCCCTGCTGTGCAGCGGGCGCGGTGTGCTGCTCCTCCTGCCGGGCGACGCCGCACGCCGCGAGGAGTCGCGTGCCCTCGCCGCCCCCTGGGCGGACCTGGTGCACACGGTGACGGCCACCTCCGTGTCCGAGGACCTCGCGGCGCCGGACACCGGCGCCCTCCTGGTACGGCCCGACGGCCATGTGGTGTGGGCCGACACCGGCGGCACGGACCTTACGACGGCCCTGAACCGCTGGTTCGGACAGCCCCCCCGGGCGACCGGGGTCCCGGCCGCGCAACGGGCCCCGGTATCCGCGCGGACCCCGGACACAGCCCTCGTCACAGCCCCGGACACCACCCCCGTCACAGCACCGGTACAGGCACCGGCGAAGAAGAATCGGAGAACAGACATGAACAGGCTCACGGGCAAGACCGCGCTCGTCACAGGATCGAGCCGCGGCATGGGCCGTGCGGCCGCCCTGCGGCTGGCGCAGGAGGGCGCGCTCGTCGCCGTCCACTACACCGCCAACCGGGAAGCGGCCGACGACGTCGTCACCCTGATCGAGAAGGACGGCGGCCGGGCCTTCACCGTCCGCGCGGAGCTGGGCGTTCCCGGCGACGTCCACGAGTTGTTCCTGGGCCTGGAGAGCGGGCTGCGGGAGCGCACCGGAACCACCGGCCTCGACATCCTGGTCAACAACGCGGGCGTCATGGGCGGCGTCAAGCCCGAGGACACCACACCCGAGAAGTTCGACCAGCTCTTCGCGGTCAACGCCAAGGCTCCGTTCTTCCTCATCCAGCGGGCCCTGAAGAACATGCCCGACGGCGGGCGCATCATCAACATCACCTCCGGCCTCACCCGTTTCGCGAACCCGGACGAGATCGCGTACGCGATGACCAAGGGCGCCGTCGACCAGCTCGCGCTGCACTTCGCCAAGTACCTCGGACCGCGCAACATCACCATCAACAGCGTGGCGCCGGGCATCACCCGCAACGACAACCCCGTCTTCGGCATCCCCGAGGCGGTCGAGCAGATGGCGCAGCTCTCCGCGTTCAACCGGATCGGCGAGCCGGAGGACGTGGCCGATGTGGTGGCCTTCCTCGCCACCGACGAGGCCCGCTGGATCACCGGCTCCTTCGTGGACGCCACCGGGGGCACGCTGCTCGGTTGAAGCGGCCGGCACACCGAGGCGGCCGGCGGACCCCCGCCGGCCGGCCACCCCTCTCCCCTGCCAGTCACCCAGCCACTACGGCGGAACGGGACCATGACACCTCCGACGACGCCCCGGCCCCCGGCCGTGCCGGACACGACGAGCGGGCGGTGGAGCCCGGCCCTGTGGGGCCTGCTGTTCGTGCTCGCGGGCAACATGCTCATCGACGCCCTCGAAGTGTCCGTGGCGCTGGTGGCGCTGCCCGCCGTCGGCGGCGACCTCGGCCTGCCCGTGGCGCAACTGCACTGGGTGGTCAGCGGGTTCGCCGTCGGGTTCGGCGGGCTGCTGCTCTTCGGCGGGCGTCTGGTGACGCTGCTCGGACGCCGCCGCGTCTACCTTGCCGCGCTCCTCGTCTTCTCCGCCGCGTCGCTGGTGGGCGCCCTCGCGGACAGCGGGCCGCTGCTGATCGCCACGCGCCTGGTGAAGGGCTTCTGCGCCGCGCTGACCGCGCCCACCGGGCTCGCCATCATCACCTCGGTGTTCCCCGAGGGCCCCGCCCGCGGCAGGGCGGTGTCGGTCTACTCCCTCTTCGGCGCCAGCGGTTTCTCGGCGGGACTGCTGCTCTCGGGGCTGCTCACCGAGGTGAGCTGGCGCTGGACCTTCGCCTTCCCGGCCCCGGTCGCCCTGCTGCTGTTCGCCGCCGGGCTGTGGCTGGTCCCGCACGACGCACCACGCAAGGACACCACCGGGCGGTACGGCGTCGCGAGCGCGCTCAGCCTCACCGGCGCGACGCTGCTGCTGGTGTACGCGATCACCTCCGTACCCGGCACCGGGTGGCAGCATCCGCGTACGGCCGGCGCGTTCGCCCTCGCGGCGCTGCTCGGCGTGGTGTACGTACGCGGCGAGCTGACGGCCCGGGAGCCGCTGCTGAACCTGGGCCTGCTCACCCACGGGCCGCTGCTGCGCTCCGCACTCGGTGCCGCGGCGTTCAACGGCTCGTACCTCGGGCTGCTCCTCCTGAGCACCCTGCACCTGCAGCAACGCGCCGGGTGGAGCCCGCTGGAGACCGGGCTCGCCTTCCTGCCGGCCAGCGCCCCGCTCGCGCTCACCGCGCTGCACTCGGGCCGCGTCGCGGCCCGGTTCGGCCCGGCCCGGCTGATCGCGGCCGGTGCCGCCGCCGCACCCCTCGGTTACCTGCTCTACCCGCGCGGCGCCCCCGCCGAGGTGCGGTACCTCACCGACGTACTGCCCACCATGCTGCTCGTCGGCGCCGCGTTCGTGCTCGCCTTCACGGCGTTCCACCTCCAGGCCACCGGCTCGGTCGCCGCCCAGCGGCAGGCGGCGGCGAGCGGGCTGTACCAGACGGCGGTGCAACTGGGCGCCGCGCTCATGGTCGGGCTGACCTCCGCGCTGTACACCGTGGGATACGGCCCCGCTCTGGGGCTGCTCACGGCCGTCGGCCTGGCCGGCTTCCTCGTCGCGCTGCGCGGCCTGCGGTGAGCGGACCCGCCGGCGCACCGGGCGCCGTCTCCCCGGACCGGCTCGACCTGTGGCTGGTGCACGGCCCCCCGCAGAGCGAAGCGACAGCGCCCGGCCTCCCGGAACCCGGCCTTCCGGAACCCGACTTCACGGAGTTCGGCTTCCCGGAACTCGACGACACCGAGCGGCGCCGGGCGAAATCCTTTGTCCGTCCGGCCCAGGCGCTGCTCTACGCGACCGCCCACGTCGCGCTGCGCCGGCTGCTGGGCCGCTACACGGGCGTCGCGCCCCGGGACGTACGGTTCGTCTGCGAGCCCTGCCCCGGCTGCGGCGGGGCGCACGGCCGCCCGGCCCTGGCCGGGACTTCGCCGCCCCTGCACTTCTCCCTCTCCCACAGCGCCGGTCTGGCCCTCGTCGGCATCGCGGCCGTCCCCGTCGGCGTGGACGTGGAGCGGCTGCCCCGCGAGGAGACCGTCGAGGTCTGCGCCCCGGCGCTGCACCCGCGAGAGCGCGCCGAGCTGGCGCGGATCCCCCGCGGGGAGAGGAGCGAGCCGTTCGGCCGGCTCTGGACCCGCAAGGAGGCCTACCTCAAAGGCATCGGAACGGGGCTGAGCCGCTCTCCGGCCCACGACTACCTCGGCGCCGACCGCGGCGGGCACCCGCCCGGCTGGGCCGTGTTCGACGTCGCCTGCCCCCCTACGCACGCCGCCGCGGCCGCCGTCCAGGGGCCCAAGCCCCGGACGGTCGAGATCCACCGGCTGGAGCTGACCGACGGCGCCTTCGCCACCGCGGCCACCCCCTACCCACGGAAGGTGCACACCCCATGTCCGGAGCAGAAGAGACGATCCTCTCCCGGGTCGGCAAGCTGACCGACCTGAAGGAATCGGCACGGCGCGGTCCCGATCCGGCCGCCACCGAACGCCAGCACGCCAAGGGGAAACTGACCGCCCACGAGCGCATCGGACTGCTCCTGGACAAGGGATCGTTCAACGAGGTCGAAGCCCTGCGCAGACACCGGGCGAGCGGCTTCGGCCTGGAGCACAAGAAGCCGCACGGCGACGGCGTCATCACCGGCTGGGGCACCGTGCACGGCCGTACGGTCTTCGTCTACGCCCATGACTTCCGGGTCTTCGGCGGCGCGCTCGGCGAGGCACACGCGCAGAAGATCCACAAGATCATGGACCTGGCCGAGGCCGCCGGCGCACCGGTGGTCAGCCTCAACGACGGTGCGGGCGCCCGGATCCAGGAGGGCGTCACCGCGCTGGCCGGATACGGCGGCATCTTCCAGCGCAACACCCGCGTCTCCGGTGTCATCCCGCAGATCTCGGTGATGCTCGGCCCCTGCGCGGGCGGCGCCGCCTACAGCCCGGCGCTCACCGACTTCGTGTTCATGGTCCGTGAGACCTCGCAGATGTTCATCACCGGACCCGACGTCGTCAAAGCCGTCACCGGTGAGGAGATCAGCCAGAACGGCCTCGGCGGCGCCGACGTCCATGCGGGCGTCTCGGGCGTCTCCCACTTCGCGTACGACGACGAGGAGCACTGCCTCGAGGACGTGCGCTACCTGCTGTCGCTGCTGCCCGCCAACAACCGCGAGCTGGCGCCCGTCGAGCGCTGCGCCGATCCGGCCGACCGGCTCAACGAAGCCCTGCTGGACCTGGTCCCGGCCGGATCGGGGCAGGCGTACGACATCCGCAAGGTCATCGAGGAGATCGCCGACGACGGCGAATACTTCGAGGTGCACTCGGCCTGGGCGACCAACATCGTCTGCGCGTTCACCCGCCTCGACGGCCATGTCGTCGGCATCGTCGCCAACCAGCCCGCTTCCATGGCGGGCGTGCTGGACATCGAAGCCTCCGAGAAGGGTGCCCGCTTCGTCCAGTTCTGCGACGCCTTCAACATCCCGCTGGTCACCCTGGTCGACGTACCCGGCTTCCTCCCGGGCGTGGACCAGGAGCACAACGGCATCATCCGGCGCGGCGCCAAGCTGCTGTACGCCTACTGCAACGCCACCGTGCCGCGGATCTCGCTGGTGCTGCGCAAGGCGTACGGCGGCGCCTACATCGTCATGGACTCCCGCTCGATAGGCGCCGACCTGGCGCTGGCCTGGCCCACCAACGAGATCGCGGTGATGGGCGCGGAGGGCGCGGCCAACGTGGTCTTCCGCCGCGAGATCAACGCGGCCGACGACCCGCGGGCCGTACGCGAGCAACGGATCGCGGAGTACAAGGACGAGCTGATGCACCCCTACTACGCGGCCGAACGCGGCCTGATCGACGACGTCATCGACCCGCGCCAGACCCGCTCGGTCCTGATCCGCTCGCTCGGCATGCTGCGCGCCAAGCACGCGGACCTGCCCTCGCGCAAGCACGGCAACCCCCCTCAGTAACCCTCCCTTCCACCCTCCTCTCCTCCCACGCAACGGAGCATCGGCCATGTCCCCCTCGCCCGCGCAACCCGCCGCCCGGCGGTGTCAGAACGCGCTGAACGTCCTTCACTCCACGGTGTACTTCAGTCCCGACCTCGGCAGGGAACTGGCCACCAGGGGCGTCGGCGACCCGATGGGCTGCTACCTGGCCGGCCGGGCCGCGGCGCTGGGGAGGGTCGGTCCGGGCGTGGTCACCGCCGTGTTCCACAACTTCCGGTACGACACGGTCGCCCGGCACCTTCCGGCCGTCTGGGAACAGGTGACACCCGAGGAGGTGCTGGCCGCCCGGTTGCGCGCGGCCGACACCACCCTGCGCCGGGTGCTCGGGGCCGAGGCCCTCACCGCACGCCCGCTGCGGGAGGCGGCCCGGCTGGCGCTGCGCGCCGTCGAGGGGTGCGGCCGGCCCGGACACCCGCTCTACGCGGCCCATGCCGACCAGCCCGTACCCGAAGCGCCGCACCTGGCGCTCTGGTACGCGGCCACCCTGCTGCGCGAACACCGCGGCGACAGCCACGTCGCCGCGCTGTCCGCGGCGGGCCTGGACGGAATCGAGGCGCTGGTCTCGCACTGCGCGAGCGACGCGGGAATGCCGCGCGACGCGGTCATGGCCCAGCGCGGCTGGTCCCGGCAGGACTGGGCCGCTGCCGAGGACCGGCTGCGCGAGCGCGGACTGATGACCGCCGACGGGGCACTGACCGGGCGGGGCCGCCGGCTCCGTACGGAACTGGAGGAGGAGACGGACCGCGGGGACCGTGGTCCGTACCGGCACCTCGGCGCGGCAGGCGTCGCGGAACTCACCCGCCGCACCGAGGAATTCGGCCGGACCGCCGGAGCGGCCGGAGCCTTTCCCCCGCAGCTCGCCGGATTCTTCCGGCCCGCCGGAGACCCCGCCGAGAACCCGCGCGGGCAGGCCGGCGCCCGTAGTGCCCCGCTGGATTTGACACAAGCGTGACAGAGCCGCGGACACATCTGATACGGGAATCCTTGAACGGCTCTCCGTGACCGAAGAAGCTGGTTGCACAGGCGAAGAAACGCCGACGGACGTGAAAGGCATGGGACATGGCGGACGGTGCTCCGGCGCAGTCGTACAGCACGGGATCACTGACCCGGAACCAATTCTCGCAACTCGACCAGATGCAGCTGTTCGAGAGGAAATACGATCCGGTGACCCGGGCCGTCGTCGAGGCGCTTCCCGTGGGCCGTGACGGGAAGTGCCTCGAACTGGGTGCCGGAGCCGGGTCGATGTCCTACTGGCTGGCGGAGCGGGTCGCCGAGGGCGGCGTACTCGCTGTCGACATCGACACGAGCCGGCTGGACGCCGGCCGCGCCGCCAACCTGACGATCCGTCAAGCCGACATCACCTCCGAGGAGTTCGGGGACGGTGCCTACGACCTCATCCTCGCGCGGGCCGTGCTGGAACACCTGAAGGACCCCGACGCGCTGCTGGCGCGTGCGGCGCGGTGGCTGGCCCCCGGCGGCTGGCTGGTGGTGGAGGACTTCTACTACCTGCCCGCCGAGCACGCCGCGACCGCCGTAGGGCGCACCCTGGTCGGCGGGTACGTGCGGCGCATGCAGGAGCAGGGGGCCGACATGGGGTGGGCACGGCACCTGCCCGCCGCACTGGCCCGGGCCGGACTGGCGTCGCCCCAGGTGCGGCTCACGCCGGCGGGCCCCGGCCAGTCCGCCGCCGATGACGAACTGATCGGCCTGCGGCTCAGGCAGGAGGGTCATGCGCTGGTGGACGGCGGCATGGTCACCGCGGACGAACTCGCGGACTTCATGGGCCTGCTGGGGCGTCCGGAGGGGCGGGACATGACGACGCTCATGGTCTCGGCGTGGGCGCAGCGCCCGGCGGGCTGAACTGCCGCGACTCCGATGTCACATCCGTTTCCACGAGGGAGCCATCATGACTGCACGCACTGTTGTCCTGGTCACCGCGGCCACCGGAAATGTCGGGCCGCACGCGGTGGCCCACCTGCTCGACGCCGGTGCCAGGGTCCGCGCCCTGGTCCTTCGGGACGACCCGAACATCGGCCGTCTGCCGCAGGGCGTCGAGATCTGCTACGGCGACCTCGCCGACCCGGACAGCCTCGACGAGGCCCTGGAAGGGGTGGACGGCGTCTTCCTCATGTGGCCCTTCTTCGCCCTCCCGGTCGACACCGCGCCCGCGGTCCTGAAGAAGATCGAGGCGAAAGCACGGCGCGTCGCCTTCGTCTCGTCCGTCGGCGTGCACATCGGCCTCGAACCGGTGGACAACAACTGCCACGCCTACATCGAGCAGCTGCTCGAGCGGACGACCCTCGAGTGGACGTTCCTGCGGACCACCGGATTCCACTGCAACGCCATGGGGTTCGCCGCCCAGATCCGTACCGGCGACGTGGTCCGGTACCCGTACGGCGCGGCCACCCGCACCTCCGTGGACGAGAGCGACCTCGCCGCCGTCGGCGCCAAGGCGCTCACCAGCGACGGGCACGCCCGGAAGAAGTACCTGGTCTCCGGCCCCGAAGAGCTCTCCCAGGCGGAGCAGGTACGCATCATCGGCGAGGTGCTCGGACGCGAGTTGTCCTGGCAGGACATCGAACACGGCGCCGCTCGGCAGGCGATGGTGGACAGCGGCTGGCCGCCCTCGTACGCGGACGGGGCGCTCGACTACTTCGCGACGCTCACCAAGGAGCCGGAGGTCGGCTCGAAGGTCGTGGAAGAGGTGACCGGCACGCCGGCCCGGACCTTCCGTTCCTGGGCCGTGGAGCGGGCCGATGCCTTCCGCTGAGCGGCGGCGACCGAGCGGCACCGGCCTCATGGACACCACGTACGGAGTTCCGACATGACAGACATTCCCGCGCCCGAGGCCGGCTTCGTCACCTTTGACGTCCTGACGGCCGAGCGGCCCGAGACGGCCGACGAGCTGGTCGCCGCCCTCGTTGCCGAGTCCACGGCGCGGACACGCCACAGCCCGGGTTTCCTCTCCTCCCGCGTCCACGTGAGTGCGGACCGGCGGACGGTGATACACCGTGGCCGGTGGCGCGATGCGGCGGACCACTGGACCGCGCTCGCGGGCAACCGCACCGCCGACGTGCTGACGGCGCTGTCGAGCAGGCCGGGCGTACGGGCGGTGACGGCTTTCCGGGGGACTCCGGCCCCCGGCATCGACGGTCCCCAGCTCGGCGGGCAGCCGGCGTACGTGGCCGTCGCCACCCGGCACCTGCGCGGCCGTGAGTCCTTCGACGCCCTGATGGACCTGCTGGCCCGCAGCGGTGCATGGAAGCGTCACCACCGCGGGTTCATCTCCGCCACGCCGCACATCAGTCCCGACGGCAGGACGTTCGTCAACTACGCGATGTGGGCCGACGAGGACTCGTACCACGCGTGGATGGCCGACCCGAGGATCTTCGAGGGGCAGGAAGAGATCGCGCGTCTCGAAGGGGCGCCGCCCGAATACGTACTGTGCACCGTGGCCGCCGACATCGAGGCGGCCTGAAACCGGGCCGGGCGACGGGACAACCGCCCCTCGGGGCGATCCGTCGCAGCAGAACCCGGTTTCCGGACCATTGTGAACCGAAGGGCCGCCAGCAGTGACCACCGCCAAGAACACATCCCTGCGGGTCGAGATCGTCCTCGATCTCACCTGCGTCCACTCCTACATCGGATTCACCCGCTTCGAGCGGGCCGCCGGCCGCCACCGTGCGGCGGGCGGGGAGCTCGACGTGGTGTTCCTCCCCTTCCAGGTCTCTCCCGAGGCGCCGTCGGAGGGAATGCCGCTGTCCGAGGTGCACCTCGGTTTCTTCGGCAGCGCGGAGCAGGCCGCTCAGGCCACCGCGAACATGGCGGCCGTCGGCGCCAAGGACGGCCTGGAGCTGGACTTCGCGCGCGCCGTGCACGTGAACACCTTCGAGGCCCACCGCCTCCTGGCCGCCGCGGCGGACCAGGGACTGGGGGAACCGATGGCCGAGCGCCTGTTCCGGGCCTACCTGACCGACGGGCTCAACATCGGCGACCGCGCCACACTCGACCGGCTCGCCGCCGAGACCGGTGTCCGGCCGAGCCCCGGCGGGGCCGAGGAGCTGCGGGCCGAACTGGCCCGGGTGCGGTCCCTCGGCATCCACTCCGTGCCGGTGTTCCGCTTCGGCGGCGGGGCCTCGGTGGCCGGTGCGCAGCCCGAGGAGACCTTCCGGAACGCGCTGGCGGCCGCCGCCGCGGCCGACCGCTGAATCCGATGTTCCGCCGTTCTCGACCGCTTCTGCCCTTACCCCGGCAGCGTCCTTCCCACCCGTAGGAGCACTCGCATGAGATGGAAGCACACACGTCATATATGGGCCGCCACCGCCACCGGTGCGCTGCTGGCCCTCACCGCGACGACGGGCCTGGGCACCGCCGCCGCGGCCCAGCCCGCGGCCCGGTCCGCCGTGGTCCAGTCAGCCGCCGAGGAGCAGGGCCGTCAGGTCCTGGAGATCAAGTCCTCCGTCGACGGCATGGACGCGCCGGCCACCGCGCGCCCCGGCCAGGTCACTTTCCGGGTCTCCACCACGGACCCCGCGTCGGGCTGGATATCACTGGTCCGCCCGAAGCCCGGCGTGACCTTCGAAGATTTCCGTTCCTCCCTGCTGAAGATCATCAATGCGGTCGGGCCCGACATCGTCGAGGGCAGCGCCGAGATCCAGCAGAAGGCGGAACTGCTCGGCGGTACGGTCATCCACCCGAACCTTCCGGCGTCCTTCACCAGGACCGTGGCACCGGGCACGTACTGGTTCTTCGACTACCAGCACATCCGGGCCGAGAACCCGCGGCACAGCGTCCTCACGGTCGCCGGTACCGCCGGCACCACCGCGAAGCCGACTCCCACCGCCACCCTCACGGGCAAGCTGGTCGACGGTCAGCCCTACTGGGACCTCGACGGCACCGTGCAGGCGGGCCACGCGGTCCGCTTCCGCAACGCCATGCCCGCCGGCCAGAACATCGAAGCCATCTTCTTCCGCCTCGCGGAGGAGACCACCGAGGAGGACGTCCGGGCCTACGTCGACGACTTCGGCGACACCGGCGCGTTCCCGGACTACCCCGGCCCCCTCGACCTGGACCAGGGCACCGGTGGTCTGCCCATGAACTCCGGGGAGACCTCGCTGCTCGAACTGACCTTCCAGCCGGGCCGTTACGTGGTGGTCGACTTCTTCAGCGACGCCAAGGACGGCAGCAGCCTCATCAAGCGTGGTCACTGGAAGATCTTCGAAGTGAAGTGAGCTCCAGGTGACCCCTGGTCCCCGGGGTCCGACCGCGTGATCGCACCAACCGGGCGTACGGGCCCCGGCACCTTCCCCGGCACCTTCCCGGGCCCGTACGGCCCGCTCTCCCGATTTTCCCGCCCAGGACCGCGAAGACGGAGGCGACGGCCATGGACATGTCCCAAGTGACTGCTGAGACGTTTCTGCGCATCGAGAACGGCGCCCCCGACGCCGACGAACTGGCCGCGCTCACCGCGGTCCTGCTCGCCCGGGCGGCCGCCCTGGCGGACGACACCGGCACCGGGACGGACGAAGTCCGGGCCGTCGCCCGCTGGCGCCGGCTGGAGCGCTCCTCCGGCCACCGCACCCCGCGCAGTTGGCGGAGCGCCGCCCCCGGCGGGTACGGAAGAGCCGCGTAGGCAGAGAACTTTTTGTCCGCCGGGCCAAGCCTCCTCCCCTCAGGAGTACTGATCAGATGGCAGAGCTGTTGGATTCGAGTGCTCCGGAAGTCCGTGGCATCACGCTTGACGCAGGCGGTATCCCGGTCTCGGGCCTGGTCGCCGAGACGTGGCCCCGGCCGCCGCGGGCCGTGGTGGTCGCGGTGCACGGCGGCGGGATGCGGGCCGGTTACTTCGACAGCCGGTCCCGCCCCGGGCTTTCGCTGCTGGCCCTCGGTGCGGAGCTCGGATACACCGTGCTGGCCGTGGACCGCCCCGGCTACGGCCGGTCCGCCCCGTATCTGCCCCAGGGGCAGACGGTCCAGGAGCAGGCGGTGACCCTGCATGCCGCGCTGGCCGACTTCGCGGCCACCCACGACACCGGCGCGGGCTTCTTCATGGTCGCCCACTCCAACGGCGGCAAGCTCGCCCTGGCAGCCGCCGCGCACGAACGCGGCGATACCCTGCTCGGACTGGACATATCGGGCCTGGGCAACCGGTTCGCCGTGTACCCGCACCAATTGCCCGGCGCGGCAGGGCACGGTGAGTGGCGCCGCCACTGGGGGGCCCTGCGGCTCTACCCGCCGGACGCCTTCCGGCTCGGCCGCGCACTGCTGTCGCCGGTGCCGGCCAGTGAGGTGGCGGAGGGGCCGCTGTGGCCCGAGCTGTATCCCGGCATCGCCGCCCGGGTCCGGGTGCCGGTCCGCTTCACCTTCGCCGAGCAGGAGCAGTGGTGGCGGTTCGACGAGGAGGCCGTCGCCGCGCTCAGGCATCCGCTGGCCGCGCCGAAGGTGCTGGTCGACCACCAGCCGGACGCCGGGCACAACATCAGCCTCGGGTGGGCGGCCCGTACGTATCACCTTCGCGCACTGGCCTTCCTGGAGGAATGCCTCCTGGCCCACGACGCGGCGGTCCCGGAGGTCCGCCGCAGGACCGCCGAGCGGCGGGCGGCGGCCGGCCTGCAATGTGTGAGCAGTCCGGCCTGAACCGGCCGGTGATCCGTCCGGTCCTTCCAGCAGATCCGAATGAGAGGCAGGCAGAGGTGGGCGCAGATGTCACCGAGCACGGAACCACGCCCCTCGAAGAGCCGCACGCCCCACGGCCCGCGCTCCTCGCCGGCGAGGAGGGGGAGAACCCCGACCGTCACATCTTCCGCGGCACCGACTGACGGGGCCGGCAAGCGACAGCGATGACGAGTCACCCCCGCGACCCGGTCCGCCCCCGGGCCGGGGGAGGAGCACCATGAGGAGCACCCTCGCCGGAATGTTCCAGTCCCTGACGGTCCGCAACTTCCGGCTGTTCGCGGCCGGGCAACTCGTCTCCGTCGGCGGCACCTGGATGATGATCGTGGCCCAGGACTGGCTCGTGCTCTCCCTGACCGGCGACTCGGCCTCCGCCCTGGGCATGATCACCGCCCTGCAGTTCGCGCCCCTGCTGCTGTTCACGCTGCACGCGGGGGGCCTCGCCGACCGCCACGACAAGCGCCGGCTGCTGATGGGCGCCAACCTCGCCTCGGGCGTGCTCGCCGTGCTGCTCGGTGCGCTGGTGCTGGCGGGAGGGGTGCGGCTGTGGCATGTCGGTCTGTTCGCGCTGGGAATCGGCCTGGTCAACGCCGTCGAAATACCGGCCCGGATGTCATTCGTCAGTGAACTGGTCGGCGCCGACCTGCTGCCCAACGCGTCCGCGCTCAGCGCCGCCTACTTCAACACCGCGCGGGTGCTGGGCCCGGCCGCGGCGGGCCTGCTGATCAGCTGGTTCGGCACCGGAACGGTGATGCTGCTCAACGCGGTGAGCTATCTGGCGACGGTGGCCGGACTGTGGCTGATCCGCCCCGCCGAACTGCACCGCGGCGCTCGGCGCCCCCGGCGCGCCCGCGTGGCGGACGGGATCCGGCACGTGGCGGCCCAGCCGGACCTTCTGCTGCCGATGGCCCTGGTCGCGGTGGTCGGCATGCTGGGCTTCAATTTCCAGCTCACCCTGCCGCTGCTCGCCAAGACGGTCTTCCACGCCGATGCCGCCGCCTTCGGCCTGCTGACCACGGCGCTGGCGGCAGGTTCGCTCGGCGCGGCCTTCGCCACGACCCTGCGCCGGGGCAGGCCGCCGCTCGGTCTCGTCATCGGGACGGCGGCCGCCTTCGGCGCGGTGCAGATCCTGGCGGGACTCGCACCGACCTACACCACGGCCGCGGTGGCGCTGTTCCTCACCGGCTTCGCGTCCGTCTGCTTCGCACAGGCGGCCAATCACCGGATCCAGCTCGGCACCGATCCGGCCTACCGCGGCCGGGTGATGGCGCTCTACACCTTGGTCTTCCAGGGCACCACCCCGCTCGGCGCGCTTCTCGTCGGCGGCCTGTCCGAAACCCTGGGCGCCCGGTCCGGCCTCCTCGTCGGCGGTGCGGCCTCGGTCCTCGCCGCGGGCGCCGCGCTCGTCTTCCACCTCCGTCGGACCGGGCCCGCGGATACGCCCGCCCGCCCTCCTGCCGAGGTCACGCGTTGACGTAGGGGGTTTGGATCCGGTGTTGCGGGTTACCAGAAGTCGGAGGGTGACATGGCAACTCAGAACAGCAACACACCGAAGAGCAAAGACAATTCGCAGTCCACGGCGGAAAACCGGCCGGGCCCGATGGATGTGCTGCGCGGTGCGCGGGCGCAACTGGCGGAGCTCACCGGCATGGAGGCCGAGTCCGTCTCTTCCTTCGAACGTACGGAGGACGACGGCTGGATGCTGCGGGTCGAGGTGCTCGAACTGGCCCGGGTCCCCGACACGATGAGCCTGCTCGCGTCGTACGAAGTCACACTCGACGTGCAGGGAGCGCTCACCGGATACCGGCGCGTCAGCCGCTACGAACGCGGCAGGGCGGACCGTTCGTAGTCGCCCGAAAAAGTCGAAAAAGCCGAAATAACCGACACACCCGATAAACCTGACAGACCGGAAAATTCCGGTACACCCGACAGGAGGAGGGCCGGTCGGCATGACCGTAGTCCCGGCACAGCAAGGCGGAGGCGGCGGCGGTACCAGCGGCCTCTACGACGTCCTGGAACTCGTCCTCGACCGTGGACTCGTGATCGACGCGTTCGTACGTGTCTCCCTGGTCGGCATTGAGATTCTCAAGATCGACATCCGGGTCGTGGTGGCGAGCGTCGACACGTATCTGCGCTTCGCCGAGGCGTGCAACCGCCTCGACCTCGAAACCGGCGCCAACAAGAGCCCCGGCCTGCCCGAGATCGTCGGCGAGGTCACCGAGTCCGGCGCCAAGGGCAAGTCCAAGGGTGCCCTGTCCGGCGCCGCCGAGACCATCTCGGACGCGTTCCAGCAGGCCCGCAGCGGCGGTGACGGCCAGTCCGAGTCGAAGCCCCGCGCCCGCCGCAGCAGCACGTCCCGCCGGAAGGAGGAGCAGGAGTGAGTACGTACGTCTACGGCATCGCGCGCGGCAACCACCCCGAACTTCCCGAGCCGACGAACGGCGTCGGGGAACCGCCGATGCCCGTGCGCGCCCTCAGGGCCGGTGAACTGACCGCCCTGGTGAGCGACGCGCCCGAGGACCTCAGGCCCAAGCGCCGCGACCTGCTGGCGCACCAGACCGTCCTCTCGGAGGCCGGCGCCGTGGGCGCCGTGCTGCCGATGCGCTTCGGCAGCCTGTCGGCGGACGACGAGTCGGTACGCACGGTGCTCGCCGAACGCGAGAAGCACTACCTGGAGCGGCTCGACGCGCTCGACCACAAGGTCGAGTACAACGTGAAGGCCACGCACGACGAGGAGGCGGTCCTCCACCAGGTCCTCGCGGAGGACGCCGAACTGCGCGCGCTCAACGAGGCCAACCGGGCGGCCGGCGGCGGCACGTACGAGCAGAAGCTGCGGCTCGGCGAACGCGTCGTGGCCGCGGTGCAGCAGCGCGAGAAGCGCGACGGGCAACTGGTGAGGCAGGCCCTGGAGGCGGCGGCGGGAGCTGTCAGCCCGGGGCCCGAGAGCTCCGGCTGGCTGGCGAACGTCTCCTTCCTCGTCGACCGCGACCACACCGCGGACTTCGTGGAGGCGGTGGACGCCCTGCGCAAGGAGCACCCCCACCTCGTCCTCCAGGTCAACGGCCCGCTGCCGCCCTACAGCTTCGTGGAGTGACGGGAGCATGGGCCTCCTGGGAGAGCTGCTGCTCCTGCCCCTGGCCCCTGTCCGCGGCACCTCGTGGGTGCTGCGGCAGGTGGTCACGGAGGCGGAGCGGCAGTACTACGACCCCGCGGCCATCCAGCGCGAACTCTCCGCCCTGGAGCGGCAGCTCGAGGCGGGAGAGATCGACGAGGCCGAATTCGACCGCCGTGAGGACGAGCTCCTCGACCGGCTGGAGAAGAGGAACCCGACAACATGAACAACAGGCTGACAGTGGGCCTCGCGGTGGGCGCGGGCTACTTCCTCGGGCGGACGAAGAAGGCGAAGCTCGCCTTCGGCATCGGCACCATGGTGATGGGCAAGAAGCTCCAGCTGAGCCCGCGCGCGCTCGCGGAGTTCGCGTCCTCGCAGCTCCAGAACAACCCCCAGTTCAAGGAGATCGGCGACCAGCTGCGCGAGGACCTGCGCGGGGTCGGCAAGGCCGCGACGGGCGCGCTCGTGACCCGGCAGATCAACGCGGTCGCCGACCGGCTGCACGACCGGAGGCTGGACGTGCAGGACCGGCTCGCGGGCGTGGTCCCCGACGGCGTACCGGGCCTGCGGGACGAGGACGAGGAGACCGACGAGGCCGAGGACGAGGGCCGGGAGGAGGAGCCGGAGGAGCGCGAGGAGCCCCGGCAGCGGTCGGAGCCGGACGGTGAGCGGCGCGAGCGCCGCAAGAAGGCACCGGCCGGGAAGGCACCGGCGGCGGCCAAGAAGACCGCTGCGAAGAAGACCGCGGCCAGGAAGACCGCCGCCGCGAAGAAGACCACCACCGCGAAGGGAGGCCGGAGCCGTGGCTGACACCAAGGGCCCCCAGTCCCTGCTGAGCGGGGACAACGGGGCGACGCAGCGACTGAAGGAAGAACTCCAGTCGTACCTCATGGCGCAGGCCGTACGGATGCTGACCGGCGCGGGCCGCAAGCTCGGCGAGAGCACCCTCAAGCTCAACGACATCGCGGAGGGCAAGAGCCCCGGATTCGCCGAACTCGCGAAAAAGGGCGGCCAGAAGCTCGCCGAGGGCAAGGGGCCGGTGCGCGGCGCCCTGGAGATCGGCGCCTCCCACCTCAAGGACAACGCGATGAACACGCTCAAGGGCCTGGGCGGCAAGCGCAAGAAGGGCGGCGGCGGCAACAAGCCGGTCGTCATCATGGAGCACATCGACGTGGGTGTCCCGGTCCGTGACGCGTACGACCAGTGGACCCAGTACCAGGACTTCTCCACCTTCGCGAAGGGCGTCAAGAGCGCGGGCTCCGCCGACGACACCACGTCGGACTGGAAGCTCAAGGTCTTCTGGTCCAACCGCAGCTGGAAGGCGCACACCACCGAGCAGGTGCCGGACACGAGGATCGCCTGGACGTCCGAGGGCGCCAAGGGCACCACGAAGGGCGTCGTCACCTTCCACCCGCTGGGCGAGAACCTCACCCGGGTGCTGCTGGTCATGGAGTACTACCCCAAGGGGCTGTTCGAGAAGACCGGCAACATCTGGCGCGCCCAGGGCCGACGGGTCCGCCTGGACCTGAAGCACTTCGCCCGGCACATCTCGATCAAGGGCGAGGCCGAGGACGGCTGGCGCGGCGAGATACGGGACGGCGAGGTCGTGCGCAGCCACGACGACGCGGTGGCGGACGAGGAGAGCGAAGAGCAGCCGCAGGAAGAAGTGGAGGAAGAGCAGCCCGAGGGCGAGTACGCGGACGAGGAGTACGTCGACGAGGACGACGAGCCCGAGCCCGAGGAAGAGGCGGGGGAGGAATACGCCGCCGAAGACGAAGAAGAAGACGAAGAAGAAAACGAGGGCGAGGCCGAGGCCGAGGAATACGAGGATGAGGACGAGGAAGAGGACGCCGATACGGACAAGCAGCCTGAGTACGCGGACAGCGGAAGCCGGGGCCGCCGATGACGTCGCCGGTGAACGGCCTTCCCGACTCGTACGGGTCCAATGGAGGCGCGAATCTCGCCGACATCCTTGAGCGCGTACTCGACAAGGGAATTGTCATCGCGGGAGACATCAAGATAAATCTCCTCGACATCGAACTGCTCACCATCAAGCTGCGCCTCATCGTCACCTCCATCGACAAGGCGAAGGAAATGGGAATCGACTGGTGGGAGGACGATCCGTCCCTCTCCTCCGGTGCCCGTCGCCGTGAACTCGCCGAGGAGAACGAGCGGTTGCAGCGGCGCATCGCCGATCTGGAGGCGGCGCCCGCACTCGAGGACCGCAAGGACCGCAAGGACCAGGAATGAACGAACTGCGCTACGTGTACGCGGTCACCCGGCCCTTCGAGGGCGTACTCCCCGAAGGCGTACGCGGCCTCGACGGTGAGCCGCCCCGCCTGCTGCACCACGACGGCCTCGTCGCCGTGGTCAGCCCGGTCCCGGCCGAGGACTTCGACGAGGCGCCGCTCAAGAAGCACCTGGAGAACCTCGACTGGCTCTCCGGAACCGCCCGTACCCACGAGGCCGTCGTCGGCGCCCTGACCACCGTCACCTGCCCCGTGCCGCTGCGCCTGGCCACCGTGTGCGTCGACGACAGCGGCGTACGCCGGCTGCTCGACACGGGCCGCGACCGCTTCGTGCAGACGCTGGAACGGCTGGATGGGCGGGTCGAGTGGGGCATCAAGGTGTACGCCGAGCCCGACCCCGCGCCCGAGGCGGAGCCCGCGCGGGAACCGTCCGAGGCCCCGCAGGCGCAAGCCGCCGCGGCCGCCCCCACGACCGGCCGGGACTACCTGCGCCAACGGCTCAGCCGGCGCCGGGCGCGCGAGAGCGTCTGGGAGCGCGCCGACGCCCTGTCGCGCGGGCTGCACGCGGAACTCTCCCTGCGCGCGGAGGCCGCTGCCCTGCACCGTCCGCAGGACGCCCGGCTGTCCGAGGCGTCCGGGCAGAACATCCTCAACGCGGCGTACCTGGTGCCGCGGGAGAGCAGCGAGGAATTCGTGGAGGAGGTCGGCCGGCTCACCCCGAAGGACCGGGGCGTACGGGTGGAACTCACCGGCCCCTGGGCCCCGTACTCCTTCGCGGGGCAGTCCGGGCACCCGGAACAGCCGGCGCAGGGGGAGACGGGCCGATGACGCCCCCCGGCGCCGTGCCCTCCGACGCCGTCCCCTCCGACGCGGCGCCCCTCGCCCAGCGCGAGCTCGCTCTCGTCGACCTGCTGGACCGGCTGCTGGCGGGCGGGGTCGTGATCGCGGGCGACCTGACCCTTCGCATCGCCGACGTCGATCTGGTGCGCGTCGATCTCAACGCCCTCATCAGTTCCGTCAACGCCAACGTGCCGTCCCCGTTCGAGGAGGAAGAGGAGAGGTACCCGTGACCACCGCCGAAAGCCGCCGTGTGGAACTCGACGCCGACACCGTCGAGCGCGATCTCGTCAAGCTCGTCCTGACGGTCGTGGAGCTGCTGCGCCAGCTGATGGAACGCCAGGCACTGCGCCGTGTGGAGACCGGGGACCTCAGCGAGGAGCAGGAGGAGCGCATCGGGATGACGCTGATGCTCCTGGAGGACCGGATGGATGTACTGCGCACGCGGTTCGGCCTCGAGCCCGAGGACCTCAATATCGACCTGGGACCCTTGGGGCCCCTGCTGCCCCGGGGCGAACAGAAGTGAAAAGCGGAGAAGCGGGGCGATGGCCCGAAGGCCGCCGCCCCGCTTCTTGGTCTTTCTTGTCTTTCCTGTGCCGTTTCTACCATCGATACCAGCGGGACCGGGTGCCCGTGGACGACGTGCTGCGCAGCAGGAATCCCAGCAGCCAGATGACGAGAACCGCGATGGCGATCCACCAGAGAACCTCTACCGCGAATCCGGCGCCGAAGAGAATCAGTACGAGGAGCAGGACCAGAAGGATGGGAACCATGGCGTGTACCTCCTGAATTCTTGAGTTCCCGAATTTCGTCCTCGTACACGAACGCATGGAGAGGTGTTGTGACCGAGAAGTCCGACCGCAGGACACGGATCACGGTCCTGGTGGCGCTCGCCGCCAATCTGCTCATCGCCGCCGCCAAGACCGTCGGCGGACTGGTGTCGGGATCGCCCGCCCTGCTCTCGGAGGCGGCGCACTCCGTCGCGGACAGCGTCAACGAGGTCTTCCTGCTCGCGTCCCTGCACCGCGGCCGCCGCCCGGCCGACGGAAAGCATCCCTTCGGATACGGCAAGGAGCGCTACTTCTGGGCCCTGCTCGCCGCCGTCGGCATCTTCGTCATGGGCGGCTGCTTCTCCTTCTTCCAGGGGCTCGAAGCGCTCGGCGGAGCCACCGGCGAGAAGTCGTACACCGGCTACGTCGCCGGGCTCGCCGTCCTGGGTGTCGCCCTCCTCGCCGAGGGCGCCTCCCTGGCCCGCGCCCTCCACCAGGTGCGGCGCCGGCCGGGCACCGGACCGGTCCGGGACCCGGCCCTGCGCACGGTCCTCGCGGAGGACGGCACCGCCGTCGTCGGGGTGCTTCTCGCCACGGTCGGCATGGTGCTCCACATGACGACGGGCAACGCCGTCTACGAAGCCGCCGCGTCCTTCTCCATCAGCCTGCTGCTCGTGTACGTCGCCTACCGGCTCGGCCGGGACGCCAGGGCCCAGCTCGTCGGCGAGGCCGCCGACCCCGAACTGTGCGAGAGCATCCGCGCGCTCGTCGAGGCCCAGCCGGAGATCGACAACGTCGCCGAACTGCTGACGATGCGGCTCGGCCCCGACTCGCTCCTGGTGGCCGCCCGCGTCGACCTGGTGCCGGGGCTGGACAGCGAAGAGGTGGAGCTCACCTGCGTACGGATCAAGCGCTCCGTGCGAAAGACCTGGCCGCAGGCCGACCAGGTCTTTCTCGACATCACGGAGGCCCCCTCCGACGAGGAGCGCCAAGAGCCCCGAGAGCCCCGAGAGCTCCATGAGCCCCAGGGCCTGCGGGTCGCTACTGGGCGAGCGGACGGTACACGGTGAGTGCTTCGTCGGCCTTGTCGATGAGGAATTCCGGGGGCGCCTCCGCCACTTCGCCGTCGTACGCGAGCAGCGTCCCCTGCGCCAGCCCCGAGATCCACACCCTGCGCAGCCGCTGCGCCGCATGGACGGGCGAGCGGCTCAGCGGCCCCGCGAGCGCCGCGGCCAGCAGCCGCAGGCCGGGCAGTCGGCCGCCGTGCACCACGCGTACGTCGAGCAGTCCGTCGGCCAGGTCGAGCCGCCGGCCGGGGGTCGGGCCGAAGCGCTGGTACATGCCGTTGCCCGCGAACAGCATCCACAGCGCGCGGCGGCGCCCCTTGTGCTGGCCGATGTTCGCCTCCAGCGGCCGCTCGGCGCGCAGCACTTCCACCGCCGCCAGTACGCCCGCGGGCCAGCCGCCGATGCGCGGGGCCCAGTGCTCCCTGATCCGTACCAGTTCGGGGTAGACACCCAGGCTGAAGGTGTTGAGGAAGTGGCCGGGCTCACCGTCGGGCCCCGGACCGGGGGTGAACCGGCCCAGGTCCACCCTGACCGCGTCGCCGCCCGCCAGGGCCCGGCAGGTGTCCTGCACCTCCTCGATGCCCAGGTCGTACGCGAAGTGGTTCAGCGTGCCGCCGGGGAAGACGGCCAGCGGAACCCGGTGGCGGACGGCGGCCACCGCCGCCTGGTTGACCGTGCCGTCCCCGCCGCAGATCCCGAGCGCCCGGCCCTGCTGCGCGGCCTTGTCCAGCGTGGCCGTCAGCTCGCCGGGCTCGCACTCGACGACCTCGGCGTGCGGCAGCGCGTCCCGTACCAGCGCCGCCCTGGCCGCCGCCGAGCCCGACCGCTTGTTGACCACGACGACCAGCCCCCGGCCGTCGGGCAGTGCGGGCGCCTCGGTGTACGGCCTCCCCGGCGCGGGGATCTGTGCCCGGGTCGGTACGAGCCCGCGCACCGCGAACGCCGCTCCTATGCCCAGCGCCGCCCCGACCAGCACATCGCTCGGATAGTGCGCACCCGTGTAGATGCGGGAGAAGGCCACGGACGCCGCGACCGGGGCGACGACCGCACCCCACCCCTTGGACTCCAGCGCCACTCCGGTCGCGAAGGCGGCGGCGGAGGCCGAGTGCCCCGAGGGGAAGGAAGTGGTGATCGGCTGGCGCTTGAGCTGCCGGATCATCGGCACCGCGTCCAGGACGGGCCTGCCCCGGCGCACCGAACGCTTGCCCACGGTGTTGACGGTGAGAGAGGCCAGGGCCAGCGAGGCCACCCCGCGCACCGCGGCCCGGCGGGCGCGGGTGGAGCCGCCGAAGGCCGCGATCCCGGCGGCGGCACCGAACCACAGCATGCCGTGGTTCGCCCCGTGGCTCAGGCGCGGCAGGACACGGTCGGCGCCCGGCCAGTGGTGGGTCGCGACGCTGTGGAAGAGCCCCCGGTCACGGGCGCTCAGCCAGGCGGCGATCCGTCCTGGCGCTCGGAGCGGGTCATGCGCGTTGGGTGAAGACATGGCACGCGAGTACCCGGCGCGACGCCTTCCGAATCCAGCGGCACGCCGGGCGGGCCCCGGTGACCGGCCCCCTTACGTCACGTCCCGTCCGGCCGCGACCACCGCAGCAGCGCGCCGAGGCCGTCCGCGGGCCCCCGTCCGGCGTGCTGTCGACGTCCGGCGGGACCCGGATCGCCTCGGCCCAGGTCATGGCGGCCGAGCGCAGCAACGCGTCGTCGGCGCGGGCGGTGAACGGCTCGCGCCCGCTCGGATACCGCGCGCCGGTACGGCGTGCCGCCGGCCGTCCTGGCTCCTCGTCCACCCCCACCTCGCGTCCGCCGTCGGCCCCTTCGGAGTCCACCGGCAGCTCGGGAATCCGGTGCCCGCGCGGCGCGGAAGCGCTCCGGCTCGGGGGCGGCCCGCTTGCACGCGTGTGCCTGCCCGGACCGTTCCACGTCCTCGTCCGACAGCCCGGCAGGGGTCCCCTCCTGACAGGCGCTCAGCGCCCCGGTGGTGTCGCGGGCGCTCTGCTCCCCGGTGTGCTCGGCCTTCCACTGGAAGTGGCCCTCGGACCCGTCGTCGCTCGCGGTGCGGCGCACCGGCCCGTCCTCGCCGTGGATCTGCCCGGCGGGACGGCTGCCGAGGGCGGTGCGCAGCTCGAAGTCGGCGTCCCTGCGGTCGGTGTACACGAGGAGACAGACCGGTTCCTCGTCCGCGAGGCCCAGCAGCGGGCCGGCCCGCGGCAGCGCGGACCAGCTCGCCGCGGGAGCCGGTGGGCGGATGACCGGCGGCGGGTCCGGCACCACTTCGCCGCCCCGTGCGAAGACAGCGCGGCCGGCCGGCGCCGCGCCGTGCGTGTACGAGGCCAGGACCTCGTACACCGCGCACCCCGTCACCTCGTCGGCCCCCTGTTCCGGCAGGTCGCGGCAGGTCTGGCGGGCGCGCAGCCCACGCCCCCGCGGTGCGGACTCGTCGAGGGTGGACGTATCGGCGTGGACGGATGCCCGGGGGCCGGGCGTTCGTACAGTGGGGTGAGGGACGCGAGGTCCATTTCTCCCTCCGGGAATGTCTGACGGGGCGTGCGCCTCGGATACCCGAAGGTGAACCATGAACACCATGGAACCGAACACGAACCCGCTCCTGTCGCGCCACGACCAGGCGCTCGCCCTCTTCGGCGGCCACGTGCGGGCCGTACGGGAGGACCAGTGGCGGGCGCCGACCCCCTGCACCGAGTGGTCGGTGCGCGATCTCGTCAACCACCTGACCGTGGAACAGCTGTGGGTGCCGCCGCTGGTGACCGGGCGGCGCACGGCCGAGGAGGCCCATGACGGCTCCTTCGGCTTCGACATCGACGGCGACGTGCTCGGCGACGACCCGGTGGCGGCCTGGGAGCGGGCGGCGGCGGGCGCGCGCGAGGCGTTCGCCGCCCCGGGGGCGCTGGAGCGGACCGTACAGCTGTCGTACGGGCAGACCTCGTGCGCGGCGTACTGCGCGCAGATGGTGACCGACCTGGTGGTGCACGCGTGGGACCTGGCGCGGGCGATCGGCGCCGACGAGCGGCTGCCCGACGGCCTGGTGGACTTCGCGGTGCGTGAAGTGGGGCCGCACTCCGCCGAACTGGGGAAGAGCGGCCTGTTCGCCGCTCCGGTGGAACCGCCCGCCGGAGCCGGCGTACAGGCCAAGCTGCTCTCCCTGCTGGGGCGCCGGGTCTGACGCCCGGACCGCCCGCTCGCCGGAGCCGGGCGACCGCTCGCCGGACTACTTCGCGCAGGAGCGGGCGAACTCCTTGGTGAAGGTCTCGCAGAACGCCTTGAGGTCGTCCGGCTTGCGGCTGGTGATCAGCGTGGCGGGGGTCGCGTCACAGACCTTCACCTGTTCGTCGACCCAGGTGCCGCCCGCGTTGCGGATGTCCGTCCGCAGACTCGGCCACGAGGTCAGGGTCCGGCCGCGCACGACGTCCGCCTCGACGAGCGTCCAGGGGCCGTGGCAGATGGACGCGACCGGCTTGCCCGCGTCGAAGAAGGCGCGGACGAACGCCACCGCCTTCTCGTCCATGCGCAGGAAGTCCGGGTTGGCGACGCCGCCGGGGAGCACCAGGCCGCCGTACTCCTCGACCGACGCGTCGCCGACCACCTGGTCGACGGGGAAGGTGTCCGCCTTGTCGAGGTGGTGGAATGCCTGGATCCTGCCCGGCTCCGTGGAGACCAGCCGGGGCGTGTCGCCCGTTTCGGTCACCGCCTGCCAGGGCTCGGTGAGTTCGACCTGCTCGACGCCCTCGGGCGCCACGAGAAACGCGATCCGCATCGTGATCCTTCCGTGTGACTGCTTCGGTGCTGTGTTCCGGTGCTGTGTGGCGTCCTGCCTCAGGTCCCGGTACCGGCACCCGGGCCGGGTGTCGCCCGGCCGATGCCGGCGAGCGCCGGCTGCGGGTCCGGGAACCCGGCGAGGTCGCCGATGCTCACCACGCCGAGCGGCAGGCCGTCCTCGACCACGGGAAGCCGCCGGACCGCGTGCTGCCGCATCAGGGTGACCGCCGTCGACACCTCGTCGTCCGGGCCGACGCACACCGGGGCCGGCGTGCAGACGGACTCGGCGCCGACCGTGAGGGGGTCGATGCCGTCCGCGACCGCGCGCAACACGATGTCCCGGTCGGTGAGCACACCGATCAGCTGGTTGTCCCGCGCCACCAGCACATCACCGATGTCCTGCGCGCGCATCAGCTGCGCGGCTTCCACCAGCGAGGCATCGGGGCGTACCGCTGCGACGCCTGCCGTCATGACTTCCCTCACGAACCGGGCCATGGCTGTCCGCCTCATCTCTTCGCTCACGCTGTCGGCCACCGGTCCGGGTACCCGTGGCACGGGTGGCAAACGTCCGCCGTCACGGGGTGTTTGAGCCCGGTCGCAGAGGGGGGCCCGGTACGCGGCCGGGCGGCCGTGCGGGAAAAGGAACGGGAACCCGGGGCCGCGTACGACGGCCCGGGCGCGCGCACCGCCGTACCGGCGGCCCGGTGTCACCCGCCGTTCCTCCAGGGAGGGCAGAGCCATGGCGGGTTTAGCCGTGCTGATCCCGGTAATCATTCCGGTTCTCATGCTGGGCGTGATCATCGCACTCGGCCGCTACGAAGAATTCATACTGTCGGCGCAGGCGCAGGACCGTGACGCGGTCGGCCGGGCCGTCGGCAGCTGATGGGGGAGAGGTACATGGCAGCGAAGGGCACAGTGCTGTACAAGCCGGCGGGGATGCTCCTGGGCATGGCCGCGGGCATGGTGGCGGGCATGGCGTTCCAGCGCCTGTGGAAGACGGTCGCGGGTGAGACCGAGGCCCCCCGGCCCATGGACCGGGACGGACTCTGGCGCGAGATACTCCCGGCCGCGGCGCTGCAGGGCGCGACGTTCGCGGTGGTCCGCGCGGCGGTGGAGCGCGGCGGAGCGATCGCGGTCCACCGGGCGACCGGCCACTGGCCGGAGTGACCGGCACGCCTGCGGGGGGCGGGGTTCGCGGGTGGGGGGCGGGGTTCGGAGACCGAACCCGCCCCCCGCCCGTGTGCGGCCCCCGCCCCGGCCCTCCTGGTCAGCCTTCGCCTCCGCCGGGGAGGAACTCCTGGAGCTTGGACTTCAGGCCCTGCTTCATCACCGCGCCGGCCTCCGCGTCCCCCTTGAGGAGCGCCGACGCCGTCGCCTCGATCTGGTCCCACGTCGCGTGCGGCGGGATCGGCGGCACCGACGGGTCGGTGACGAAGTCCAGCACCACCGGGCCCTCCGCCGCCAGCGCGGCCCGCCACGCGCCCTCCACCTCCTCCGGCTTCTCCACCCGGATCCCGGTGAGGCCGACCGACTCGGCGAACGCCGCGTACGACACGTCGGGGAGCGACTGCGACGGCAGGAAGGACGGGGCTCCGCCCATCGCGCGCAGCTCCCAGGTCACCTGGTTGAGGTCCCGGTTGTTCCAGACGGCGACCACCAGCCGCGGGTCCTCCCACAGGTGCCGGTACTTCGCGACGGAGATCAGCTCCGCCATGCCGTTCATCTGCATCGCCCCGTCACCGACGAGCGCGATCGCCGGGCGGTTCGGATGCGCGAACTTCGCCCCGATCGCGTACGGCACACCGCATCCCATCGTGGCCAGCGTCCCCGACAGCGACGCCCGCATGTCCCCGCGCAGCCGCACGTGGCGCGCGAACCAGTTGGTGGCCGACCCGGAGTCGGCCGCGATCATCGCGTGGTCCGGCAGCAGCGGGGACAGCGCCGCCGCCACGTGCTCCGGATTGACCGGATCGGCCGACAGGGAGGCCCGCCGCTCCATGACCTCCGTCCACCGCCGGGCGCCCGCGCAGATCCCGTCGAACCAGTCCCGCGACTCCTGGCGCCGCAGCAGCGGGATGAGCTCGCGCAGCGTCGCCCGCGCGTCGCCGACCAGGTTCACCTCGTACGGATAGCGCATCCCGATCATGTGCGGATCGATGTCGATCTGCACGGCCCGCGCCGTGCCGAACTCCGGCAGGAACTGGGAGTACGGGAAGCTGGAGCCGATGGTGAGCAGCGTGTCGCAGTCCCGCATCATCTCGTACGACGGACGGGTGCCCAGCAGCCCGACCGAGCCCGTGACGTACGGCAGCTCGTCGGACAGCACGTCCTTGCCGAGCAGTGCCTTCGCCACGCCCGCGCCCAGCAGCTCCGCGATCTCCTGGACCTCGGCCCGCGCCCCCGCCGCGCCCTGACCGGCCAGGATCGCGACCTTGTCGCCGGCGTTGAGCACGTCGGCCGCCCGCCGCAGCGCGTCCGGCGAGGGCATCGCCGTCCAGCTGCTGCGGTCCAGGCTGGAGGGGACCATCTTGAAGGCGTGCGGCGGCGGCGTGTACTCCAGCTCCTGCACGTCCGCCGGCACGATGACCGCGGTCGGACAGCGCCGGGCGTACGCCGTGCGGATCGCCCGGTCCAGCACGTTCGGCAGCTGCTCCGGCACGGTCACCGTCTCCACGAAGTCGGAGGCGACGTCCTTGAACAGCGAGTGCAGGTCGACCTCCTGCTGGTACGAGCCGCCCATCGCGCTGCGCGCGGTCTGCCCGACGATGGCCACCACCGGCACGTGGTCGAGCTTGGCGTCGTACAGGCCGTTGAGGAGGTGGATCGCGCCGGGCCCGGACGTCGCGACGCACACGCCGAGCCGGTTGCCGAACTTCGCGTACCCGACCGCTTCGAACGCGGACATCTCCTCGTGCCGGGACTGGATGAAACGCGGCTGGTCCCCGGCGCGGCCCCAGGCGGCCAGCAGGCCGTTGATGCCGTCCCCCGGATAGCCGAAGACGCACTCGACTCCCCACTCGCGCAGGCGCGACAGGATCCGGTCGGCAACATCGGTGCTCATATGGGGGCCTCCTACGGGCTGTACGGAGCGGCTGGACATGCGGAGCGGCCGAAAAGGCAGCACTGTGCCGAGTACCAGGGATGCGGCGACGGAAACCGGCCGCCCGCGAACCCGACCCGTTTGGCGTGCCGAGGCGGGGGCACGTGCTCCATGTGCTTCGGACCGGAGGCACGTCCGTGGGAGCGGCCATGCGCTCCGGGCGTGTCGCGTCCAGGAGCCCGGCAGCCTCCCCACGGTGACATCCGTCCGCCGTCTGCACCGTTCAGGGAGTTGCAACGAAGATGCGTACAACCGCCGTTCGCAGGACCCACCCGCACGACGACGCCCCCGACACCACCGACGCCTTCCGCCGCTTGTGCGCCATGCCCGAGGGCGAGGAACGGGAGGCCGTGCGCCGGGAGATCGTGAACGCCTGGCTGCCGATGGCCGACCGGCTCGCGGGCCGGTTCCGCAACCGCGGCGAGGCCATCGAGGACCTGCGTCAGGTGGCCGCACTGGGCCTGGTCAAAGCCGTCGACCGGTACGATCCGGACCGCGGCTCGGCCTTCGAGAGCTTCGCCGTGCCGACCATCACCGGCGAGATCAAGCGGCACTTCCGCGACCACATGTGGACCCTCCACGTGCCGCGCCGCGTCCAGGACCTCCGCAACCGGGTCCGCGCCGCCAGCCAGGACCTGAGCACGACCGTGTCGGGCCGTGCCCCCACCGTCGCGGAGATCGCCGAGCACGCGGGCATGAGCGAGGAGGAGGCCCGCACCGGGATGGAGGCGCTCGACTCCTTCACCGCCCTGTCCCTCGACGCCCAGCTGCCCGGTACGGGCGACGGGTACTCGCTCAGCGACGCCCTCGGCGGGCCCGACGGCGCGCTCGACATCATCGTCGACCGCGAGGCCGTCAAGCCGGCCCTCGACCGGCTCCCCGAACGCGAGAAGAAGATCCTCTACATGCGCTTCTTCCGGGACATGACGCAGAGCCGCATCGCCGAAGACCTCGGACTCTCCCAGATGCACGTCTCCCGGCTGATCAGCCGCTGCTGCACCCGTCTGCGCGACGAGGCCCTGCGGGACGCCGCATAGCGAGCGCGGCATGGCGTGACACCAGGTCCATGACCTGGCCCTCCGCCATCGAGAACGCCCGTCGGGCGCCCGTACGGAAAAGGGTGAGCACCCCCTGCACGGGCCCGGCGGCCCCGCCGCCGGCCGGCGCCGTCAGCGGCACGCACAGCAACGAGGTGACGTCCGCCCGTACGAGCACGGGACCGCCCGCCCGGTCCCTGCCGAAGCCGTCCGTGTCCTCCGGCCGCACCTGGAGGGACGCGCAGCCGCCGCGGGCGGCCTCCGCCACCAGCGGGCACGAGGCCGGGTCCTGAGCCGCCACCGCCCGGGCCAGGGTCTCGGCACCCGGGCCCCCGGGACCGAGTACCAGGGCGCGCTCGAGCGGCTTGCCCGCGACGATGTCGGCGACCACCCAGTCGGCGAACCGCCCGTGCAGGATGCGCGCCGCGCCCGCGAGAACCGCCTCCCGGTCGCCGGGCGCGACGGACAGCAGCTCCGTGGTCATCGCGTCGACGAGGTCCAGCAGCTCCGCGTGACGGGTCGTCTCCGACAGGTCCGGCAGCGCGGGGCGCCGCCCCGCCGCGACGGCCCCCGGAGCCGGGTACGCGCCGATGGAGAGACCGGGCTGGAGGACGGTGAGCACCGCCGGATGCGGCTCGTCCGGCGGGCGCAGCGCGCCCATGGTGGCCAGCACCCGTTCGTGCGGCCGCTGCTGGAGATGGACGGTCAGACTCCGGTCGCCCTCGCCGCGTGCCACGGCCGCGGCCTGGGACCGGAACGCGGCCCGGTCACCGGGGCTGAGGAGGGCCGCCAGCGGCCGTCCCGTCGCATAACCGGCCCGTACGCCGGTGAGCCCGGTCGCGGCGAAGTTCATCCGCCGTACGACGGTGTCCCGGTCCACCAGGGCGACCGGCAGCGGCAGCCGCTGGAACAGGGTCTTGAGCAGCTGTCGCTCCTGTCGCTCCTGCCGGTCGGGGGAGGGGGCGTTGGGGGCGGCGGCCTTCAGCTGCTCGTAGCGCGGCCACAACGTGTCGGCCACGTGCCGGAGTTCGAAGAGAGCCGCGTCCAGAAGGGCGAGGTGTTCATCGGGAGGCAGGGCGCGCCCCGCCCTCAATTCACCGACCCGCCTGACGAAATCCGCCAGTTCCGCGCCGAAGTCGTCCGTCTGCGTCATACGAGAAAGCTAACCGGTCCGGCTGTTTTGCGGACCTGGGGGAGGGAAGCCGCACAACGAAGGGAGGACGCCGCCATGCCGACCGAGCAGGAACTCCAAGGCCCGGAGCCCGACTCCGTGGTGCGCAGGCTGTCCGAGCTGGCGCAGCAGTCCGCGCGCTGCGCCCCCGCCTGCTGCGGCGCTGTGGCGACGATCGCCGACGGCGGTACGGAACGGCGCACCACCGCGACCCATCCGGACCTGGCCGCGCTCGCCTCCGTCCAGCTCGCCCTCGGTGACGGGCCGATCCCGACCGCGCTGGACCGGGGCGAGCCCGTGGACGCGGAGGACCTGCTGAACGAGGAGCGGTGGCCCCAGTACCGGGCTCTGGCGCTCGATTCCGGGGTGAGGGCCAGCGTGACCATTCCGTTCCGCCGGTCCGGCATGGAGGTCACCGTCAGCCTCTACAGTTTCCGCCCCGGCTCCCTGGAGCGCGCGGCGTACGGCCCGGTGGGCGTCCTCGGCGAGCAGGCCACCGCGAGCCTGGTCCGTGACCGGCGCTACCGCGAGGCCCTCGCCGAGGTCGGTCAGCTGGAGACGGCGCTGCGCTCACGCGGCGTGATCGACCAGGCCAGCGGCATCGTGATGCACGTACTGCGCTGCGACAGCGACGAGGCGTTCGCGGTGCTGCGGCAGATGTCGCAGCGGACGAACCGCAAGCTGGCGGAGGTCGCCGAGGCGGTCGTCCGGGACAAGGGGCGCGGCCTGGAGAGCACCCTGGCCCGGTTCGCACCGCATCGTTGAGAGAGCGTCGAGGCACCTTTGGGAACAGACACCTCTCCCGGGCCCGGCCCCAGAAGCGCCGCGCCTGAACCACCCGTATAACCGTATACGGGACGATTAGCCGTATGCAGGGTGATCCGATCAGTGTGGAGGTGGCCGCGACATGCAGCGGACGGTCGAGGAAGGGCGCGGCCCCGTCCGGTACGGGCCGCCCGCCCCCGAGCCCGGCCTGCCCGTCCTGCCGGAACTGTCCGCCGTGCTCGCCCGAGTGCGGTACGCCGCTGAAGGCCATGAAGGAGGGCGACATCGACCTCCGCTGCCCCAACGGCCGTTCCTGCCCCGCGCAGTTGCGGGAGCG
>NZ_JBSFTV010000060.1:0-35710 GCF_053591455.1 Streptomyces sp. NPDC003016
GAGTTGATGCGGCTGTACGGCCGGGGCGAACTCACGTCGTGCTCGGCCCGGATGACCCGGCCCTTGGCCGTGCCGGGCCCGGGAACGACGGCCCTCCGTCGCAGGAAGAAGAGGTCGGTCAGAGCACGCGGACCGCGCCGGTCGGCATGTCGTACGCCAGGGGACGCTCGACCACGCCGGTACCGGAGTTCTGCGCGCCGACGAAGTTGCCGCCGCCCACGTAGATGCCCACGTGGTACGCGCTGCCCGCGCCGCCCCAGTAGAGGATGTCGCCCGGCTGGAGGTTGTCCAGGCCGACCTGGGTGCCCGCGGTCGACTGGGCCTGCGAGACGCGCGGCAGGTCGACGCCGATCGAGCGGAACGCGGCCTGGGTGAGGCCGGAGCAGTCCCACGAGTTGGGGCCGGTGCCGCCGGAGACGTACGCGTCGCCGACCTGGGCGCGCGCGAAGGCGACCACGGCCGCCGCGCTGCCCGTGGCGGTGGAGGACGAGGAGGAGGAAGGCGAGGACGAGGACGAGGAGGAGCTGGAGGTGTTGACGGAGACGCCGGAGTCACCGGCGGAGGCGCTGAGCGTCGTGCGCTCCGCGGCGCGCGAGGCACGCTCCTGCTCGGCCTTCTCGGCGGCCGCCTCCTTGGCGGCCGCTTCCTCGGCGGCCTTCTTCTTGGCGGCCTCTTCGGCCTTCCGCTCGGCCTCGGCCTTGCGTTCGGCGTCCGCCTTGGCCTTCTTCGCGGTCTTCGCGGCCTTCTCGGCGGCGGCGTCCTGCTGGGCCTGGAGGTCGTAGGCGTGCGCGACCTGCTGGGTGGCCTCGGCGGAGACGGCGACGGTGGTCGCCAGGTCCGCGGTGATCGTGGGCATCTCGAGGGTCGCGGTCACCGGCTCGGCATTCGCCGGCCCGGCAGCACCGGCCACCGCGATGGTGCTGAGGACGCCACCGGCAACTCCGGCACGGAGCGCGACCTTGGAGGCGCTGCGGCGGGGTTTCCGGTGGCTGGGTATGTGAGCGGTGAGGGACATGGGACAACCGCTATCAGGGGTTCGCGGTTCCCTTCAAGAAAGGTGGGCTGCGCCACAGTTGCCCCGCGTCGGCCCGAATCGGACGCCGCTCGGGCTTTATTGACGCCGTAACGGGCAATACGGGCATGCGCGATCATGCCTGTGATCATGGCCTTTCCGCAATACGTCCCAATTGCCGGGCGCCTACCATCCGTTCACACTGTTGGCCAAGCCCGCTTGTATGGAGACCGACCTGGCGTGACGCAGGTCACAGATCAAGCGCCCCTGGGAGGTGGTCGGCGCTCGTGAAAGCGCGCACGCGTCCACATTCGTACGCGAAGCTCCCTCGCCGGGGTGAGCGCGTCCTCTATCACCCGGTGCGGGTCCACCGCGAATTTGCCTGCACGCATCTCTCTTGATAGCGCAATGCGCCTCCGACCAGCGGTAACACCTTCGCTTGTCACGTCTCGTGACCACTCGTGCGCTTCGCGTATAAAGATCACCGCTCATCCGACTTCATGATCCTTCGTCGGGTGTTGGAGATCACAAAGACGTTGTCGTACCCCGTGTCGCAGATCACAGACCGGCAGGCATAGGATGCGAAGCAGCCGGGTTTGTGAACTGCCTCACATGTACGTGATCTTCGCGTGGCGAAGATCGCGGAGGCGGCGGAAAACGCAAGCTCCGGCGCGGTCCAACGGTCAAGGACGACTGGAAGGAGCGAGGAGCGTGAATGCCTACGCGCCCATCCTCGTGCTCGGCGCCCTCGGGGCAGGGTTTGCGATCTTTTCCGTGGTCATGGCCACGCTTATCGGCCCAAAGCGCTACAACCGGGCAAAGCTTGAAGCGTACGAGTGCGGCATCGAGCCGACACCCACGCCCGCCGGAGGCGGCCGCTTCCCGATCAAGTACTACCTGACGGCGATGCTCTTCATCGTCTTCGACATCGAGATCGTCTTCCTCTATCCCTGGGCCGTCTCCTTCGACGCCCTGGGGCTTTTCGGGCTCGTCGAGATGCTGCTCTTCGTGCTCACCGTCTTCGTTGCCTACGCGTACGTATGGCGGCGCGGCGGCCTGGAATGGGACTGAGGGGCTGAGGGGTCACCAATGGGACTCGAAGAGAAGCTGCCCAGCGGCTTTCTGCTGACCACCGTCGAACAGGCCGCGGGCTGGGTGCGGAAATCCTCCGTCTTCCCCGCGACCTTCGGCCTCGCCTGCTGCGCCATCGAGATGATGACGACGGGCGCGGGCCGTTACGACCTGGCCCGCTTCGGCATGGAGGTGTTCCGCGGTTCGCCGCGCCAGGCCGACCTGATGATCGTGGCGGGCCGGGTCAGCCAGAAGATGGCGCCGGTGCTGCGGCAGGTCTACGACCAGATGCCGAACCCCAAGTGGGTTATTTCCATGGGTGTTTGTGCCTCTTCAGGCGGGATGTTCAATAACTACGCAATTGTGCAGGGTGTTGATCACATTGTTCCTGTCGACATCTATCTGCCCGGTTGCCCGCCCCGCCCCGAGATGCTGATCGACTCGATTCTGAAGCTGCACCAGAAGATTCAGAACTCCAAGCTCGGGGTGAACCAGGAGGAAGCGGCCCGCGAGGCGGAGGAAGCGGCCCTCAAGGCGCTCCCCACCATGGAGATGAAGGGGCTGCTGCGGTGAGCGAGCAGAACAACGGCGCCCCCGGAGACAACGGCGTCCCCCCGGGCAACAGCCTCCCCGCCCAGCGCGAGGACACCGCCGAGGTCATCGGCGTACGCAAGGGCATGTTCGGTGCCAAGAACGGCGGCGACACGAGCGGCTACGGCGGCCTCGTGCGCGTCGTCACGCTGCCCGGCGCCAGCCCGCGGCCGTACGGCGGGTGGTTCGACGAGGTCGCGGACGAGCTCGAAGGCGCCCTGGAGGAGCAGGGTCTCCTCCCGGACAACGCCATCGAGAAGACCGTCGTCGACCGCGGCGAGATCACCTTCCACATCGCCCGCGAACACCTGGTGCAGGTGGCCAGGACGCTGCGCGACGACCCGGCCCTGCGCTTCGAGCTCTGCACGGGCGTCAGCGGCGTCCACTACCTGGAGGACAAGGGCCGCGAGCTGCACGCCGTCCACCACCTGCGCTCGCTCACCCACGGCCGGCTGATCCGCCTCGAGACGAGCGCGCCGGACAGCGACCCGCACGTCCCCTCGCTGGTCCCGGTCTACCCGACCAACGACTGGCACGAGCGCGAGACGTACGACTTCTTCGGCCTCGTCTTCGACGGGCACCCCGCCCTCACCCGGATCATGATGCCGGACGACTGGCAGGGCTTCCCGCAGCGCAAGGACTACTCGCTCGGCGGCATCCCCGTCGAGTACAAGGGCGCCCAGATCCCGGCTCCGGACCAGCGGAGGTCGTACTCGTGACTACCCCACCCGCATCAGCGCGCGAGACCACCGAAGGTCCCGTATACACCGTCACCGGCGGCGACTGGGACGAGGTCGTCCAGGCCGCCACCAAGGCCGACGACGAGCGCATCGTCGTCAACATGGGCCCTCAGCACCCCTCGACGCACGGCGTGCTCCGGCTCATCCTCGAAATCGACGGCGAGACGGTCACCGAGGCCCGCTGCGGCATCGGCTACCTCCACACCGGCATCGAGAAGAGCGCCGAGTACCGGAACTGGACGCAGGGCACGACCCTCGTCACGCGCATGGACTACCTGACGCCGTTCTTCAACGAGGCGGCGTACTGCCTGGGCGTCGAGAAGCTGCTCGGCATCGAGGAGCAGATCCCGGACCGGGCGAGCGTCATCCGCGTGATGCTGATGGAGCTCAACCGGCTCTCCTCGCACCTGGTGTGCATCGCCACCGGCGGCATGGAGCTGGGCGCGACCACGATCATGATCTACGGATTCCGTGATCGTGAAGTGATTCTCGATGCCTTCGAGCTGATCACCGGCCTGCGCATGAACCACGCGTTCATCCGCCCCGGCGGCCTCGCCCAGGACCTGCCCCCGGGCGCGATGGACCAGCTGCGCGAGCTCGTGAAGACCATGAAGAAGAACCTGCCGGAGTACGACAAGCTCGCCACCGGCAACCCGATCTTCAAGGCCCGCATGCAGGACGTCGGGTACCTCGACCTCACCGGCTGCATGGCGCTCGGCGTGACCGGCCCGGTCCTGCGCTCGGCCGGCCTGCCGCACGACGTGCGCAAGACCGACCCCTACTGCGGTTACGAGACGTACGAGTTCGAGGTGCCGACCGCCGACACCTGCGACTCCTACGGCCGCTTCCTGATCCGGCTCGAAGAGATGCGGCAGTCGCTGCGGATCGTCGAGCAGTGCCTGGACCGGCTCCGGGAGCCGGGCGACGTGATGGTCGCCGACAAGAAGATCGCCTGGCCCGCGCAGCTCGCGCTCGGACCGGACGGCCTCGGCAACTCGCTCGACCACATCAAGAAGATCATGGGCACCTCCATGGAGGCCCTGATCCACCACTTCAAGCTGGTGACCGAGGGCTTCCGGGTCCCGCCCGGACAGGCGTACGTCACCGTCGAGTCGCCCAGGGGCGAGCTGGGCGTCCACCTCGTGTCCGACGGCGGCACCCGCCCCTACCGGGTCCACTTCCGCGACCCGTCCTTCACCAACCTCCAGGCCATGGCGGCGATGTGCGAGGGCGGCCAGGTCGCCGACGTCATCGTCGCCGTCGCGTCCATCGACCCCGTGATGGGAGGCGTCGACAGGTGACCGCCACACCAGCGAATCAAGAGGTGAGCCTGGGGATGCCGCAGCTCCCCGCTCCCGACTACCCGGCCGACGTACGCGCCCGGCTCGACGCGGACGCCAGGGAGGTGATCGCCCGCTACCCCGACAGCCGGTCCGCCCTGCTGCCGCTGCTGCACCTCGTACAGTCCCAGGAGGGCCACGTCACCCGCACCGGCGTCCGCTTCTGCGCCGAGACACTGGGCCTGACCACCGCCGAGGTCACCGCCGTCTCCACCTTCTACTCGATGTACCGGCGCACGCCGGGCGGCGACTACCAGGTGGGCGTCTGCACCAACACGCTGTGCGCGGTGATGGGCGGCGACGCCATCTTCGACGAGCTCAAGCAGCACCTCGGCGTCGGCAACAACGAGACGACCGAGGACGGCAAGGTCACCCTCGAGCACATCGAGTGCAACGCGGCCTGCGACTTCGCGCCCGTGGTGATGGTCAACTGGGAGTTCTTCGACGACCAGACGCCCGAATCCGCCAAGCGCCTCGTCGACGACCTGCGGGCCGGGCGGCCCGTCCGGCCCACCCGCGGCGCGCCCCTGTGCACGTACAAGGAGACCGCCCGCATCCTGGCCGGCTTCCCCGACGGGCGCCCGGGTGCCGTCGAGGCCACGGGCGGCGCCGGGCCCGCCTCGCTCATCGGCCTCAGGCTCGCCAAGGGCGAGGCGCCGCAGCACCGCGTGGTCCACCCGCGCGGGGAGGCCCAGCAGCAGGACGGGCCGCCGCACGATCCTTCGCCGTCCGAGCACCTCAGCTCGCACGACGCTCCGCAGCAGACCTCGGCGTCCGACCCCGCTCACCCGGCCGGACCGGAAGCCGAGGAGGGGGAGTGATGACCTTGTCCACCCAATACGGGGGCACCTCCCGGCCGGAGGCCGGGGGGGATACCAGCCCGGAAAAGCTGCTCTCGCCCGTCCTGTCGGCGTTCTGGGACGAGCCCGAGTCCTGGACCCTGGACACCTACCGGCGGCACGAGGGGTACGAGGGCCTGCGCAAGGCCCTCGCCATGTCGCCGGACGACCTCATCGCGTACGTCAAGGACTCCGGTCTGCGCGGCCGGGGCGGCGCCGGCTTCCCCACCGGCATGAAGTGGCAGTTCATCCCGCAGGGCGACGGCAAGCCGCACTACCTCGTGGTCAACGCCGACGAGTCGGAGCCGGGGACCTGCAAGGACATCCCGCTCCTCTTCGCGAACCCGCATTCCCTCATCGAGGGCATCGTGATCGCCTGTTACGCGATCCGGTCGAACCACGCGTTCATCTACCTGCGCGGTGAAGTCGTCCCCGTACTGCGCAGGCTGCACGAGGCCGTACGCGAGGCATACGCGGCGGGCTACCTCGGCGAGAACATCCTCGGCAGCGGTCTCGACCTCGAACTCACCGTGCACGCGGGCGCGGGCGCGTACATCTGCGGTGAGGAGACCGCACTGCTCGACTCGCTCGAAGGCCGGCGCGGCCAGCCCCGGCTCCGTCCCCCCTTCCCTGCCGTCGCGGGTCTTTACGCGTGTCCGACTGTGGTGAACAACGTCGAGTCCATCGCGTCCGTTCCCGCGATCCTCCACAGGGGCAAGGAGTGGTTCCGTTCGATGGGCAGTGAGAAGTCCCCGGGCTTCACGCTGTACTCGCTGAGCGGCCACGTCACCAGCCCCGGCCAGTACGAGGCCCCGCTCGGCATCACGCTGCGCCAGCTGCTCGACATGAGCGGCGGCATCCGCGCCGGCCACCGGCTGAAGTTCTGGACGCCCGGCGGCTCCTCGACGCCGATGTTCACCGACGAGCACCTCGACGTCCCGCTCGACTACGAGGGCGTGGGCGCCGCCGGTTCGATGCTCGGCACCAAGGCGCTCCAGTGCTTCGACGAGACGACCTGCGTCGTGCGGGCCGTGACCCGCTGGACCGAGTTCTACGCCCACGAGTCCTGCGGCAAGTGCACGCCCTGCCGCGAAGGGACGTACTGGCTCGTGCAGCTGCTGCGCGACATCGAGGCCGGCAAGGGCCGCATGAGCGACCTCGACAAGCTGAACGACATCGCCGACAACATCAACGGCAAGTCCTTCTGCGCCCTCGGTGACGGCGCCGCGTCCCCGATCTTCTCCTCGCTCAAGTACTTCCGCGAGGAGTACGAGCAGCACATCACCGGCAAGGGCTGTCCCTTCGACCCGGCCAAGTCGACCGTCTGGGCCGACAAGCCCGCCCACCCCACGGAGGTGAACGCATGACCGTCACGACAAGTGCTCCCTCCGGAGGCGGCGAGGCGGCGGGGCCGCCCCGAGCCCCCGAAAACACCGTCTCGCTGACCATCGACGGCATCCCGATCTCCGTCCCCAAGGGGACGCTGGTCATCCGCGCCGCCGAGCTGCTCGGCATCGAGATCCCGCGCTTCTGCGACCACCCGCTCCTCGACCCGGTCGGCGCCTGCCGCCAGTGCATCGTCGAGGTCGAGGGCCAGCGCAAGCCCATGGCGTCGTGCACGATCACCTGCACCGACGGCATGGTCGTCAGGTCCCAGCTCACCTCGCCGGTCGCCGACAAGGCGCAGCGCGGTGTGATGGAACTGCTGCTGATCAACCACCCGCTGGACTGCCCGGTCTGCGACAAGGGCGGCGAGTGCCCGCTCCAGAACCAGGCCATGTCCCACGGCGACCCGGACTCCCGCTTCGACAAGAAGAAGCGGACGTACGAGAAGCCCGTCCCCATCTCCACCCAGGTGCTGCTGGACCGCGAGCGGTGCGTGCTGTGCGCGCGCTGCACCCGCTTCTCCCACCAGGTCGCGGGCGACCCGATGATCGAGCTGATCGAGCGCGGCGCGCTCCAGCAGGTCGGCACCGGCGAGGGCGACCCCTTCCAGTCGTACTTCTCCGGGAACACCATCCAGATCTGCCCGGTGGGCGCGCTGACCTCGGCGGCGTACCGCTTCCGGTCGCGGCCCTTCGACCTCGTGTCGTCGCCGTCCGTCTGCGAGCACTGCGCGGGCGGCTGCGCGACCCGCACCGACCACCGGCGCGGCAAGGTCATGCGGCGCCTGGCGGCCGACGACCCCGAGGTCAACGAGGAGTGGCTCTGCGACAAGGGGCGCTTCGGCTTCCGTTACGCCCAGCGTCCCGACCGGCTCACCACTCCGCTCGTACGGAGCGAGGCGGGCGTACTGGAGCCGGCGAGCTGGCCCGAGGCGCTCGAAGCGGCGGCCCGGGGGCTCTCGGCGGCGCGCGGGCGGGCCGGTGTCCTGACCGGCGGCCGGCTGACCGTCGAAGACGCGTACGCGTACGCCAAGTTCGCCCGCATCGCCCTCGACACCAACGACATCGACTTCCGCGCGCGCGTGCACAGCAGCGAGGAGGCCGACTTCCTGGCGTCCCGGGTCGCCGGGCGCGGACGTGACCTCGACGGTACGGGGACGACGTACACGGCGCTGGAGAAGGCGCCCGCCGTCCTGCTCGTCGGCATCGAGTCCGAGGAGGAGGCGCCCGGCGTCTTCCTGCGGCTGCGCAAGGCCCACCGCATCCACGGCCAGCGCACCTTCGCCGTCGCCACGCACGCCACGCGCGGCCTGACGAAGGCGGGCGGCACGCTGCTCCCCGCCGCCCCCGGCACCGAACCCGAGTGGCTCGACGCGATCACCGACCGCACCGAACTCGGCACCGACGGGAACGCCGCCGCCGAAGCGCTGCGCGGCGAAGGCGCCGTGATCGTCGTCGGCGAGCGGCTGGCCGCCGTGCCCGGCGCGTACACCGCCGCCGTACGGGCCGCCACCGCGACCGGCGCGTGTCTGGTGTGGATCCCGCGCCGGGCGGGCGAGCGCGGCGCCGTCGAGGCGGGCGCGCTGCCTTCGCTGCTGCCCGGCGGCCGCCCGGCCACCGACCCGCGCGCGCGGGACGAGGTGGCGTCCCTCTGGGGCGTGGCCGAACTGCCGAGCCGTTACGGGCGCGACACCGGCCAGATCATCGAGGCCGTGGCCACCGGTGAACTGGCCGCCCTGCTCGTCGGCGGCGTCGAGGTCGCGGACCTCCCCGACCCGCCGCGCGCGCGTGAAGCCCTCGGCCAGGCCGGTTTCATCGTCTCCCTGGAGCTGCGGCCCAGCGAGGTGACGGACCGGGCGGACGTCGTCCTTCCGGTGGCCGCCGTGGCCGAGAAGCCCGGCACCTTCCTCAACTGGGAGGGCAGGGCCCGGATGTTCGAGGCCGCACTCAAGCCCGACCAGATGACGCGCACGCTCGCCCCCGCCGACGCCCGCGTCCTGCACATGCTGGCCGACGCGCTCGACGTACACCTGGCGCTGCCGGACGTACGTGCCGTACGCCGCGAACTGGACCGCCTCGGCGCCTGGGGCGGAGCCCACGCCACCGACCCGGCCGAGCCCGCCGCCCCGCTGCCGTACCCCGGCGCCGGCGAGGCCGTGCTCGCGGGCCACCGGCTGCTGCTCGACCAGGGCCGCCTCCAGGACGGCGACGAAGCCCTCGCGGGCACCCGTCACGCGGCCGTCGCCCGGCTCTCCGCGGCGACCGCGGCCGGCACGGGCGTCAAGGACGGCGACCTGCTCGCCGTCACGGGCCCTGCCGGAACGGTCCGCCTGCCGCTCCGGGTCACGCCGATGCCGGACCGCGTGGTGTGGCTGCCGCTGAACTCGGTGGGCGGCTCAGTCGCCTCCGACACCGGCGCGGTGCCCGGGCAGGTCGTCCGCATCGGCCCGGCGGCCGCCACCGCCGCCACCGACGCACCGGAGGTGATCGCGTGAATCCGATGTTCCTCGCGGCCGAGGACCTGTCCATGTTCGGCCGCGACCCGTGGTGGCTCGTCGCCGTCAAGGCGGTCTTCTGCTTCGCCTTCCTGATGATCACCGTGCTCTTCTCCATCGTGTGGGAGCGCAAGGTCGTCGCCTGGATGCAGCTGCGCATCGGCCCCAACCGGCACGGCCCCTGGGGCCTCCTCCAGTCCCTCGCGGACGGCATCAAGCTGATGCTCAAGGAGGACGTGGTCGTCAAGCGCGCGGACAAGGTGGTCTACGTCCTCGCTCCGGTCGTCGCGGCGATCCCGGCCTTCATGGCCATCGCGGTCATCCCGTTCGGCCCGGCCGGCAACGAGGTCTCGATCTTCGGGCAGCGCACCACGATGCAGCTGACCGACCTGCCGATCGCGATGCTCTACATCCTCGCGGTCGCCTCCGTCGGCATCTACGGCATCGTGCTCGCGGGCTGGTCGTCCGGATCGACGTACCCGCTCCTCGGCGGCCTGCGCTCCTGCGCGCAGATGATCTCGTACGAGATCGCGATGGGCGCGGCCTTCGCCTCGGTGTTCCTCTACTCGGGGTCGATGTCGACCTCGGCGATCGTCGAGGCGCAGCAGGACCGCTGGTTCATCATCCTGCTGCCGGTGTCCTTCATCATCTACGTCGTCACGATGGTGGGCGAGACGAACCGCGCCCCCTTCGACATGCCGGAGTCCGAGGGCGACCTGGTCGGCGGCTTCAACACCGAGTACTCGTCTATCAAGTTCGCGCTGTTCATGCTGGCCGAGTACGTCAACATGGTCACCGTCTCGGCGGTCTCCGTCACCCTCTTCCTGGGCGGCTGGCGGGCCCCGTACCCCGTCTCCACCTTCTGGGAGGGCGCGAACCACGGCTGGTGGCCGATGCTCTGGTTCGTCGTCAAGGTCCAGCTGCTGCTCTTCTTCTTCATCTGGCTGCGCGGCACGCTCCCCCGCGTGCGCTACGACCAGCTGATGAAGCTGGGCTGGAAGGTCCTGATCCCGGTCTCGGTGGTCTGGCTGATGCTGGTCGCCACGGTGCGCGCGATGCGCAACGAGAACATGGAGTTCCAGAACATCGTGCTCTACGTCGCCGGAGCGATCGTCGCGATCCTCCTCCTCTCCTTCGTCGCCGACATCTTCCGCGACAAGAAGGAGAAGGAGAAGGCGGCGCAGGACGCGGCACAGCCGGCCGCCTTCGACCCGATGGCGGGCGGCTTCCCGGTGCCTCCGCTGCCGGGACAGGAGCTGCCGCCGGTGCCCCGCAGGCGGCCGCGCCACGAGCGCGAGCTGATTGTCAGTGGTGGGCCGGACACTACAAGTGACGGAAAGGAGGCCGACGGTGTCTGACTTCCAGAATCCTGTGGCCGGCTTCGGCGTGACCTTCAAGGCCATGTTCAAGAAGCGGCTGACCGAGCAGTACCCGGAGCAGCAGAAGACGACAGCGCCGCGCTTCCACGGACGGCACCAGCTCAACCGCCATCCGGACGGCCTGGAGAAGTGCATCGGGTGCGAGCTGTGCGCCTGGGCCTGCCCGGCCGACGCGATCTATGTCGAGGGCGCGGACAACACGGACGAGGAGCGCTACTCCCCGGGCGAGCGTTACGGCCGCGTCTACCAGATCAACTACGCCCGCTGCATCCTGTGCGGCCTGTGCATCGAGGCGTGCCCCACTCGCGCGCTGACGATGACCAACGAGTTCGAACTGGCCGACAGCAGCCGCGAGTCGCTGATCTACACCAAGGAGCAGCTGCTCGCCGGCCTGGACGAAGGCATGGTCGAGGCACCGCACTCGGTCTTCCCCGGCATGGACGAGCAGGACTACTACCGGGGCCTGGTCACCGAGGCCGCGCCGGGCACGGAGCGGCAGGTGGCGCTGAGCAAGGGTGAGCGGCCGCAGGAGGCCGCGTCGACCTTCGGCGAGGACGAGCCGATGTCGAAGAAGGTGATCGGAGGATGAATGCTCTTGCCGCCTCGGTCACTTCGACCGGCGAGGCCGTGCAGTTCTGGGTGCTGGGTACGGTCGCCGTCATCGGGGCCCTGTGCACCATCCTGATGAAGAAGGCGGTGCACAGCGCGCTGTGCCTGGCCGGGACCATGATCATCCTGGCGGTCTTCTACCTCGCCAACGGCGCGTACTTCCTCGGCGTCGTCCAGATCGTCGTCTACACCGGCGCGATCATGATGCTGTTCCTCTTCGTGGTCATGCTGGTCGGCGTCACGGCCGCGGACTCCCTGAAGGAGACGATCAAGGGCCAGCGCTGGCTGGCCGCGGGGTGCGGCCTCGGCTTCGGCGTCCTGCTGATCGCCGGCATCGGGCAGGCCTCGCTCTCCACCTTCAACGGGCTCGGCAGGGCCAACGCCGCCGCCGGCGGCAACGTCGAGGGCCTCGCGGAGCTCATCTTCACCACGTACGTCTTCGCCTTCGAGCTCACCGGCGCCCTGCTCATCACGGCGACCGTCGGCGCGATGGTGCTCACGCACCGCGAGCGCACCGAGCGCGCGAAGACGCAGCGGGAGATGTCCGAGGAGCGCGTACGCGGCAAGCACCTGCCGCCGCTGCCCGCCCCCGGTGTGTACGCCCGGCACAACGCGGTCGACATCGCCGGTCTGCTGCCGGACGGCACGCCGTCCGAGCTCACGGTCAACAAGACGCTGCGCGGGCGCGGTCAGATCCGCGACGTGTCGAGCGAGGCAATGGCCGACCTGAAGGCGCTGGAGCAGCGCGCCGCGGAGCGGCTCGGCCGTGAATCCGGGCACGAGTCCGGCCATGGGACCGGGCGTGACCAGGACGAATCGGAGGTCGCGAAGTGAACCCGGTCAACTATCTCTACCTCGCGGCGCTGCTGTTCACCATCGGCGCGGCGGGTGTGCTGATCCGGCGGAACGCGATCGTCGTCTTCATGTGCATCGAGCTGATGCTCAACGCCTGCAACCTCGCGTTCGTCTCCTTCTCCCGGATGCACGGCAATCTCGACGGCCAGATCGCCGCGTTCTTCACGATGGTCGTCGCCGCCGCCGAGGTCGTGGTGGGTCTCGCGATCATCGTGTCGCTGTTCCGGTCCCGCCACTCGGCCTCGGTCGACGACGCCGGCCTGATGAAGCTGTAAGGGGTCGCAAGAATCGTGGAGAACTTGATTGCGCTGCTCGTCGCAGCGCCTTTGCTCGGAGCGGCGGTCCTGCTGTGCGGCGGCCGGCGGCTCGACCGCGCGGGCCACTGGATCGGCACGCTGCTCGCGGCGGCCTCGTTCGTGGTCGGCGTGGTGCTGTTCGGCGCGATGCTGGGGTACGACGCCGAGGCGCGGACGATGCGCCAGCACCTGTTCAGCTGGATTCCCGTCGAGGGCTTCCAGGCTGACGTCGCCTTCCAGCTCGACCAGTTGTCGATGACGTTCGTGCTGCTGATCACCGGTGTGGGCACGCTGATCCACATCTACTCGATCGGCTACATGGAGCACGACGAGCGCCGGCGCCGCTTCTTCGGCTACCTGAACCTCTTCCTCGCGGCGATGCTCCTGCTGGTCGTCGCCGACAACTACCTGCTGCTGTACGCCGGGTGGGAGGGCGTCGGTCTGGCGTCGTTCCTGCTCATCGGCTTCTGGCAGCACAAGCCCAGCGCGGCGACGGCGGCCAAGAAGGCGTTCATCGTCAACCGCGTCGGCGACATGGGCCTGTCCGTCGCGATCATGCTGATGTTCACCACCTTCGGGACCTTCGCCTTCGGGCCGGTCCTGGAGGCGTCCGCGAACGGGGACACCGGCGAGGGCAAGCTCACGGCCATCGGGCTGATGCTGCTGCTGGCCGCGTGCGGCAAGTCGGCGCAGGTGCCCCTCCAGTCGTGGCTCGGTGACGCGATGGAGGGCCCGACCCCGGTCTCGGCCCTCATCCACGCCGCCACCATGGTGACCGCCGGCGTCTACCTCATCACCCGCTCCGGCGCGATCTTCAACGCCGCCCCCGACGCGCAGCTGGCCGTCGTGACGGTCGGCGCGGTCACGCTCCTCTTCGGTGCGATCGTCGGTTGCGCGAAGGACGACATCAAGAAGGCACTGGCCGGCTCCACGATGTCGCAGATCGGCTACATGATCCTGGCGGCGGGCCTCGGTCCGATCGGCTACGCCTTCGCGATCATGCACCTGGTGACGCACGGCTTCTTCAAGGCGGGCCTCTTCCTCGGCGCCGGATCGGTCATGCACGGCATGAACGACGAGGTCGACATGAGGAAGTACGGCGGCCTGCGGAAGTACATGCCGGTGACGTTCGTGACGTTCGGCCTCGGCTACCTCGCGATCATCGGCTTCCCGGGGCTGTCCGGCTTCTTCTCCAAGGACAAGATCATCGAGGCGGCGTTCGCCTCCGGCGGCGCGCAGGGCTGGATCCTCGGCACCGTGACCCTGCTGGGTGCGGGCATCACGGCGTACTACATGACGCGCGTGATGCTGATGACGTTCTTCGGCGAGGAGCGGTGGCGCGACACGGCGACCGCCTCCCCGGCGGAGCCGGACGTCGAGCCCGCCGCCGAGACGCACGGCGCCCACGGAGAGCCGCACCCGCACGAGTCGCCCCGGTCGATGACGGTCCCGATGATCGTGCTCGCCTTCGGGTCGGTGTTCGCGGGCGGGTTCTTCAGCATCGGCGACCGGTTCGCGAACTGGCTGGCTCCGGTCACGCAGTTCGAACACCCGCACCCGCCGATCAGCGTCCCGCTGATCACGGCGATGACGGTCGCCGTCCTGCTGATCGGTGTCGCGGCCGCGTACGCCCAGTACGGCCGGGGGCCCGTCCCGGTCGTCGCCCCGCGCGGCTCGCTGCTGACCCGCGCCGCCCGGCGCGACCTCCTCCAGGACGACTTCAACCACGTCGTCCTGGTCCGCGGCGGCGAGCACCTCACCCGCTCCCTGGTCTACGTCGACCACACCCTGGTCGACGGGGTCGTCAACGGGACGGCGGCCTCGGTCGGCGGGCTCTCCGGCCGGCTGCGCAAGCTGCAGAACGGCTACGCCCGCTCGTACGCGGTCTCGATGTTCGGCGGTACGGCGATCCTCATCGCCGCGACCCTGCTGATGAGGGCGGTCTGATCACGATGTCTTTTCCCCTTCTGACGGTCACGGCGGCGCTCCCGGCGGTCGGTGCGGTCCTGACCGCCGCCGTGCCGGCCGCCCGCCGTACCGCCGCCAAGTGGCTGGCGCTGCTCTTCTCGCTCGCGACGCTCGTCCTGGCGGCCCTGGTGGTCGTCCGCTTCGAGCCCGCCGGCGACCGCTACCAGCTCACCGAGTCCCACGCCTGGATCCCGGACTTCGGGGTCAGGTACGAGCTGGGCGTGGACGGCATCGGCGTCGCGCTGATCGCGCTGACCGCCCTGCTGATCCCGTTCGTGATCCTGGCCGGCTGGAACGACGCCGACCCTTCCCCGGGCTCTCGGCCCGGTTCGAGCGGGGGAGGCCCCGTCGAAACCAAGGCCCCCTACACATGGCGGCCGACCCAGGGCTTCTTCGCCCTGATCCTGATGGTCGAGGCGATGGTGATCATCTCCTTCGAGGCCACCGACGTCTTCCTCTTCTACATCTTCTTCGAAGCCATGCTCATCCCGATGTACTTCCTCATCGGCGGCTTCGGAGACCGGGCGCACGCGGGCACCGACGGGACGGCGGCGGCCCAGCGCTCCTACGCCGCCGTCAAGTTCCTCCTCTACAACCTGGCCGGCGGCCTCATCATGCTGGCCGCCGTCATCGGGCTGTACGTGGTCGCCGGGACCTTCTCGCTCGCGGAGATCGCCGAGGCGCGCGCGAGCGGCGAGCTGGAGATGGCGGCCACCACGGAGCGGTTGCTCTTCCTCGGCTTCTTCTTCGCGTTCGCGGTGAAGGCGCCGCTGTGGCCGCTGCACACCTGGCTGCCCAACGCCATGGGAGAGGCGACCGCCCCGGTCGCCGTGCTGATCACCGCGGTCGTCGACAAGGTCGGCACTTTCGCGATGCTGCGCTTCTGCCTCCAGCTCTTCCCCAACGCCAGCGAGTGGGCGACGCCCGCCGTCATCGTGCTGGCGCTGATCAGCATCGTCTACGGCGCGCTGGTCGCCGTCGGCCAGCGCGACATCAAGCGCCTGATCGCGTACGCGTCGATCTCGCACTTCGGCTTCATCATCCTGGGCATCTTCGTGATGACGTCCCAGGGCCAGTCGGGCGCGACGCTCTACATGGTCAACCACGGAATCTCGACCGCCGCGCTGATGCTGGTGGCCGGGTTCCTGATCTCGCGGCGCGGCTCGCGGCTCATCGCCGACTACGGCGGGGTGCAGAAGGTGGCCCCGGTGCTCGCGGGCACCTTCCTGATCGGCGGTCTCGCGACGCTGTCCATGCCGGGGCTGGCCCCCTTCGTCAGCGAATTCCTGGTGCTGGTCGGCGCGTTCGCGGCGTATCCGGTGGCCGGTGTCATCGCGACCCTGGGCATCGTCCTCGCCGCTCTGTACACACTCGTCCTCTACCAGCGGACGATGACGGGCCCGGTCAAGGACGAGGTGCGGGCCATGCCCGACCTCAAGGCCCGTGAGCTCGTGGTCGTCGCCCCGCTGATCGCGCTGCTGCTGCTCCTCGGCGTCTTTCCCAAGCCGCTGGCGGACATCGTCAACCCGGCCGTGCAGCACACCATGAACGACGTCCGTAAGACGGACCCCACCCCCGAGATTGAAGCGGAGGCGGCCAAGTGAGCGCATCAGCTGTCCACGGTCTGTGGACGACGGTCGCGGCGCCCGCCGCCCAAGGCGGTTTCACGGCCCCGCACATCGAGTACGCGCAGCTGTCGCCGACGCTCATCGTCGTCGGCGCGGCGGTGCTCGGCGTACTCGCCGAGGCCTTCGTACCGCGCAAGGCCCGGTACTACGCGCAGCTGTTCCTGTCGGTCGTCGCCCTCGCCGCCGCCTTCGCGGCGGTCGTGGCGCTCGCGGCCGGCGGATACGGCACCACGAAGGCGCAGATCGCGGCGGAGGGCGCCATCGCGGTCGACGGCCCGGCGCTCTTCCTCCAGGGCACGATCCTGCTGGCCTCGATGGTCGCCGTGTTCACCTTCGCCGAGCGCAGGCTCGACCCGGACGCGCACGGCAACCGCGTCGACTCGTTCGCGGCCCAGGCCGCGTCCGTACCCGGAAGTGACAGTGAGAAGGCCGCGGTCAAGGCCGGATTCACCACCACCGAGGTCTTTCCGCTCGCGCTCTTCGCGATCGCCGGGATGCTCGTCTTCCCGGCGGCCAACGACCTGCTGACGCTGTTCGTGGCGCTGGAGGTCTTCTCGCTCCCGCTGTACCTGCTGTGCGCCGTCGCCCGCCGCAAGCGACTGCTGTCGCAGGAGGCCGCGGTGAAGTACTTCCTCCTCGGCTCCTTCTCGTCGGCGTTCCTGCTCTTCGGCATCGCGCTGATGTACGGATACGCGGGCTCGCTCTCGTACGCGAGGATCGCGAGCGTCGTCGACGGCACGGTCAAGCAGATCGACCCGGCGCTCGCCGACACCATGGGCAACGACGCGCTGCTGCTCATCGGCGCCGCGATGATCCTGATGGGCCTGCTCTTCAAGGTCGGCGCGGTGCCGTTCCACATGTGGACCCCGGACGTCTACCAGGGCGCTCCGACCCCGGTCACCGGTTTCATGGCGGCGGCGACCAAGGTGGCGGCCTTCGGCGCGCTGCTGCGGCTGCTGTACGTCGTGCTGCCGGGCCTGCGCTGGGACTGGCGCCCCGTGATGTGGGGCATCGCGATCGTCACCATGCTGGGCGGCGCGATCGTCGCGATCACCCAGACCGACATCAAGCGGCTCCTGGCGTACTCCTCGATCGCGCACGCCGGATTCATCCTGGCCGGTGTGATCGCGACCACGGGCGAGGGCGTCTCGGCCGTCCTCTTCTACCTGCTCGCGTACTCCTTCACGACGATCGGCGCCTTCGCCGTCGTCACGCTGGTGCGCGACGCGGGCGGCGAGGCGACGCATCTGTCGAAGTGGGCGGGGCTGGGGCGGCGCTCGCCCCTGGTGGCCGCCGTCTTCGCGGTGTTCCTGCTGGCCTTCGCCGGCATCCCGCTGACGTCGGGCTTCTCGGGGAAGTTCGCGGTCTTCAAGGCGGCGGCCGAGGGCGGCGCCGGGGCGCTGGTCGTGGTCGGTGTGGTCTCGTCGGCGATCGCCGCGTTCTTCTACATCCGGGTGATCGTCCTGATGTTCTTCAGCGAGCCGAAGACGGACGGCCCGACGGTCGCCGTGCCGTCGCCGCTGACGATGGTGGCGATCGGGACGGGCGTCGTGGTGACGCTGGTGCTCGGTCTCGCGCCCCAGTACTTCCTGGACCTGGCCGGCCAGGCGGGAGTCTTCGTCCGCTGACCTTCTGCCGTGCTCCGTACGGGCACGACCGCCGCCCGGTGTCCCTCCTCGCAGGGGTGCCGGGCGGCTGCTTTCGGGTGGGGGTGTCAGTGGGTGCCCCTATCGTGGGGAGCCGGGCACGGTACGTACGGGGGACAGAGCGATGAACGGGACGGGTGGCATGGTCGAGGCCGGCGAGGTGACGCGCAGCGACGCGCTGGAGACGCTGCACCGCGTCTTCGGGTACGAGGCGTTCCGCGGTGAGCAGGCCGCGGTCATCGAGCATGTGGTGGCCGGCGGGGACGCGGTCGTGCTGATGCCGACCGGCGGCGGAAAGTCGCTGTGCTACCAGATCCCCGCGCTGGTCAGGCCCGGTACGGGCATCGTGATCTCCCCTCTCATCGCACTCATGCAGGACCAGGTCGACGCGTTGCGGGCGCTCGGTGTGCGGGCCGGGTTCATCAACTCCACGCAGGACTTCGACGAGCGGCGCGCGATGGAGGCGGAGTTCCTCGCCGGGGAGCTGGACCTCCTCTACCTGGCACCGGAGCGGCTGCGCCTGGACTCCACCCTGGACCTGATCGGCCGGGCCAAGATCTCGGTGTTCGCGATCGACGAGGCGCACTGCGTGGCCCAGTGGGGCCACGACTTCCGGCCGGACTACCTGAACCTGTCGGTGCTGGGCCAACGGTGGCCGGAGGTGCCGCGGATCGCGCTCACGGCGACCGCGACGGACGCCACCCACCGCGAGATCACCCAGCGGCTCGGGATGCCGCAGGCCCGGCACTTCGTGGCGAGCTTCGACCGCCCCAACATCCAGTACCGGATCGTGGGGAAGTCCGACCCGAAGAAGCAGCTGCTGTCCTTCCTGCGGGAGGAGCACCCGGGGGACGCGGGCATCGTCTACTGCCTCTCGCGCAATTCGGTCGACAAGACGGCGGAGTTCCTCTGCCGCAACGGCATCGAGGCCGTGCCGTACCACGCGGGGCTCGACGGGGGGACGCGCGCCGCGCACCAGTCCCGGTTCCTGCGGGAGGAGGGCCTGGTGGTCGTGGCGACCATCGCCTTCGGCATGGGCATCGACAAGCCGGACGTGCGGTTCGTCGCCCACCTCGACCTGCCGAAGTCGGTCGAGGGCTACTACCAGGAGACGGGCCGCGCCGGGCGCGACGGGATGCCGTCGACGGCCTGGATGGCGTACGGCCTCCAGGACGTGGTGCAGCAGCGCAAGATGATCCAGAGCGGCGAGGGCGACGAGGCGTTCCGCCGGCGGGCCGCCTCCCATCTGGACGCGATGCTCGCGCTCTGCGAGACCGCGCAGTGCCGGCGGGCCCAGCTGCTGGCGTACTTCGGGCAGGACCCCGAGGCGGCCGCCTGCGGCAACTGCGACACCTGCCTGATCCCGCCCGAGACGTGGGACGGCACGGTGCCGGCGCAGAAGGTCCTGTCCACGATCGTGCGGTTGCAGCGGGAGCGCAGGCAGAAGTTCGGCGCGGGCCAGATCATCGACATCCTGCTGGGCCGCAAGACCGCCAAGGTGATCCAGTTCGACCACGACCAGCTGTCGGTCTTCGGCATCGGCGACGATCTGGCGGAGGCGGAGTGGCGGGGCGTGGTGCGGCAGATGCTGGCACAGGGCCTGCTGGCGGTCGAGGGCGAGTACGGCACGCTGGTCATGACGGACGAGAGCGCGTCGGTGCTGAGCCGGGAGCGTGAGGTGCGCCTGCGCAAGGAGGCGAAGCCGGTCCCGGCCGCGCGGTCCGGGGCCGCGAAGGGCGAGCGCAGGGCGAAGGCGGCGGCCGCCAAGGCGGATCTGCCGGCGGAGGCGGTGCCGGTCTTCGAAGCGCTGCGGGCGTGGCGCGCGGAGCAGGCGCGGGAGCAGGGCGTACCGGCGTACGTGATCTTCCACGACGCGACCCTGCGCGAGATCGCGACGGTGCGGCCGGGGTCGGTGGCGGAGCTGGGCGGTGTCGCCGGGCTCGGCGAGAAGAAGCTGGCCACGTACGGGGAAGGGGTGCTGGGGGTGCTGGCCTCGCTGGGGGGTGCGGAGGCGGAGGCCCCCGGGCCGTCGCCTGCGGGCGGTGCGACGAGGGAGGCCCCGGTGGACGCTGCGGCTGGGGCTGCGGTGGCCCCGGTGGCCTCTGCGGCCCCGGGGGGCCGGGCCGGGGCGGTGGTGCCGGTCGCCGCCGCGGGCGCGGGCGCGGAGGAGTGGGACTGGGACGAGGAGCCGGACTGGGACGAGCCGGAGTTCTCCGGTCCGGCGTAGTGGGCGGGCTCGGGCCGCTGCGCGGAGCTTCTCCCCACGCCGCGCAGCGGCACCCCGGTGCCCCGAAGGCGTCCCGTCGGAGGTGTCAGCGGGCCGGGGTGATGCGGCCCGTCACCTCGCCCAGTCCCACCCTCGTGCCGTGCGGACCCGGTGCCCACGCCGTCATCGTGACCTCGTCGCCGTCCTCCAGGAACGTCCGCTTTCCGGTGGGGAGTTCGAGCGGGTCGCGGCCGTTCCAGGTGAGCTCCAGGAGGGAGCCGCGTTCGTTGACCTCGGGGCCGCTGACCGTGCCGGAGCCGAAGAGGTCGCCCGTGCGCAGCGACGCGCCGTTCACCGTCATCTGGGCCAGCTGCTGCGCCGCCGTCCAGTACATGGTGGAGAAGGGCGGAGTGGAGACCACCTCGCCGTTGATCTTCACCTCGATGCGGATGTCGTAGCCGCCGGGCTCCTCCTCCTCGGAGTCGTCGAGATAGGGGAGGAGGGGGAAGTCGCGGGCCGGGGGCGCCACCTGGGCGGTGTCCAGTGCTTCCAGGGGAGTCACCCACGCCGACACCGACGTGGCGAAGGACTTGCCGAGGAAGGGGCCGAGGGGGACGTACTCCCAGGCCTGGATGTCCCGCGCCGACCAGTCGTTGAGGAGGAACAGTCCGAAGACGTGGTCCCGGAAGTCCGCGAGCGGGACCGGCGTGCCGTGCGGGGAAGGGGTGCCGACCACGAAGCCGACCTCCGCTTCGATGTCGAGCTTGACGGAGGGGCCGAAGACGGGGGCCGGGCCGGCCGGCGTCTTGCGCTGGCCGTGGGGGCGCACCACGTCCGTACCGGAGACCACGACCGTGCCGGACCGGCCGTGGTAACCGATCGGCAGGTGCTTCCAGTTGGGGGTCAGCGCGTCGCCGTCGGGGCGGAAGATCCTGCCCACGTTGGTGGCGTGGTGCTCGCTCGCGTAGAAGTCGACGTAGTCCGCGACGTCGTACGGCAGGTGCAGCGTGACCGCGGTGAGAGGGTGCAGCAGGGGCTCGATGTCGGCGCGGTGCGCGGGGCTCGTCACCCAGGCGGTGAGCGCGCGGCGCACGTCGCGCCACGCGGTACGCCCCGCCGCGAGCAGCGGGTTGAGCGAGGGCTGGGCGAGCAGCGCGGCGTACGGAGAGCCCAGGGTGAGGGCGGCCGCCCCCGCGTCCAGCACATGGCCGCCGATACGGACACCGACCCGGCGGCGCTCGGGCTCGTCCGCGGTGGAGAAGACGCCGTAAGGGAGGTTGTGCGGGCCGAAGAGGTCGCCTTCGGCAAGGTCGAGCGGGCTCTGCTCGGGCATCGGTGCTGCCTCGCTTTCCAGGTCGTGGTGGGAACACGTTACGTGGGAGCCGCCTGTGACGGCAGTGCCTAAAGAGTTCGCAATGTCCGAAAAGACCTTGCTGGAGGCGGGAATTCCGGCTTAGCGTCCTTCGGGGACACGGACAGGGGTGTTGGGGCGGGCCGTGTGGTAGGGGGACGGGTGGCGAGCCGCAGTGCGCGTTTCACGAGTATGCGTTTCACGAGTGCGCGATCCACAAGTACGCGATTCACGAGTGCGCGATTCGGAAGTGCTCCCTTCACGCCTGACCGGGACGTGCCCGGGCTGATCGTGAAGATCGGGAGCTACCCGCTGCACCACGGCGGGGTGGGAGCGATCCGCAGCCTGGGCAGGCTCGGCGTCCCCATGTACGCCGTCACCGAGGACCGGTGGACCCCGGCCGCGCTCTCCCGCTATCTGGAGCGCGCCTTCGTCTGGCCGACCACGGGGACGGAAGAGCCCGAGCGGCTCGTGGAGGGGCTGCTGCGGATCGGGCGCCGGATCGGGCGGCCGACCGTGCTCGTCCCCACGGACGAGGAGGCGGCGGTGCTCATCGCCGAGCACCGGGACGCGCTCGCGGGCCCGTTCCTGTTCCCGCGGGTCGACGCCGGGCTGCCGCGTCGCCTCGCCAGCAAGCAGGGGCTGCACGAGCTGTGCGTCGAGCACGGCGTGCCGTCGCCGGCGGCGGCCTTTCCCGACACGTACGCCGACGTGGAGGCGTTCGCGGCCGGGGCGCGCTTCCCGGTCGTGGCCAAGAACCGGGAGGCGTTCGTACGCCGCGAGCGGCCCGCCGTCGGCGGCACCACGCGTATCGAGTCGCCCGGGCGGCTCCTCGCGCTGGCGCGCGGGTGGGGCGAGCGCCCCGGCGTCATCCTCCAGGAGTACCTGCCGCGCGAAGAGGCCGAGGACTGGATCGTCCACGCCTATTTCGACGCGGACAGTACGGCGCTGGCGATGTTCACCGGGGTGAAGGTGCGGTCGTGGCCGCCGCACGCGGGCATGACGGCGAACGCGTACGTCGTGGCCAACCCCGAACTGGCGGAGCTGGCCGCCCGGTTCGCCAAGCGGATCGGGTTCAGCGGCGTCGCCGACCTCGATCTGCGCTTCGACCGGCGCGACGGGCGGTACAAACTGCTGGACTTCAACCCGAGGATGGGCGCGCAGTTCCGGCTCTTCGAGAGCGAGGCCGGCGTCGACGTCGTCAGGGCGCAGCACCTGCACCTGACCGGCCGGAAGGTTCCGGCGGGGGAGCAGCGGGCCGGTCACCGCTATGTCGTCGAGAACATCGACCTGGCGGCTCTCCTCGCGTACCGCCGCAGCGGCTACACGACGCCGCACGCGCCGGTGCGGGCGGGCAGTACGGAGCTGGCGTGGGTCGCGGCCGACGACATGGTGCCGGTCGCCATGATGATGGCCCGGTTCGTACGGCCGGGTGCCAGGCACCTGTACGAGATGTGGCGCGGTGACCGGGCGGCCCGCAGGGGCGGCGGCAGCGCTCAGTGACACCCTGGGGAGGGGACTTCGGATGATCCGTCCGGTAGCAGTCGTCGGGGCCGGGCCGTACGGCCTGTCCACCGCCGCCCACCTGCGGGCACGCGGCATCGCGGTCCGTGTCTTCGGCTCGCCCATGGTGAGCTGGCGCGAGCACATGCCCGCCGGGATGCTGCTCAAGTCGACACCGGTGGCGTCCAGCATCGATGCTCCGCAGCCGGGCCACGACCTGATCGACTTCTGTGCGCAGACCGGGGAGCGGCGCTACGAGTCGGACTGGGACCTGGTGCCGGTCGAGACCTTCGCGCGGTACGGGCAGTGGTTCGCCGACAAGCTGGTGCCGGGCCTGGAGCAGGTGCGGGTGGTCTCCGTCGACCGTGCGGCGGGAGGTGCGGGAGGTGACGGCTTCGAGCTGAAGCTCGACTCGGGCGAGCAGTTCGAGGCGCGGGCCGTGGTGGTGGCGACGGGGCTGTCGGGGCTGGCCCGGCTGCCGCGCGAGCTGGCGGCGGCGGTGCCGGGCGGCCCTTCGGCGACCGGGCCCTTCTCGCACGCCGGGCTCCACCGGGACCTGTCCCGCTTCGCCGGGCAGGACGTGATCGTCGTCGGCGCCGGGCAGTCGGCGCTGGAGAACGCCGTGCTGATGGCCGAGGCGGGCGCGGCGTCGGTGCGGATCGTGGCGCGCGGGCGGGGCGCGGTGGCTTTCGGGGACGCGCCGGACCGGCAGTCGCGGCTGCGGCCCGAGACGCCGTTCGGGCGGGCGTGGTCCTTGTACGGGCTCACCTACCACGCGACGCACGTACGCCGGCTTCCCGCGCCCGCCCGCCACTACCTGGTGCGGCGGGTGCTCGGTCCGCTCGGCGCGTGGTGGCTGCGGGACCGCTTCCTGGCGGCGGGTGTGCGGGTCACGGACGGCCGGCGCATCGTCCGGGCGCGGGTCGAGGACGGCAGGCCGGTGCTGACCCTGAGCGGCGGCCAGGGGGCGCAGCGCGAGCTGTCCGCCGACCACGTGATGGCCGCGACCGGCTACCGGACGGACGTGGCCGCGCTGGGGTTCCTCGGGCCCGGGGTGCGGACGGCGCTGGCGGTGACGCGGGGGGCGCCGCGGCTGGACGCGGGGTACGGGTCCTCGGTGCCGGGGCTTTACTTCACGGGGCTGCCGGCCGCGGCGTCGTTCGGGCCGGTCATGCGGTTCGTGTGCGGTACGGAGTACGCGTCGCCGCGGCTGGCGCGGGCGGTGTCGCTCCGCTGACGCGGGCTGTTCCCCTGCCCGCCCTTTCCCGCACCGGGGGCAGGCCCCCGGGTCCCGGGACGCCCTGCGGACGTGTCCTCGAGCGCCGGTCGGCCGGGGGCGTCAGCCCGTCACGCGCGGGATCCGCTTCTCCCACGTCCGGTGGAACACCGTTTCGCCCGCCTCCCGGCACGTCACCTCGTCGGACGTGATGAAGTCCGCCGTGTCGCACGTGATCTCGGAGCGCGTGGTGATCTCCACGTCCCAGCCCAGGACGGGGCGGTGCAGCCGGATCCGCCCGTCCGACAGGCCGGACGGGATCATCAGGGTCCGCGGCTGGCCGAAGAAGGCGTGGTCGTCCTCGGGCGGCGGCTCGGTGGGCTCGTCGGGCCGGGTGTCGGACACGGTGCGGGACAAAATGCTTACTCCTGGCCGTACCAGGCGAGCAAGGACATACCGGGGTCTCTCGGGCTGCGTGCGGGTGACGGGAAGGCGCTCACTGTGATCGAAAGCCGACCGGATACGCTGACTTGAGTGAAGACAGCGACACATCGACAATCCGTGTGATCGTCAGCAGACAGGAGTAACCCTCGTGACCGTCGTCGGGCCGTTCGGACTGAGCGTGCGGGACCAGGCTCTTGAGACCGATGTCCAGACCGGCTTGGCAGCCGTCGAGGAAGGGCTTCTCGACGCCACCAAGAGCGAGGTTCCGTTCATCACGGAGGCCGCACAGCATCTGATCCGGGCAGGGGGCAAGCGGTTCCGGCCACTGCTGGTCATGCTGGCCGCCCAGTTCGGCGACCCCCAAGCGCCGGGCATCGTGCCCTCCGCGGTGGTCGTCGAGCTGACCCACCTGGCGACGCTGTACCACGACGACGTCATGGACGAGGCGGACGTACGCCGCGGAGTCCCCAGCGCCAACACCCGCTGGGGCAACTCGGTCGCGGTCCTCACCGGCGACTTCCTCTTCGCGCGTGCTTCGCACATCCTGGCGGACCTCGGGCCCGAAGCCGTACGCATCCAGGCGGAGGCGTTCGAGCGCCTCGTCACCGGCCAGATCCTGGAGACGGCAGGACCGCGCGAGGGCCAGGAGCCGGTCGGGCACTACCTGGACGTCATCGCGGGCAAGACCGGCTCGCTGATCGCGGTCTCGGGGCGCTTCGGCGCGATGATGGCGGGCGCCGACGAGAGCGTCGTCGACATCCTCACCCAGTACGGCGAGCGCCTGGGCACCGCCTTCCAGTTGGCGGACGACGTACTCGACATCGCGAGCGACAGCCACGAGTCCGGGAAGACGCCGGGCACGGACCTGCGCGAGGGCATCCCCACGCTGCCGGTGCTGCTGCTGCGCGCGCAGGCCGCCGAGCACGGGCGTCCGGACGACGTCGAGCTGTGCGAGCTGCTCGACGGGGACCTCAGCGACGACGCCCTGCTCGCCGAGGTGCTGCGGCGGCTGCGCGCGCACCCGGCCCTGGAGCAGGCGCGCCGCGACACCATCCGGTACGCCGAGGGGGCGAGGGCGTCGCTGGCGCCGCTGCCCGAGTGCTACGCGAAGTCGGCTCTGGAGGAGCTGTGCGACGCGGTGGTGCACCGCGCCGGCTAGTCACTGGCCAGCCGATACACGCAAGGGCCGACCGGCGCCTTCCCTGACGGACGGGGGAGGCGCCGGCGCCTTGTGTCATCCCGGAGCAGGAGACGGAGTTGATCCTGCGGGGTGACGCTTCCTGCCCGCCGTTTTGGTCGGATGGGAACCACCACTCCCCACCGGTTCGGGTGAGAATGGCGGCGCGGGGTGGACGAGTGCAGTGACGACGGCCGCCAACCACGGAGGTAGAGCACACATGGCACCGAACGACAGCGCACAGACCACCGACGGCGGGAACTTCGCCGCCGGACGCCGGAAGGCCGCGCGTTACATCGTCCCGGTCGCGGTGGCGGGGGTGGCGGCGGCGACCATCGGGCTGGTCCCGGCGCTCGCCGATTCCGGCGACCCCGACCTGCCGAAGATCACCGCTCAGCAACTGGTCGAGAAGATAGCGGCGTCGGACACGCAGCACCTCTCCGGCACCGTGAAGATCAGCACCGACCTGGGCATCCCCTCCCTGGACGGCATCGCGGGCAGCCTGGCGCCCCAGGGCGGGGGCGAGGGCTCGTCGGCCGATCCGCAGGCCAAGCTGATGGAACTCGCTTCCGGCACGCACACGCTGCGCGTCGCGGCCGACGGCCCGGACAAGCAGCGGGTGTCGGTCCTGGACGACGCCGCGGAGTACAGCCTGATGCACAACGCCGGCGAGGTCTGGGCGTACGACAGTGCCTCGAACGAGGCATTCCACACCAAGGCGCCCGCGGACGCCAGGGACTCGGCCAAGGACTCGGGCAAGGACTCGGCCAGGGACTCCGGCAAGCAGGAGAAGCTTCCCGAGGGGGTCCCGACGACGCCGAAGGGGCTCGCCGAGGAGGCGCTGAAGGCCGCGGACGACACCACCGCGGTGACGGTCGACGGTACGACGCAGGTCGCCGGCCGGGACGCGTACCAGCTGCTCATCAGGCCCGAGCAGTCCGGTTCGACGATCGGGTCCGTCCGGGTCGCGGTCGACGCGGAGAACGGCGTACCGCTCAAGTTCACGCTCACACCGAGCAGCGGCGGCAAGGCCGCGATCGACGTGGGCTTCACGAAGGTCGACTTCGGGAAGCCGTCCGCGGACACCTTCACGTTCACCCCGCCCAAGGGCACGAAGGTGACCGAGGGCGACGACGAGCTGAAGGCCCAGGAGAAGGACTTCAAGAAGGACTTCAAGGGCGAGGAGGGCCTGAAGGACTTCGAGGGGCTGAACGTCGTCGGCGAGGGCTGGACCTCGGTCGCCGAGATCTCGTCCCCCGGCGGCGCGGCGGGCGACGACGCCGGCTTCAAGGCACCGGAGAAGGGCGACGTGCCGCCGGAGGCCGAGCAGTTCATGGACGCGCTGGGCGACAAGGTGTCCGGTGAGTTCGGCTCGGGCACGGTCTTCGAGACCCGCCTCGTCAACGCCCTGATGACGGACGACGGCAAGGTGTACGTCGGCGCGGTCACCAAGGACGCACTGGTCCGGGCCGCCGACGCGGCCAAGTGAGCGAGGAGAGGAAGTAAGGCGGACAAGGCGGAGCCGGGATGGAGGAGCTGTCCGCCGTGAACAGTGAGGCCGTGATCGACACACGGGGGCTCACCAAGCGTTTCCGCGGCGGGCAGCTCGCCGTCGACGGCCTCGATCTCACCGTCCCCGCCGGCAGTGTCTTCGGCTTCCTCGGGCCCAACGGCTCGGGGAAGACGACCACCATCCGGATGCTGATGGGCCTGATCGAGCCGACGTCCGGTACGGCGACCCTGCTGGGCAGACCCGTGCCGCGCGCCGCCCGCAGCGTGCTGCCCGAGGTGGGCGCGCTCATCGAGGGGCCCGCGCTGTACGGGTTCCTGTCGGGCCGCGACAACCTGATCCGTTACGACTCCGCCGACCCGGCGGCCGATCCGCGCACCCGCCGGGCACGGGTCGCGGCGGCGCTCGACCGGGTGGGCCTGACGGCCGCGGGGAGCAAGAAGGCCAAGGCGTACTCGCTGGGAATGAAGCAGCGGCTCGGGCTCGCGTCCGCGCTGCTCCGGCCGCGCCGGCTGCTCGTGCTCGACGAGCCGACGAACGGCCTCGACCCGCAGGGCATGCGCGAGATCCGTTCGCTGGTGCGGGAGCTGGCGGCGGACGGCACGACGGTCTTCCTCTCCTCGCACCTGCTCGACGAGATCGAGCAGGTGTGCACGCACGCGGCGGTGATGGCCCGGGGGCGGCTGATCGTCCAGGGCCCGGTCGCCGAGCTGGCGGCCGGTGCGCGCGGGCGGCTCGCCGTCACCACACCGGACGCGGCGGACGCGGCACGGGTGCTCAAGGAGCTGGGTGTCACCGGTCTGACGGTCACGGAGGACCGGGTGACCGGAGAACTGCCGCCGGGGGACGTGGACCTGGCGGACCTCAACACCGCACTCGTGCGGGCCGATGTGCGGGTGAGGTCCTTCGGCGTCGAACGGGCCTCGCTGGAGGACGCGTTCGTGGCGCTGACGGGGGAGGGTTTCGATGTCGCGGGCTGAGACGACGGTCCGGCAGGAGAGCCCGCGGGCCCGCAGCCCGCTGTGGACGCTCGGGCTCCTGCGGTCCGAGCTGACCACCACCTTCCGGCGCTGGCGCACGCTCGCGCTGCTGGCGGTGCTGGCCGCCGTACCCGTACTGATCGGCATCGCCGTGAAGATCGAGACGAGCGACGGCTCGTCGGCCGGCGGCGGAGGGGGCGGCGCAGGACCGGCCTTCCTCACGCAGATCACCAACAACGGTCTCTTCCTCGTCTTCGCCGCGCTCGCCGCGACCCTGCCGGTCTTCCTGCCGATGGCCGTCGGCGTCGTCGCGGGCGACGCGGTGGCGGGCGAGGCGAACGCGGGCACGCTGCGCTATCTGCTGGTCGCCCCGGCCGGACGTACCCGGCTGCTGCTCGCCAAGTTCGCGTCCACGATGGTCTTCTGCCTGGTCGCGACCCTGGTCGTGGCCGTGTCCGCGCTGGTCACCGGGGCCCTGCTCTTCCCACTGGGCGAAGTCACCACCATCTCGGGCACGCGGATCGGCTTCGGGGACGGGCTGGTACGGGCCGTGCTGATCGCGGTGGTCGTGGCGGCCTCGCTGGTCGGGCTCGCGGCGATCGGCCTGTTCGTCTCGACCCTCACCAACAGCGGCGTCGCGGCGATGGCGACGACGGTCGGACTGCTGATCACGGTGCAGATCCTGGACACGATCCCGCAGCTGGCCGTGGTCCATCCGTATCTCTTCACGCACCACTGGCTGTCCTTCACGGACCTGCTGCGCGAGCCGCTCTACTGGGACGAGGTGCTGGACAACCTCGGACTCCAGGCGCTGTACGCGGCGGTGTTCGGCTCCGCGGCCTGGGCGCGCTTCACGACGAAGGACATCACGGCCTGAGCCGCCCCCTGGGCACGAGGGCGGCGTCGGTCCGCTTCGGCAGGTTCGTTGCCTGGACGTTGGTGAGTCCGGGGGCGAAGGCCTCCGTACGGAAGCCGAATGGCGGATGACGGTGGTGCGGCGAAGGCCCGGCCCGATCAGGGCCGGGCCGTGGCGCTGATCCGTGCTACCGGCACCTGCCAGATGCCAGATGCCAGATGTCGGCGGCCAGTTGTCAGAAGGTGAGCTTCCAGCTGTCGATGTAGCCGGTGTCCTGCGCGGCGATGTCCTGGGCCCTGAGCTTCCAGGTGCCGTTGGCCGGCTCGCTCGACGCGTCCACCGTGTAGGTGGTGATCACGTTGTCGGCCGAGTCGCTGCTGCTGGAGCTCTTCAGCCGGTACGCCGTCCCGTCGGGCGCGACGAGGTCGACGACCAGGTCACCGCGCCAGGTGTGCTTGATGTCCACCCCCACCTGGAGGGTGGCCGGGGCATTGCCCGTGCGGCCCGAGACGGCGACGGACGAGGTGACGGCCGCGCCGTTGTCCGGGACGGTGACGTCGGCGGTGTTCTCGTACACGTCGCCGGGCGGGGTGGTGGGTCCGGCGCCCAGCGTCCAGACGGCGTGGGCGATCGCGTCGCTGTTGCGGTCCAGGGCGGTGTCGTTGATGTTCGCCGTGGTGTCGCAGGAGGAGTGGTAGCAGCGGTCGAAGGCCGTCCCGGCGGTGCCGCCCCACTTCTGGGCCTGGGCGCTCGTCTTCGTACGGCTCGCGCCGGTGAAGAGACCGCCGACCGGTATGCCCACGTTCTTGAAGTTGGCGTGGTCGGAGCGGCCGTCGCCCTCGGTCTCGATCTCGGTCGGGACGCCGAGGCCCGTGTAGTAGTCCTTGAAGGTCTTCTCGATGACCGGGTCGTCGTCGTAGACGAAGTAGCCGGGGTTCGGCGAGCCGATCATGTCGAAGTTGAGGTAGCCGGAGAACTTCGAACGCTCGGTGGCGGGAAGGCTGTTGACGTACGCCTTGGATCCGACGAGCCCCAGCTCCTCCGCGCCCCACCAGCCGAACCGCAGATGCTTCGCGGGCTTGAGCTGGGCGCGGGAGACGGCGAGGGCGGTCTCCAGGACGGCGGCGGAACCGGATCCGTTGTCGTTGATGCCGGGGCCCGAGGCGACCGAGTCGAGGTGTGCGCCGGCCATCAGGACCTGGTTGGGGTCGCCGCCCGGCCAGTCGGCGATGAGGTTGTAGCCGGTCGCGCCGCCGGAGGTGAACGTCGTGACGGAGGTGGTGAATCCGGCGGCGTCCAGCTTGGCCTTCAGGTAGTCGACGGATGCCTTGTAGCCGGGGCGGCCGTGTGCGCGGTTGCCTCCGTTGGAGGTGGCTATCGACTGGAGCTGGGTGAGGTGCGCCTTGACGTTGGCGAGGGGTATGTCGGGGGCGGCAAGTGCCGCGGACGGGGTAGCGGTGGTGGTGGCGGACGCGGCGGGCGCGGTGGCGGCGACCAGGCCGGTGAGGGCGAGGGCGACGGTCGCGGCGGTGCGTCCGGCGGTGCTGGAGAGGTTCATGTGGGGGCTCCGGATTCCGTACGGGGACAGACGGAACGTGCGAGACGCCCCGCGACGCGTGCGGCGGCGCGGGGCATTGGAGCTGATGGTGCATCGGTTGTGCGTGGGCCGTGCGTGGCGGTGCGTGGCTGCGCGTGCTGAATGTTCAGCGAGGGACTGACCCACCGTCAAGAGCGGAAACCGGTCACCGCTGTTCGGATGCCGGACGGTGTGAGTGGCGCGGAAGCCGCCTCACTGCACGCAGAACTCGTTTCCCTCGGGATCCGTCATGACCACCCATTCGCCCCCGGGCTCCTTCACGCGGTGGGCGACGGCCGCGCCGAACGCCTCCAGGCGGGCGGTTTCGGTCTCCCGCGTACCCGGCTCGGCGTGCACGTCGATGTGCAGCCGGTTCTTGACCGTCTTCGTCTCCGGTACGCGCTGGAAGAGGATCCGGCGGCCGAGCCCCGTCCCCGTGTCCTTGTCGTACGGGTCGTCCGGATGCCGGACGGCGACCAGATCGCGAAAGGCGCGGCGGCCGTGGAATTCCACCGTCGCGTCGGGCGCTACGGCGCCGAAACCGATGAGGCGCTCGATCAGGGCGCTGTTGTCCTCCACCTCGTAGCCGAGGGCCGCGGCCCAGAAGTCGGCCTGGGCGTGCGGGTCGTTGGCGTCGACGACGAGCTTCCAGTGCAGTGTCATGGTAACCGGTTATAGTGGTTACGTGATGGAGCGCGCAACGGAAACGCCCGGACTGACCCTGCGTACGCCGCAGGGCCGTCCGTATCTCTTCGACGCGGGCGCCCTCTGCCTCGAACTGCTGCCGACCGGCGGCCCCGGGCCGCTCGCCCGGTACGAAGCGCTGCGCACCCCCATCGACCTGGTGCGATGGGCGGAGCAGAGCCGACTGCCGGCCGGGCTCGACCTGGCCGTGAGCGAAGGCGAGCTGTCGGACGCGCGCACCCTGCGCGACGCGCTCCACCGGCTGGCCGCCGACCGCGCCCACGGCCGCGCCCTGGCCGCCGCCGACCTCGACGTGGTCAACGAGCGGGCGGCGGGGGAGCCGCTGGCCGCCCGTATCGACGTGGTCGCGGGAGCGGGCGCCGTGCGCGCGTGGGCGCCGGGCGCGACCGGGGACCGGTTGCTGTCGACGGTGGCGCGCGACGCGGTCGACCTGTTCACCGGACCGTACGCCCACCGCATCCGCGCATGCGGCTCGCACGACTGCTGTCTGCTGTTCGTCGACACCTCGCGCCCCGGCCGCCGCCGCTGGTGCGCGATGGAACGCTGCGGAAACCGTAACAAGGTGCGCGCCCACCGCGCCCGCCGCAGCGAGGGCGCTGCCCCGGCGGACGGCTGAGGGACGCCTCGCGCGGCGCCGCGGCGCTGCGGCCAGTGGCCCCCGAATAACGGGAGTTGAGCTGGAGTCAGCGGGCGGAAGCCGCAGCGGCAGGAGCTTTCTCCGCCGCATCCGCATCCGCTTCCGCCGCCTCCGTCGTTGCCTCCCCGGCCGCCGTACGGGCGTCATAGTCGGCGCGGGCCGCCGCGATCTCGTTCTGGTGCTTCTCGGTCCAGGTCACCAAGGAGCGGATCGTGGTGTGCAACGTCGCGCCGAGCGGCGTCAGTTCGTACTCCACACGCGGCGGAACCACCGGGTGCACCGTCCGCTTGACCAGCCCGTCGCGCTCCAGCTGGCGCAGCGTCACCGTCAGCATGCGCTGGCTGATGCCGTCGATCCTGCGCCGCAGTTCGGTGAAGCGCAGTACGTGGTTGTCGAGCAGCGCGATGACCAGCAGCGACCACTTGTCGGCGACGCGGTCGAGGATCTGGCGGACCTCGCAGTCCTCGCGGGTGTCCCACTGGAAGGGGTCGGTGTCGCCGTACACCCCCTGGGAGTCGGTGACTTCGCAGTTACTCGGTGACTTCAAAGTGCCTTCTTCCATACGTCGTGATGCTGCCGCAGGATGCCAGTGGTTACAAGAGGGAACCGACCGGCATCCCGATAACTGACCTGATACGGAAGGCCCTTACCCATGACCCGACGCGCCTGGGCACTGCTGCTCGTACTCTGCGGCACCATCTTCCTCGAAGGCATCGACGTCGCCATGCTGTCGGTCGCCGTGCCCTCCATCAGATCCGACCTGGAGTTGCCGACTGCCACCGCGGCCTGGGTGATGAGCGCCTACGTCCTCGGATACGCCGGATTCACCCTGCTCGGCGGCCGCGCGGCCGACCTGCTCGGCAGGCGGCGGATGTTCCTGACCTGGCTCGCGGTCTTCCTCGGCTTCTCCACGCTCGGCGGGTTCGCCACCGAGGGCTGGATGCTGATCGCCGCCCGCTTCGTGACCGGCGTGGCCGCGGCCTTCATGACTCCGGCCGCGATGTCGATCATCACCACCTCGTACGAGGAGGGCCCGGAGCGCAACAAGGCCCTGCTCGTCTTCGCCGGCACGGCCGCGGGCGGCTTCTCGCTCGGCCTGGTCATCGGCGGGCTGCTGACCCAGCTCGGCTGGCGGTGGGTGTTCTTCGCCCCGGTCCTGCTGGGCGGCCTCATCCTGACCGCGGCACTGCGGCTGCTCCCGGCGGAGATCCGGCCGGCCCGCCGCAGCGGGGCCTTCGACCTGGCCGGCGCGGCGACGGCCGCCGGGGCGATGCTGCTGCTGGTGTACGGGATCGTACGGCTGGAGCACGGCTTCGACGGCTGGCGGCTGACGGCCACCGTGGTGGCCGCCGGGCTGCTGCTCGTGACGGTGTTCGTGACGGTCGAGCGCCGCTCGGCCGCCCCGCTCGTACGGCTCGGCATCCTGCGCCAGGCGTCGATGGTCCGCGCCGACCTGGGCGCGCTGCTCTTCGTCGGCTCCTTCTTCGGCTTCCAGTTCATGGTCACGCTCTACCTCCAGGAACTGCGTGGCTGGTCGTCCCTGGAGACGGCGCTGGCCCTGGTCGTGATGGGCGTCGACGCGGTCCTCGCACCGACGCTGACCCCGCGCCTGGTCGACCGGTTCGGCAACGCCCGGGTGATCTTCGGCGGATTCGTGCTGGCGATCGTGTCGTACACGCTGTTCCTGCCGGTCGGCCTCGACTGGTCGTACACCGTGATGCTGCCGGCGCTGTTCCTGACGGGCACGGCGTTCGCGCTGGCGTACGGGCCGCTGACGATCGCGGCGACGGACGGCATCGGAGAGAAGGAGCAGGGGGTGGCGAGCGGACTGCTCGCCACCGCGACGCAGTTCGGATCCGCCGTCGGGATCTCGGCGGTGACGGCGGTGTACGGCCTGGTGGCGGCGGGCGGCGACGGCTCCCCGGAATCCACCCTCAGCGCGTTCCGGGCCGCGCTGGCGGTGCCCGCGGTGATGGTCGTCGCGGGCGCGGTGATCACGGCATTCGGCCTGCGGGGCGGAAGCGGCGGGCGTGGTGGGCGGACGCCGCTGGAGGCGTCCCGGCCGGCCGACGCGCAACCGGGGGCTGTACCGGTGGGATAGGCGCCCGGGGCCAGCCACCTGTTCCCAGCCACCTGTTCCAGGCACCCGGAGGGGCTCCTTTGGAGCCCCTCCGGCGATTGAGGAGCGGGGTCTGGGGCGGAGCCCCGGTTTCGGGAGGGGGCGGGGGAGGGGAGCGCCCCCGCGGGGGCGCTCCCCTAAGGCACGGGCTTGGACGCCGACGCCGACGCCGGCTCGGACGCGGAGCCCAACGTGCCACCCGCGCCCGCAGCCCCACCCGCGCCCGCGGCCGGCGCAGCGGCCGGCGCCGCGGCGGCAGTCGCCGCTATCGCGGCCAGCCGTACCGCCTCCGCCCGCCCCCGCCGCGCCGCACGCAGCGCGTCCCACGTCAGCAGCGCCAGCGCCGCCCACACCAGCGAGAAGCCGGCCCAGCGCTCCGGCGGCATCGCCTCGTGGAAGTACACGACACCAAGCCCGAACTGGAAGACCGGCGCGAGGTACTGCAACAGCCCCAGCGTCGACAACGGCACCCGGATCGCCGCCGCACCGAAGCAGACCAGCGGGACGGCGGTCACGATGCCGGTGGTGGCGAGCAGCCCCGCGTGCCCCAGCCCCTCCGTGCCGAAGGTCGCGTCCCCGTGCGACCCGATCCAGAGCAGGTAACCCAGCGCGGGGAGGAACTGGACGGCGGTCTCGGCGGCCAGTGACTCCACGCCGCCGAGGTTGACCTTCTTCTTGACCAGGCCGTACGTCGCGAACGAGAACGCCAGGACCAGGGAGATCCAGGGCGGTCGCCCGTACCCGACAGCCAGTACCAGCACCGCCGCGAAGCCCACCCCGACCGCCGTCCACTGCACGGGCCGCAGCCGTTCCTTCAGCAGCAGGACACCCATGGCGATGGTGACCAGCGGATTGATGAAGTATCCGAGCGAAGCCTCGACGACCTGGCCGTTGTTGACGGACCAGATGTAGAGACCCCAGTTGACGGTGATGACGGTCGCGGCGACGGCTATCAGCCCCAGCCTCCGGGGCTGACGGACGAGCTCCCCGACCCATGCCCACCGGCGTACCACCACCAGCACCACGCCGACGACGGCGAGGGACCAGACCATGCGGTGGGCCAGGATCTCCATCGCGCCGGCGGGCTTGAGGAGCGGCCAGAAGAGGGGGACGAGCCCCCACATCCCGTAGGCGCCAATGCCGTACAGCAACCCCGACCGCTGTTCGTTGACCGACTTCACTCGCCCTCCCGACCCGCGCACATCATCCTGCTGAAGGTAGCGCCGACCCGGCCCGGATGTCATGCCCGTATCTCCGTACGGTCATGACATCCGGCGCGCGGGACACGGAACACCGGCGCGCGGGCACGAAGAGACCGGCGCACGGGACACGAACAGACCGGCGCGCGGGGCCGACGGGCGCGCGCGGGCACGAAAGAGGGGCGCCCGGTCCTTCAGGACCGGGCGCCCCTCTCACCCACCGGCGCGCGGTGACGTCAGCCGACGACCGTCCACGTGTCGTTGCCCGCCAGCAGCGCCGCGAGGTCGCCTTTGCCGTTCTGTTCGGTGGCGGTGTCGAGTTGGTCGGCCATGAGGGTGTCGTAGACGGGGCGGGTGGTGCTGCGCAGGACGCCGAT
>NZ_JBSFTV010000061.1:0-11829 GCF_053591455.1 Streptomyces sp. NPDC003016
GGGAGGCTGAGCTTGCCGCCCCGAGCCGAGGAGGAACCGGGGCGTCCGGAGGGCGGGTAGGTCGGGCGCGACGCCGGCCGTGAACCGCTGCCACAGCCGCGTCACCGCTTCCGGGGGCAGCTGGGACTTCCGTACCCACGCCGTCGGGGCCAGGCCCGCCGGGCGCAGGTCGGCCGGAAGCGCGCCCACCCGGGCGCCGTGCCCGGTGAGGAGGGCGAACGCCTTCACGTCGAAGAGGAAGCCCTCGGGGGTGCGCTCGGCCCACAGGGCGCTGACGCGCTCGGAAGGCAGGGCGTAGAACGTGCTGTCGGCCTCCACCACGGGGAACCGGGAGGCGTAGTGCCGCAGCCGCCCCTCGGCTCCCCTGGCGCCCTGCGGGTACCAGCCGCTGGAGACCAGCGCGGGATCGGTCCACGAGCAGGTGCCCACCAGAATGTCGCCCATGATCAGTCCGTGGACAGGGCCTCCAGGAGGTCACCGACTTGTGGTGCGGGCAGCGCCCTGGCGACGTCGGCCTGGGCGATCATGCCGACCAGCCGGTGGTCGTCGATCACCGGGAGCCTGCGCACCTTGTGCCGCGTCATCGTGCGGAGCACCTGGTCGACGTCGTCGTCCGCCCGGACGAACACCACTTCGCCCTGGGCCAGTTCGGAGGCTTTCGTCGTGCCCGGGTCCTTGCCCGTTCCGAGCGCCCGCACCACGATGTCGCGGTCGGTCAGCATGCCCTTGAGCTTTTCTCCGGTGCCGCAGACGGGCAGGGCGCCCACGCCGAGCCGCGCCATCGTCCGGGCGGCGTCCGCCAGAGTCTCCTGCTCGCCCACGCACTCCGTGCCCTTGGACATGATCTGGCGTGCGGTCGTCATCGTTCCTCCTGTCGCGGATGCGGAACCGGCTGTCCGTTCACCGGAGCCGGCCGGATACCCGGTAGCGGGCCGGGCATTCGCCTTGCGGCGGTGGCTGGTGTCGCACCAGGGGTAGCGGCGGCTGCGCCGGCAGGTGCACACGGCCACCGTGAACCGGTCGGAGCGGGCGGTCGTACCGTCCGGCAGAGTGATTTCGACGGGGCCCTCGATCAGCACCGGGCCCTGCGGGTCGACGACGACCCGCCGGACGGCGCGGTCGTCCTGCGCCCGGGGGGTTCCACTCTCAGCTGCGCCAGGCACGGATGACCACCAGTTCCTCTTTCGTCTCGCCCGGGTCCACCAGGCCCCGGGCCTCCAGCCATGCGGCGTGCCGGCGCATCACCGGCCCGTACGGCACTGTCTCGTGGGCGACGGGCCCGGCCCGCAGCCCCTGGGCGGTCAGGGCGTCCACGGTCGCGCCGACGCCGCACAGCGCCGAATGCACCACCAGCAGTACGCCGTCCGGCCTCAGCAGGGGCGGCGCCTGCACGCACAGCCGGTCCAGCACCGCGCGTCCGTCCGCACCCGCCCACCAGGTGAGGTCGGCGCTCTTCGCCGGTACGCCGCCGGGGGAGGCGACGTACGGCGGATTCGAAAGGATCACGTCGAAGCTCTGCTTCGCCACCGTGCTCAGCAGGTCACCGCGGCGGACATGGATCGGATGTCCTCGCAGCCGGGCGTTCAGCCGGGCCGCGAGAACGGCTCTGCGCGACAGGTCGGTGGCGGTGACGCTGGCCGCCCCGGATTCGGCGGCCACCAGGGCGAGGGCGCCCGTGCCGGTGCCGACGTCGAGCACGTCGGCACCGAGCATCCGCGGTTCCTCACGGGCGGTCCGTGCGAGCAGTTCGGTGTCTTCCAGTGGGGCATAGACACCAGGTGGTCTGAGTAGGCGCATGAGACGCGGGTACCTCGAAAACCCCTGGTCGTAACGGCCCTGCCAGAAGGAGCTGCACATGAGTGATGTTCCCGTCCGCCCCGGTTCGTACTGGATGGAGTACGGCGACACCGCTGCGCGCCCCCGCCCGCCCGAAGGTCTGGACGTGGACGTGGCGGTGATCGGCGCGGGTATCGCCGGGATCTGTACGGCCTGGGAGCTCGTCCGGGCCGGGAGGTCGGTCGCGCTGCTGGAGGCGAACCGGGTCGCCGCCGGAGTGACCGGCCACACCACGGCCAAGCTCTCCGCCCTGCACGGGACGGTCTACCAGCGGTTGCGCAGCACCCGCGGGGCCCAGGGCGCCGCGTTGTACGCCCGCTCGCAGCAGGACGCCATCGGTCACGTGGTGGCCGTGTGCGACGAACTCGGGATCGACTGCGAACTGGAGCGCGTTCCGGCGTTCACGTACGCCGAGACGGCCAAGGAGGCCCGTACGGTCGAGGAGGAGGCACAGGCCGCGCGCGAGGCCGGGCTGCCCGCGTCGTACGTGGAGGAGACCGGACTGCCGTTCCCCGTCGCGGGCGCGGTGCGCGTGGAGGAACAGGCCCAGTTCCATCCGCGCAAGTACCTGTACGCCCTCCTCGCCGACCTGGAGGGGCGCGGCGGGCAGATCTTCGAGGAGTCCAGGGTCGTCGGGCTGGAGGAAGGCGAGCCGTGCCGGCTGACGACGGAGGACGGGCGCACGGTCACGGCCCGCGATGTCGTGGTCGCCACGCACTACCCGGTCTTCGACCGGTCGCTCCTCTTCGCGCGGCTGAAGCCGCACCGCGAGCTGGTGGTGGCCGGCGTCATCCCGGCCGCGCAGGACCCGGGAGGCATGTATCTGACGCCCGAGGGAACGACGCGTTCGGTGCGGACCGCTCCGTACGGCGAGGGACAGCGGCTGCTCATCGTCACGGGTGAGAAGTTCACCCCGGGAGCGGGCCGTGTGGGTGAACGGTACGAGCGGCTGGAGCGGTGGACCACGGAGCGCTTCCCGGACGTGCGGCTCACCCACCGCTGGGCCGCCCAGGACAACGAGCCGACGGACGGTGTCCCCTTCGTGGGCGCGCTGCATCCGCGCGCGCGTCACACCTTCGTGGCGGCGGGCTTCAACGGCTGGGGCATGGCCGGCGGCGTGATGTCGGGCAAACTGCTCGCCGCACGGATCACCGGGCAGAAGCTGCCCTGGGCGGATCTGTACGACCCGGTGCGCCTCCAGCCGCTGAAGGAGGCTCCGTCACTGCTGCGGTTCCAGGCCGCGGCGGCCGGGCACTTCGTGGGCGACCGGCTGCCGTTCGTTGCGGGCGGCGGGCCCGCCTCGGCGATCGCGCCGGGTGAGGGCGCGGTGGTGCGCAGCGGCGCCCGTCAGCTGGCGGTCCACCGCGACGACGCGGGCGAGCTGCACGCGCTGTCGGCCCGGTGCACGCACATGGGCTGCATCGTGCGGTTCAACGACGCCGAACGCGCCTGGGAGTGTCCGTGCCACGGCTCCCGGTTCGGGATCGGCGGCGAGGTGCTCCAGGGTCCCGCCGTACGCCCTCTGGAGAAGGTCGAGGACTTCGAGGGCGAGAAGGACGCGAACGACGAAAACGACGAGAAGGACCACGCCAAGAACGGCAAGGGTGACGACGCATGACCACCACCGCTGAACTGCCCCCCTCGCGCGGGCCCCTGTCGGGTGCCGTACGGGACATACTGCTCGGGTCTCCCCCGCCCGGCGGTCTGCCGCTGGAGGAGGCCGCTTCCGCGGATCCGTTCGGGGACGATCTCCAGCTGGCGCTCTACACGGCGTACGAGCCGCACTACCGGGGGTTCCGGGGCGTCTCCGATTCCCAGGAGTGGGACCTGGACCTGCTGCGGCTCCGCGGTGCCATGGAGGACGCCTTCCTGGGCGCGCTGCGCGCGGCGGCACCGGGCGGCGACGACGTGACAGCGGAACTGGACGCCCTGCTCGTCGAGCCGGTCGAGGGCGACGGAGCCTCCCACCACCTGATGCACGACGGCACCTGGGAGCAGATGCGTGAGTACCTGGCCCACCGTTCGCTCTACCAGCTGAAGGAGTCCGACCCGCAGGCCTGGGTGATCCCCCGGCTGGAGGGGCAGGCCAAGGCGTCGCTGGTGGCGGTCGAGTTCGACGAGTTCGGCGGCGGCCGCGGCGAGCGGGTGCACGCCCGGCTGTTCGCCGACCTGATGGAGGGCGCGGGACTGGACGCGAGCTACGGCCGGTATCTGGAGTTCGCGCCCGCCGTCACCCTCGCCACCGTCAACGTGATGTCGCTCTTCGGTCTGCACCGTGCGCTGCGCGGCGCGATGGTCGGGAACTTCGCCACGCTGGAGATCACCTCGCCGCCCGGCGCGCGCCGGATGGCGAAGGCTCTGGAGCGGCTGGGCGCGGGCGAGGAGTGCACGCGTTTCTTCACCGAGCACATCGAGGCGGACGCCGTGCACGAACAGGTGATGCGCCACGATGTGATCGGGGACCTGCTGGCCAGGGAGCCGGAACTGGCCGGGGACGTGGCGTTCGGGATCCGGGCGAGCGTACTGCTGGAGTCGCGCTGGGAGGAGCATGTGCTGGGCGCCTGGCGGGCGGGCCGCAGTTCGCTGCGGCCCGGCGCGCCGGACATCGGCCGCCCGGCGCCGTCCCGGTGAGGCCCTGCTGAGGTCCGACTGAGGTCCGGCCGGGGTGCGGCGTCCTGCGAGGTGTGGTGTGCCACGTTCACGCACGGTCACCCATACGCCCTCAACCGCTCGCCTACAAGTCAGGGGACGTCCAGCATGGCGGTGGCGCATACGCACACCTCGGAGGACTCCCATGACCGCTGTCCGTGACCTGATGACCCCTGGCGTCCGATGCATCCTGGCAACCGACACGCTCAACCGCGCGGCCAAGATGATGCGCGCCCACCGCATCGGCGCGCTTCCCGTGAAGCGCAGCGAAAGCAGCAACGAACTCATCGGCATCGTCACCGACCGCGACATCATCGTGAAGTGCATCGCCGCGGGCGGCGATCCCACGCAGGTCACGGCGGGCGATCTCGCGGAGGGCGCCCCCGTGGCGGTCGAGGCGACCGTCGACGCCTACGAAGCCGTACGGGTGATGAGCGAGGCGCGCATCCGCCGGCTGGTGATTCTGGAGAACGGCAGACCGGCCGGTGTGATCAGCGAGGCGGACCTGGCGCGTGCCCTGCCCGCCGACCAGTTCGCCGCGTTCGTCATCCGTGTCTGCGCGAGGCGCTGAGAGGACCGCGCACAGCCCCGGCACACAGCTCGCCGCACCGCGCCGGCACCACGCACTCCGCCCCGCACAGAACGGTCTGTGCGGGGCGGAGTGCGTGAGTGCGGGTGTGCTGTCGCGGCAGCAGCTAAGGAAGCTGTGTGTCGAGCGCCGAGCGGCCCTCCTTCTCCAGCCGGCGCCGCGCCCACTCCAGCGTCTCCGGAGTCACGTCTCGCCCGGAGGAGAGCACCAGGTCCTCGGGCGTGACGTCGTCGGTGGCACCGGTGTGCAGCAGCCTGTCGGGGGTCACCCCCGACGGGTCCAGCTTCGAAACGGATTCCTCGCTCATACCGCCTCCTTGTTTCGTCGATCAGTCGGCATTCTGGTTCCCGCGTACCCGGACCGCATTCGGGGAACATCCCTCGTCCCTGTGTTCCCTGTGCCGTGGTGTTCCCTGTGCCGCGCCTCCGTTCCGGATGCGGGGGGCGCCCGCCTGCGGCAGCGTGGGCATCATGGGCAGCACCATCGGGCCGGACGAGGCACGGAGCGGGACACATGAGCGAAGACAACGTGGTTCCTCCCGAGGACGACGGCGTCCTGGACGCACAGGACACGCTCGAGAGCGACGACCTGGAGTACGACCCGCTCGACGCGGGCATAGCGCCGCCCGAGCACTGGTCGCCCGCGGAATTCTTCGGCAACACCGCGGAAGAGGCGCGTCGGGGCGAGTCACTGGACCAGCTTCTCTCCGAGGAGGAACCGGACATCGATCCGGACGCTCCGGAGGAGGACGAGGAGGACGACGAGCTCAAGGGCCTGGACAACGAGCTCGAAGTGCTCGACGAGGGGCTGGAAGACATGTAGCCGTCGGCTAGCCGGGCAACTGGCCCCGGCCGGCCGGACCGCCCCGGCCGTCCTGCCCGACATTCCTGTCCTGCCCGCCCTGCTCCCCCTTCCCGTCCTGCTCGCCCTGCCCGAACCGCCGCTCGAACTGTGCGATCCGCCCCTCCGTATCCACCGTCCGGGCCCTGCCGGTGTAGAACGGGTGGCTCTCCGAGGAGATCTCGACATCGACGACGGGGTACGTACTGCCGTCGTCCCACTCGATGGTGTTCTCGCTGGTGGCCGTCGACCGGGTGAGGAACGCGTATCCCGCGGCCCGGTCCCTGAAGACCACCTCGTGGTAGGAGATGCTGGCGTCCGGCTTCACATCTGGCTCCTTGCCTCGTTGTACGGGCGTATGTGCCGTACGGGCCTTCCCAGGCTAAGCCGGACGGCGCCCGTCGGCATCCGTCGCCGCCACGCCCCTGAAGGTGGCGCGGTAGGCGCTCGGCGAGACGCCCAGCGCGGCGTGCAGATGCTGGCGCAGCGACACCGCGGTGCCGAAGCCGACCGCCGCCGCCACCCGGTCGACCGGCAGGTCCGTCTCCTCCAGCAGGTGGCGGGCGCGGTCGACGCGCTGTCCGGTGAGCCACTGGAGCGGTGTCTGCCCGGCCTCCTCGCAGAAGCGGCGGGAGAAGGTGCGGGTGCTCATCGCGGCGCGGTCGGCGAGCTCGCGCAGGGTGATGGGACGGTCCAGGTGCGCCAGCGCCCAGGTGCGGGCGGGCTCCGTGGAGGACCGGTGCGCGGCGGTGACGGGGCGCGGGATGTACTGCGCCTGGCCGCCGTCGCGATGCGGCGGGACGACCGTGCCGCGGGCCACCTCGTTGGCCACCCGTGAGCCGTGGTCGGCTCGGATCATGTGCAGGCACAGGTCGATGCCGGAGGCGACGCCGGCGGCCGTGAGCACGCCGCCCTCGTCGGTGTAGAGCACACCGGGGTCGACGCGCACGTCCGGGTGGAGCCGTTGGAGGTCGGCGGCGGAGCGCCAGTGCGTCGTGGCCCGCTTGCCGTCGAGCAGTCCGGCCGCCGCGAGGACGAAGGAACCGGTGCAGATGGAGGCGATGCGCGCGCCGGGGCGGATCCGGGCGATCGCCTCCGCCAGACCGGGCGGCAGGCGGGGTGCGGCGCGGGGCGTGTAGTCCTCGTCGGAGGCCGGGACGATCACGGTGTCGGCCTCGGCGAGGATGTCCGTACCGTGCGCGACCCGGACGGTGACGTCGGCGTCCGTGCGGACGTCACCGGGCTCCGGTGTGCAGGTCAGGACCTCGTAGAGGGGCTCGCCGCCGGACGAGACGGCCTGTCTGAACAGCCGGTGGACGATGCCCAGTTCCATGGTGAGCAGCCCGTCGCGCACCAGGACGGCGACACGGTGCGGGTTTCCCGGGCTCCGGAACGCTGTCATGGCGAGATTCTTTCACACCATGGCGATCTCGCCACTGGTCCGGGCCGGACCAGTGGCGCAGGGTCGGACGCATGGTTCAGATCCGACTCACGGAAAGTCCGTACGAACGGCCGCGGGCACGGGCACGGGTGCACCGGGCCTGGCTGGTCGCCGCGGTCGCCGCCGTCGCGATCGTCGCGGCCGGGGCCTTCACCACCATGGCGGGGCTGCTCGTCGGCCCGCTCCACCGGGAGTTCGGCTGGTCGCGCTCCACGATCGGGCTCGGCGCGTCCGTGAACATGGTGCTGTACGGCCTGACCGCGCCGTTCGCGGCCGCGCTGATGGACCGCTTCGGAATGCGCCGGGTCGTGGGCGGCGCGCTGGCGGCCGTCGCGGCGGGCGCGCTGTGCACCACGGTGATGACCGAGCCCTGGCAGTTCGTGCTCTCCTGGGGCGTCCTCGTCGGCACGGGCTGCGGATCGATGGCGACGGCGTTCGCCGCGACCGTGACCGACCGTTGGTTCGTACGCCGCCGGGGGCTGGTCACCGGTGTGCTCACCGCGGCCGGCGTGTTCGGGCAGTTCGCGTTCCTGCCGCTGCTGTCCTGGACCGTCGAGCGGTACCTGTGGCGCGCCGCGGCCGTGACGCTCGTCGTGGCGGCTCTGGCGGCCCTGCCGCTCGTACTCCTGCTGCTGCGTAACAGTCCGAAGGATGTCGGACTACGGCCGTACGGGGCCTCGGAGCACACCGCGCGCGCTTCCCGGGAACGGCCCGCGCCCGTTCCCGGGGCGGCGCGGCGGACCGTTCGCGTGCTCGCGCGGTCCGCGCGCACCGGCCCGTTCTGGCTGCTCGCGGGAACGTTCGCGATCTGCGGCGCGTCGACGAACGGCGTCATGTGGACGCACTTCACCCCGGCGGCGCACGACCACGGAATGCCCGCCACGGTCGCCTCGTCGCTGCTCGCGGCGATCGGCGTCTTCAACGTCGCGGGAACCGTCGCGTCGGGCTGGCTGACCGACCGCCTGGATCCGCGGCGCCTGCTCGCCGCGTACTACGCGCTGCGCGGCCTCACCCTGCTCGCCCTGCCCCTGCTGCTCACGGCGGAGGCCGGGGCGCCCCTGGTCGCGTTCGTCGTCCTCTTCGGGCTGCTCGACGTCGCCACGGTGCCGCCGACGCTCGCGCTGTGCCGGGAGCTGTACGGCGAGGACAGCGCGATCGTGTTCGGCTGGACCGGGGCGGCGCACCAACTGGGCGCCGGGCTGGCCGCGTTCGCGGGCGGCGCGGCCCGGGACGCGTTCGGTTCGTACGATCCGCTGTGGCTGGGCGTCGGCGCGCTGTGCGGGGCGGGCGCGCCGCTGGCGCTGATGGTCGTGCGACCGCGGGCGGCGGCGTGAGGATCCGGCCCCTACCCCGCCCGCGGGGTGCGCAAGCCACGGCGGCCAGGATTCAGGCAAAAGCCTTACGGAGTAAGGAAACTGACCGTAAGGGGCCTGTACGGTGCCCCGCATGGACGGGGTTCGGGGCGCATGCTCCTTCGGGGAAGAACTACGGCGTCTGCGGAGCGAGCGAGGCATCTCGCTCACGGCGCTGGCCCGGACGATCCACTACAGCAAGGGCTATCTGAGCAAGATCGAGAACGGTGGCAAGCCGCCGACGCCCGATGTCGCCAGGCGCTGCGACGAGGCGCTGGGCGCGGGCGGCCGCCTGGTGCGGCTGGCGGCCGGCGTACCGTCCGCGCGGCGGCCGACGGCGACGCCGACCGGCCTGCCCGGCCCGGACGGCCCCGTATGCCCGTACCGGGGTCTCGCGGCCTTCGGACCCGAGCACGCGCAGTGGTTCTTCGGGCGGGAGCGGGCGACGGCCGAGCTGGTCGGGCGGCTCGCCGAACGGACCGACAGCGGACCGCTCGCCGTGGTCGCGTCGTCGGGGGCGGGGAAGTCTTCGCTGCTGCGGGCCGGTCTGGTGCCGGCGCTGCGGCGCGGCGCACTGCCGGTCGAGGGGTCGGGCGGCTGGCCGGTGGTGGTGTGCACGCCGACCGCGCATCCGCTCAAGGAGCTGCTGCGGTGCGTGGCCGAGGCACTGGGGGCGGAGCCCGGGATCGGCCCCCAGTCGCTGCGGGCGCGGCCCCGGCGGCTCGCCGACGCCGTACGGCCTCTGCTGGCAGCAGGTCCGGGACGGCGGCTGGTGCTGCTGGTGGACCAGTTCGAGGAGACGTTCACGCTGTGCGCGGACGAGGCGGAGCAGCGCGCCTTCGTCTCGGCGCTCTGCGCTCTCGCCACCCCCGCCGAGGGGGACACCGGCCGGCCGCCGGGCGTCGTGGTGCTGGGCGTACGGGCCGACTTCAGCGGCCGGTGCCTCGACCACCCGGAACTGGCGTCCGTCTTCTCGCACGGCCTGTTCGCACTCGGCCCGATGACCGGCGCCGAACTGCGCGAGTCCATCACGCGGCCGGCCGAACGCGCGGGACTTTCCCTGGAACCGGGCCTGGTCGGGCTGTTGCTGCGCGACGTGGGGTCCGGGGGCACCGGCCGGGGCGGCCGGGACGATCTCGCACCCGCCTCCCCCGGCGCGCTGCCCCTGCTCGCCCACGCGCTGCTGGTCACCTGGCAGCAGCGTACGGACCGCACACTGACCGTCGCGGGGTACGAGACGACGGGCGGCATCCACGGGGCGGTCGCGCGGACGGCCGAAGACGTGTTCACCCGGCTGCTCCCCGCCGAGCAGGAGATGGCGCGGCGGGTGCTCGTGCGGCTGGTCCAGGTCGGCGCCGGGGACGGCGGTTCCGCCGGGGGCGGGGACGGCGACGCGGTGACCCGGCGCAGGGCGAGCCGCGAGGGGCTGCTCACACAACTGCCCGACCGGCGCGGGGTGGAGGCGGCGCTCGACGCGTTCGTACGGGCCCGGCTCGTCACCGTCGACAGCGACGCGGTGGAGATCGCCCACGAGGCGCTGCTGCGCGCCTGGCCCCGGCTGCGCGGGTGGATCGGCGCCGACCGGGCCGGGCTGCTCGTGCACCAGCAGCTGGCCGAGGCCGCCGCCGAGTGGGTGCGCGAGGGGCGCGATGCCGGGCTCCTCTACCGGGGGACGCGGCTCGCCGCCGCACGGGAATGGGCGGACCGTACCGGCCGGAGGGCCGAACTCACGCCGCAGGAAGCCGAGTTCCTCGACGTCTGCCGGGCGGAGGAGGTGAACAGGCAGCAGGCCGAGCGGCGCCGGGCCCGCACCCACCGCAGGCTGCTGGCGCTGCTGACGGCGCTGCTGGTCCTGGCGCTCCTCGCGGGCACAGCGGCGTTCCACCAGCGGTCCCGGGCCTTCGACGAGCGCCGTGTCGCCCAGTCCCAGGCGATGGCGGTACGGTCCGGCGCCCTGGCGTCCGGGCAGCCCGAGGCATCGATGCGGCTGGCGGCCGAGGCGTACCGCACCGCGCCGACCACCGAGGCGCGCGGCGCGCTGCTCAGCACGCAGGCGCGGTACTTCGCGGGCCGGCTCGGCGGGCACACGGGACCGGTCAACGGCGTGGCGTTCAGCCCCGACGACAAGCTGCTGGCGTCGGCCGGTTCGGACGGCGCGGTGCGGCTGTGGGCAGGGACGGGCCACCGCAGCCCCGTGGACACGCTCACGGGCCACGGCGGCCCGGTGATCGCCGTGGCGTTCAGTCCCGACGGGCGGCTGCTCGCGTCGGCGGGCTCCGACGGGACGGTGCGCCTGTGGAGCGTGGCGGACCGCCGGCCGGCCGGGACGCTGCTGGGCCACGGCGGCGCCGTACGGTCGGTCGCCTTCGGCCCGGGCGGGCGGAGCCTGGTGTCGGGCGGAGCGGACCGCACGGTGCGCCTGTGGGACGTGGAGCGCCGGCAGGTGCGGGCGACGCTGCGGGGCCACGGGGACGAGGTGCACGGGGTCGCCTTCAGCGCCGACGGGCGCAGCGTCGTGTCGGGCGGCGCGGACCGCACGGTCAGGCTCTGGGACGTGGCCGGCCGGCCGGTGCGGGCGACGCCGAGGTCGACGCTGCGGGGGCACAGCGACGGCGTGCTGGGGGTGGCCTTCGGCCCCGACGGGGACAGCGTCGCTTCGGGCGGCGCGGACCGCACGGTCAAGCTCTGGGACGTACGCCGCCTCCGGATCCGGGCCACGCTCACCGGGCACAGTGACGACGTCAACGCGGTGGCGTACGGCGCGGACGGGACCACCGTCGTGAGCGCCTGCGGGGACGGCACAGCGAAGGTGTGGGACACCGCGAGCCACCGGGTGACCGCCACGCTGGCCGGACACACCGATTACGTCCTGGGGGCCGCCGTCAGCGGCGGCCATGTGGTGGCCACGGCGGGCTTCGACCGGTCGGTGGTGCTGTGGGACCTGGACCGGGCGGCGCTCACCGCGCGTCCCTTCGCCGAGGCCTGGCAGTCGGCGCTCTCGCCGGACGGGCGGCTGCTGGCGTCGGCGAGCGCGGACCGTACGGTCAAGCTGTGGGACGTACGCCGCCGCACACTCCTCACCACCCTCACCGGCCACACCGGCTCCGTCTTCGGCGTCGCCT
>NZ_JBSFTV010000061.1:11928-34036 GCF_053591455.1 Streptomyces sp. NPDC003016
TTCTCCCCCGACGGACACCACCTCGCCTCCGCGAGCGCCGACCGTACGGTCAGACTCTGGGACGTACGCCGCCGCACACTCCTCACCACCCTCACCGGCCACACCGGCTCCGTCTTCGGCGTCGCCTTCTCCCCCGACGGACACCACCTCGCCTCCGCGAGCGCCGACCGTACGGTCAGACTCTGGGACGTACGCCGCCGCACACTCCTCACCACCCTCACGGGCCATCAGGACTTCGTGAACACCCTCGCTTTCAGCCCGGACGGCACGGCGCTGGCGGCCGGCGGTGACGATCTGACGGTACGGCTGTGGGACGTGGCGGACCGGGACGTCCGCGCGGTGCTGCGCGGCCACACGGGTTCGGTACGCGGTATGGCGTACAGCAAGGACGGGCGGACGTTGGCGAGCAGCGGCAATGACGGGACGGTGCGCCTCTGGGACACCGCACACCACCGGCTCACCGCCACCCTCACCGGCCACAGCGGCGCGGTACGGGCGGTCGCCTTCGGTCCGGAAGGCCGGAATGGCCCGGAAGGCGAAGAGGGCGCCCAGGCGCTGGCGAGCAGCGGCAGTGACGGGACCGTGCGCCTCTGGGACACCGCACACCACCGGCTCACCGCCACCCTCACCGGCCACAGCGGCGCGGTCTGGGGCGTCGTCTTCGACCCGCGGACGCACACGGTGGTGAGCAGCAGCAATGACGGCACCGTGCGGCTGTGGAACACCGACGTGAGCGCCGTTTCCCAGGACGTTTCCCGTTTCCTGTCGCACCGGGAGACAGCCGGCACCTCGACAGCGGCCGGCTCCACGACCCAGGCTCGAAGGGCCGGACCGAACCCGGACAGCCGGAGACCGGACGGAAGATGAACGGGGATCAGCAATGCGCAACCGATGGAGAGCGGCAGTCGCGGCGGCGGCCGTCGGACTGTCGCTCATCGCCTGGCCTGCGGGGCGGCCGGCACAGGCGGCGGCTCCGAGGGCGGCAGCCGCCGAAGGGTGCGACGTCCTCGCACCCGGCGCCTCGGCGGCGGCGGAGAAGGCGGTACGGGCGGCCTGTTCGCAGATCGGCGTCTGGTACTCGTGGGGCGGCGGCCACGGCCCGGCGCCCGGGCCCACCTACGGCGTGGTGGACCCCAGCGACCCGGCCAGCGAACACGACCCCGAGCGGCGCGGCTTCGACTGCTCGGGCCTCGTCCGGTACGTCTACGCCGAGGCGACCGGCCGGGACATCCTGAACGGCACCGCCCACAGCCAGTTCAACACCCCGCACGCCACAGCACGTTTCGGCGCCGCGGACGGGGCCGGGCCGCTGGTCCCCGGTGATCTGCTGGTCTACGGCAACGCCCGCGGGATTCACCACATCGCGATCCACCTCGGCGCGGGAAAGATGGTCGAGGCGCGGCAGTCCGGCACCCGGATCATGGTCAGCGATGTACGCCTGGGCGGTGACTACTTCGGGGCCGTACGCATCAACAGCGCCCCGGAGCGCGGGACGTTCAGCACCTGGGGCACGGACGTGTGGACGCATGCCGAGCCGTCCACGACGAGCGCACGGGTGCACAAGTTCACCGGTCCGACGTCCGTGCGCGTCGAGTGCCAGGTCCACGCCCAGCCGGTCACCGCCGAAGGCATCACCAACGATGCCTGGTCCTATCTGCCGGACCACAGCGCGTGGATCACCAACATCTACATCAAGGGCCCGGCCTGGCTCGACGGCGTGCCCACCTGCCCGTGACGCCCCGCCCCCTCACAGCTCACTCATCACCCTCATCCCACTCATCACACCTCAAGGAGAATCGCATGAACCTGAACCTGAATCTGAACCTGGGCAAGAAGCTCGCGATCGCCCTCGCCTCGACCGCCCTGACGGCGAGCCTCGCCGCCGTCACGGCCCCCGCCACCGCCGCGCCCGCCGGCCCCGCAGCCGAGTGCGGAGTCCGCTCGGACGGCAAGCTCTACTGCGGCAACCGGGCCGGCGCCAAGGGCTACGCGCACCGGTCGTACGGATCGGCGGTGCGGGGCCAGATGAACACGTCCTTCAGCTGGTTCTCGTGCTGGGGCCGCGGCGACAACCACCCGGGCGGCAACAACGTCTGGTACTGGACCCAGCTGGACAACGGCCAGTGGGGCAACATGCCGGCCGTGGACGTCCATACGTCGGTGGACCCGGCGCCCGGCCTGCGGGAGTGCTGACCACAGTCCCACGTTGGTCCCGCGCTGACGGCGGGCCGCCCCTTCGGACGGGGGGCGGCCCGCTCGCGCGCGTGCGTGCGGAGCCGACGGGTCCTCCCCGAGGGGCCCGGCGGGAGTTCGCGCGGCAGCACCTTCGCCGGTACCACGGCGTCACGCCGCGACCGCCACGGCCGTCCTGCGCAGCGTGGCCGCGGCCGCCACCGGGCGTTCGGCGAAGACCACGAGGCGCAGGACCGCGAAGCGGCCGATGCCCGCCAGCGCGGAAGCCGAGAGGTAGACGGCCTGTTCGGTGAAGACCGACGGCGCGGGCCGGACGGCGTACAGACCGAGCAGCGCTCCCGTCGTGAACGCGTAACTCACCAGGACCGTGAGGCCGGACTGCAGATGGACTCCCCAGCCGCCGCGCTCGCTGCGGAAGGACACCCGGCCGTGCAGCTCGGTCGCGATCAGGGTGGACACGACGGTGACCAGGGCGTTGGCGACGGCCAGCGGCATCCGGCCGTGGAGCAGCAGGAGCACACCGCTCGAAGCCAGCCCCACACCGCCGCCGCAGACGACGAAGCGCACGAAGGCCCCGGTCGTCGGGCGGAGCGGTCGGCGCTTGTGCGTGCGGGTGGTCACGGGGTGCCTCCGGGGAGCGGTTGGACCATTGCTCAGATTCCACTCCACGACCGGTGGGCCCGGCGTCGCCCGAACGGCCGGGCCCGCCCCCGACTTCTGTCAGGGTCACCTCCCCCGCCCGTCTCAGGGCAGAGCCCTGGTACGGAGGTACCCGGTGCGTACGCCGAGTACGTGACGGCGCCCTGTCCGCGGAGGTCGAGGAGGTGTTCCCGCTGGAGGACGCCGCCGCCCGTCGCCGCGTCGAGTCGGGCCGCGCTCGCGGCAAGCCCGCACCGTGCGTCGTCAAGCTGGTACTGCGCGTTATCCCTGACGAAAAAGACCCGAAGCCTCAAACCGGCAGAAACAGGGAATCAAACAGGGAGCACGTCGAACGGCGGGCCGTCGGCCGTTCCCTGCGCGGGGGCGGCCGCAGACTGGTCAGAAGGAGCCGGAGTCATGACGACGAACGACAACCGCACGGTCATCGCCGACAGCGAGGCTCCCGTGCACCGGGAAGACGGCCCGTCCCGGCAGGCGTCGGAGGCGGTCGGCTTCCAGACCGCACAGGCCGCCCAGACCGCACTGGAAACCGTCCGGCCCGCGGTGCCGGTGCCGGTGCCCGGGGAGCCGGTGCTGAAGAAAGAACTCGGCCGGCCCCGGCAGCCCCTGCCCCTGCCCCCGGAGGCCCGCCCGGTGATCGGCATCGCGCGTGGCATCGTCATGACGCTGGGCGGCTGCACCCACGAGGAGGCGTTCCAGGTCCTGATGGACGTCTCCCGGCACACCAACATCGAGCTCCGCGAGATAGCCCAGCGCCTCGTCGACAGCGTCGACGGGCCGCCGCCGTCCGGGCCGCTGCGTACGGCCCTGCGCAACGCCCTCGAACGGCTCGCGCCCCCACACCGCCCGGCACGGGTGGCACCGCTCCCTGAGCGGTGCCACCCGCATCCGCCGGCGCATGGCGGGCAGTCGCGGTGAAGGACAGGGCCGCACCGGAAACCACACGGCATCACCACGGAGGACGACGATGGCGAGAACGCTTCCCCTGCTGGGCCGCACCGCTGTGGTCACCGGCGCCGCGCGCGGCCTCGGAGAAGGCATGGCGCACGCGCTCGTGCGGCGAGGAGCCCTCGTGGCCCTGCTCGGCCACGAGGAATCCGAACTCGCCCGGGTCGCCGCCGCTCTCCCGGGCAGAGCCGCCCACTGGGCCGTCGACGTCACCGACGAGGCCGGGATGGCACGTACCGCCTCCCAGGTGGAAGAGCGCTTCGGGCCGCCCTCCGTGCTGGTGGCCAATGCCGGGGTGGCCGCGGGCGGCCTGTTCCTCGACTGCGACCCGGCGATCTGGCGACGGGTCGTGGAGGTCAACCTGATCGGCAGCGCGGTCACCGCCCGGGCCTTCCTGCCCGGCCTTCTCCGGACCCGCGGCTACTACCTGCAGATCGCGTCGCTCGCGGCCGTCGCCCCCGCTCCCCTGATGTCGGCGTACTGCGCCTCCAAGTCGGGTGCGGAGGCGTTCGCCCAGACGGTACGCGCGGAACTGGCGCACCGGGGCGTGGGGGTGGGCGTCGCCTACATCAGCTGGGCCGACACGGACATGATCCAAGACGCCCAGCACCACGGGGCCCTGCGCGAACTGCGCGCCCACATGCCGTGGCCCGCCGACAAGGTCTACCCGCCGCAGCCGGTGGTGGACCGCCTCGTCCGTGGGATCGAGCGGCGTTCTCCCGCCGTCTACACCCAGCCCTGGCTGCGCGCCGTCCGGGCGGCGCGCGTGTGTCTGCCGGGGATCGTCGCCCACCGGTCCCGGCGCGTACTCGGCCGCCTCGAAGGCCGCGCCGACCTCTCGGCGACCGGCCTGCTCGGGGCGGGCGGAGAGGCCGACGCCGTCGACGCGTCCCCGGGGTCCCCGCTCCACGGCGGCAACGGCTGAAAGGAGGAACAAAAAGGAAAGGGGAGAGCAGGGGTCAGGCTTTTGGGGTGGTGTCCGCGCGTTCGCCGCTCCTGTCGCGGCGGCTCAGAGCACGCTGTGTACGGCTGAGTACGCCCCCCAGGGAGCGGCTGTGCAGCGCCGCCTGCGCCGCGTTGGCGCCCGGGGCGCCGTGGACGCCGCCGCCCGGGTGTGCGCCGGCCGAGGCCAGGTACAGGCCCTTGACGGGTGTTTCCGGGCGGCCGCTGCCGGGGAGCGGGCGGAAGATGAGCTGCTGGTGAATGGCGGTGGTGCCGCCGTTGATCGCGCCCCCGCGGAGGTTGGCGTTCATCGACTCCAGCGTCGGAGGAGCGAGAATGCGACGGCTGCGGATGCGGGAGCGGAAGCCCGGCGCGTACCGCTCGACCTGGGCCTCCACCCGGTCCGCCATCGCTTCCTGCTCGCCCTTGTGCCAGGCGCCCGTCAGGCTGTCGTCCCCCGCGTCGCCCTTGATCCGGTGGGGGACGTGGGTGTAGGCCCACGCCGATTCGGTGCCCGCCGGTGAGCGGGAGGCATCGGCGGTGGTCATCTGGCCGAACAGTACGAACGGCCGGTCGGGAACCTGGCCCATCGCGATCTGCGCGGCGAACCGGGTCAGGCCGTCCACCCCGTCGGCCAGGTGCACCGTGCCCGCGGTCGAGGCTTCGGCGGCGGTCCACGGCACGCGGCCGTCGAGGGCCCAGTCGACCTTGAAGGTGGCGAAATCCCACTGGAAGGTGCGCAGGTCGTCGAGGAACCGGCCGGGCAGGTGCCGGGCGTCCACCAGCCCGCCGTAGAGATCCGGTACGGACACGTCCGCCAGCACCGCCCGGGTCGCCGGCACCGCTTCGCCGCCCGCGGTCCGCACGCCCACGGCACGCCCCGCCCGCACGACGATCTCGGTCACGCGTTCGCCGCAGCGCACGGCGCCGCCGCGCCGCTCCAGTCGCCGTACCAGCGCCGCGGTGAGTTCGCCCGCGCCACCGGTCGGCACGGGGAACCCGTACTTCTGGCCGAGCATGGACATGAGCCAGCCGAAGCCGCCGCTGCCGGCCGCTTCCGGGGCGAGGTCCGCGTGCAGGGCGTTGCCCGCGAGAAGCAGCCGGCCCGCCTCCCCGTCGAACTCCTCCTCGCCCAGCCGCCGCACCGGCAGCAGCATCGTCCGGGCCAGGTGCAGTCCGCCCGCGCTGCGCAGCCGGGCCGCGAGCCGGGCCGCGGAACGCACGGGCGGGAAGGGGGTGAAGAGGGCATCGAGGATGTCGGGACCGAGCCGGTCCCATACGCCGCACAGCCCCCGCCAGGCCGCGCCGTCACCGGCGGCCAAGGCGTCGAGGCCGGCGGCGGTGTCCTCGGTCCGGCGTTCCAGGACCGCGCACCGCCCGTCCGGGAGGGGATGTGCCAGCACGCTGGGGGCGTGGCTCCAGCGCAGCCCGTGTTCGTGGAGTGCGAAGCGGGCCAGGACCGGGGAGGCCGCGGCCAGCGGGTAGAAGGCGCTGAAGAGGTCGCTGACGTAATCGGGGTGCACGCCGCGGTCGCTGCGGACCGCGCCCCCCGGCTCGGCCTGGGCCTCCAGGACTTCCACCGTCCAGCCGGCGTCGGCCAGCAGGTTCGCGGCGACCAGTCCATTGGGTCCTGCACCGATCACTACCGCGTCCGGCATCCTTGTCTCCTGTCCGGTTCCTGTCCGGTCCTGTCCTGTCCGGTGTCCGACCTGGCGTCTCAGGACCGTTCGCCCGCATGCCGCGGGACGTGCTCGACTACTTTGGCCAGCCGGCCGAGCATGCTGCGGTGGCGTAGTTGCAGCAGGGCGTCGAGCGCCGTGTTGTGCAGCATGCCGCCCACTCCGCGCAGAGGGTGCTCGTCGAGGATGATCAGGGCGTCGTCCCCCCAGGGGCGGACTTCGATGGCGATCCTGGCGGTCCCCAGCGGGCCGCTGTCGGCTTCGAGTTCGAGTTCGTACGGCGGTTCGCTGCGGCGGACGACCGTCTGGCCCGTCGCCGCCCACGGTCCGAGGCGCACGGTGTACTCGATCGTGGCGCCGACCTGCGGCCAATCGCCCTTTTCGGGCCGCGACTGCGAGGTTCCGACCACCCAGTCGCCGTACCGCGACCCGTCGGCCAGGACCTCCCACACCACTTCGGGGGGCCTGCGGATCAAATGGTGCCGTACAGCCATCGGTCCTCCAGCGTCTCGAACGTCTCAGCGGAACGGATCGTGATCACCAGGCCCTGGGAGGGCGGGCTCCGCACGCGGACACACGCGCGGGGCCCGCCCTCAGGCCGCTTGTGGTATCGGTGTCACCGCGTGACGGCGTGCCGTTCGTCGGGAACGCAGTGCGTCATGGTCAGACCGGTCACGTCGCGCGGGGGGTTGTCCCCCAGGTTGGCCAGCCGCTTGCGGTCCTCCTCGGTGAGGTCCTGACTGGCCAGCGGCTCCAGCCCGGCGACGTCCTGCGGGCCGATGCCGAGCCCCTCGCCCACCCGCAGGCCGAGCTCGTTCTCGACGAGCAGGAAGTGCCAGACCATCCGCTCCTGCACGGGGCGGTCGCAGTCGGAGAGCATGGTGACGAGGTTGTGCACCAGGTCGTCCCGCTCCCAGTCCTCCATGAGGCGGAAGCGCTGGCCGGCCTGCATGTAGTCGTTGGTGCGCGGGATGCGCCTGCGCGCGAGCCTGCCGCGGATCTCCGGGCCCTGCTCGTCGTGCGTGGGGTACTGGCCCTCGCGCAGGCCGCCGGTGATCGACGGTTCGTAGTTGACGCTCGGGTTCTCCCCGGCCTGGTCCACGTTGTACGTCATCTGGCCGTCGCGCTGGTTGGTGCGTACGTCGGCGTTCTTGGCCTGGTTGACGGGCAGCTGGAGGTAGTTCGGCCCCACCCGGTACCGCTGGGTGTCGCTGTAGGAGAACGTACGGCCCACGAGCATCTTGTCGTCGGAGAAGTCCAGGCCGTCGACCAGTACACCGGTGCCGAAGGAGATCTGCTCGTTCTCGGCGAAGAAGTTGTCCGGCATCCGGTTGAGGACCATCTTCCCGACCGGCTTCGGCGGGAAGTCCTGCTCGGGCCAGGTCTTCGTGTCGTCCAGGGGGTCGAAGTCCAGCTCGGGGTGGTCGTGGTCCTCCATCATCTGGACGACGAGCTCCCACTCCGGGTAGTCGCCCCTGGCCACGGCATCGTAGAGGTCCTTCGTGGCGTGGCCGAGCCCCTGGGCCTGTACGTTCGCCGCGTCCTCCGCCGTCATGCTGCGGACGCCCTGCTTGGGCAGCCAGTGGTACTTGACCAGGACGGTGTCGCCCTCGGCGTTGACCCATTTGTAGGTGTTGACGCCGAACCCCTGCATGTGGCGGTAGTCCGCCGGGATCCCGCGGGGGCTGAACAGGTTCACGAGCATGTGCATGCTTTCCGGGGTCTGCGACATGAAGTCGAAGATCCGGCGCGGCTGTTGCTCGAAGGTGACCGGGTCCGGCTTCAGGGCGTGGATGACGTCCGGGAACTTGATCGCGTCGCGGATGAAGAAGACACCCAGGTTGTTGCCGACGAGGTCCCAGTTGCCGTCCTCCGTGTAGAACTTCACCGCGAAGCCGCGCGGGTCGCGGGCCGCCTCGGAGGAGTCGCGGCCGCCGATCACGGTGGAGAAGCGTACGGCCAGGTCGGTGCGGGTGCCGCGCTCCTGGAAGAGCTTGGCCCTGGTGTAACGGCTGATCGGCTCGTCACCCCAGGCACCGTACGCCTCGAAGTAGCCGTACGCGGTGACGCCCCGGGCGTGTACGACGCGCTCGGGGATGCGTTCGCGGTCGAAGTGGCTGATCTTCTCCAGGAACTGGTAGTTCTCCAGGGTGGCCGGGCCCCGGGCGCCCACAGTGCGCTGGTTCTGGTTGTCGTAGACCGGGTGGCCCTGCCGGTTGGTCAGTACCTTTCGGTCGTCGTCCGGGGACGGGCCCTTGCCCGATACATCGGTCACGATCTTCAACCCCTTCTATACCTATTTCGCCGGATATTCCACACTATTCCCCTTTGCCTGGAAGCTCGGCTCGTCCGATGGGGTTGCGGAGGCGCGTCGCCGCCTTCCGCACGCCCCGGAGTCGGGCTTCGCCGCCTGACCAGGTCCGGGGGCCGTCCGGCGCGGCCCTCGGGAATGCCGGTCTCAGCGCATCGCTGTCCCGCCAGTACCCACCGGAAAAGAAGTCATACGGCCGTCCTGGCGAAATCCGGCGACGGCTGCCCGCGGGGCGCGACGGACGTGACGGCCGACCGGCCGGCCAAGTTCCCGTTTCGCGCGGTCCACGGGCGACTGCGCCGCGGGCCCGCCCGGATCCTCCGTGGCCAGCGCCTGATTCGCGTCGACGAAGGGACGCATACGACCCTCAGGACGGGCGTACGCGACGCGATGATCACCGTCGGGCGTCCTGCCGAGCTCGTCGGCCCGTACGTACGCGCCCACCCGGGCGGCGCGAGAGGACGTACCGGCGCGGTAGCCCCGCCTCCCGGTCCCGCCTCTCCTCCAGGCAGTGGAAGCCCGGCCGGGGGTGCAGCCGGCCGGCACGGAGCGGCTCCAGGGGCTCGCGGCCGCGCGGCGACCGGCATCAGGCGCGGGCACTCCGCCAGGAGCCTCTCCGGCGGCGGGCATCACCGGGCCGGGGGCGGGTAGGCGGGCCGGTATGACTACTCATCGCAGCGCACAGCAGAGCGAGAAACCCCGGGTGGGTACCCGGGGTTACACCGATGTCGAGCGGGCCCAGGAGCGGTTGGAGGCCACCGGGGCGGAGCGAGAGCGTTCGCAGTTCTCCAGCGGCGCGTCAGCGGCCTACCACTGGGCTCTGGGCCGTGCGGAGCGCTCGCCGGTCACCGGGGCGAGCGGCTCGGAGGGCGTCCCCGACCTGTACAAACTGACCGCCGAGGTGGACGCGGCCGTGGTGCAGATGGACGAGCCGGTCAGCCGGCCCGGTCCGCGGGATCACACCCGGGGAGTGCACGACGCGCTGGCGTGGGTGTGCGGATACCGCGACGAGGCTCCGTGACCCGGTGGGCGGACGGGTGACGGACAGCCCCGCGGACGTGCGCCCGCCGTCGGGGGCCGTCTACTGCACGCGCCCGGTGCGGGTCTCCTCCCCCTTGTCCTTGCCCTCCGCCTCCTCCTCGTCCGGCAAGTGGACGTCGTTGACGGAGATGTTCACCTCCACGACTTCCAGGCCCGTCATCCGCTCCACCGCCGCGACGACGTTCTCGCGGACATCGGCGGCGACGTCGGTGATGGCGACCCCGTATTCCACGACGATCTCGAGATCGACAGCGGTCTGACGCTCGCCGACCTCGACCGTGACCCCACGGGTGACGCTCGGCCGCCCGCCGGGAACCCTGTCCCGTACGGCGCCCATGGTGCGGGCGAGGCCGCCTCCCAGAGCGTGGATGCCCGGCACCTCCCGCGTCGCCATCCCGGCGATCTTCTCCACCACCCCGTCCGCGACGGTCGTCCTGCCCCGTGTCGCGGGGGCCGCGTTCGCCCCGGACTTGCCCTGCAGCGTGGTCGCACCGGAGACACGGGGTTCGTTCTTGGCTGCGCTGGTCGCTTCCGCCATGGGAAGCCACCTCCTCGAACAGGCGGGCCCCTCAGAGCCCTGCGAATGTATAAGGCCGCAGTATCCATTCGTACCCGATCAGGCCCATATGTGCTCGTCCTGGCCCGGCCGGAGACCGTCCGCGGACCGCCCGCGGGGCTGGACCGTACGGCCTGCGGCAGGCATACGAGGCAGTTTTTGCGCACAGGCTCCGGAACCCTCGTTCCACCCGGACCGGGGCGAGCTTGACCGGACCTGGGTGAGCTTGACCGGGCCGGGGGGAGCTTGACCGGGCCGGGGGGCTTTCCCCATGGGCGGCGATGACCAGCCCGGCCCAGCGGTCTGCCGGCAGCGGTCGATGCCGGCGTGGGTGGCAAGGGTGCGGGCCTGTCGTCCCTGTCGCTGAGGAGGCGCTCGGTCTTCAGGCGGACGACCGTTCCCCGATACCGGGCAGCGGCTCGTCGTGGCCGAACCGGGCGGCCGGCAGACCGCCCAGCAGGCGAGCGAGGTGCGGGACCTCGTGACCGGCGTCCAGCACGGCCTCCGGTACCCGACTCCGACTGGTGGCCACCGTCGGGACGTACACGGCGAGTTGGGGCCGGACGGCGTCCAACAACGCCGTCCAGGAGGTACGGCCGGTCTCCAGGGCGACCGCGCCCTTGAACGGCGAGCCCGGGCAGACCCCAACGCGCGCTCGCGTGCACTGCGTTCAGCCGGTGCGGCGGAAGCGGGCCAGAGTCAGCCCGCCGAGGGCCGTGCCGATCACCCCCACCACCAGGGCCACGAGGGCCCCGCCCAGCCCGTTGCCGGTGCCGATACCACCGGAGGAGGTGGCCACGACCAGGCCACCGAGGGCCGTGCCGATCACCCCCGCCACCAGGGCCACGACGGCCCCGAGCCGCCCGTTGACCCTGCCGGTACGGCCGGAGGAGCGGGCCAGAGCCAGCCCACCGGCGACCACACCGGTCAGCCCCACCAGCGCGGCCACGACGGCCCCGAGCCGGCCGGCGCTCATGGCGTCAACACTGGCGGCGGCGGGCTGGACCGAGGCGTGTGCGGCTGCTGGTACGGCAAGCCCGAAACCTCCGATCAGGGCGGCTCCGGTCACGGCAAGCACAGATAGGACTGACATGAGGTGCTCCTTCTCCTCCGGCGAATGGACGTTGCCTGATCATGTCCGCCGGGCCCAGCGCCGGTCGTCCGGCGGACGCAGGCAATTCGCGCTGCCGCCGGTGCCGCAACCGGCTGCTGCGGACGCCGCAGGAGCCGCGAAAGTACCGCGTGTGCGGTAGTCGGCCACTCGTCCCCCAGCGGGATTCGCCCGCAGCGGCATCCGGCTAGGGTGCGCGCATGAATACAGGACGGTCCGGTGTCCGGGCCGGTGTCGGAGACTGGGCGATCGCCACCGGCGTGGCGGCGGCGCTGCTGGTCACCGGGGTGTCCGGGCAGCACTCCGCCACCGGCCTCGATCTGCTCGGCTACGCGCTGCTGACGGCCGGCGGTCTGGCGCTGGCCGCGCGTCGCCACGCTCCGGTCTCCGTCCTGGCCGTCACCGGGCTGTGCGCGGTGGGCTACCAGGCGGCCGGTTTCGACGTGCCTGCCGTCGCGTACCTGTTCGCGGTGTACGCAGCCGTACGGGCGGGACACCGCACCCTCACGGTGGCGGCGAGCGTGGTCGTGCTGGCCGTTCTCCCGCTCGCGGCCCTGGCCTCGGGCCTGCACGACACGGGCGAGGCGTTCGCGCGGGCCCGAGGCGCCCTCGAACTGGCCTGGCTGGTCGCGGCCGGCGCCGCGGGTGAAGCGCTGCGGCAGGCCGAGCGGCGGGCGGACGAAGCCGAGCGCACCCGGGAGGAGACCGCGCGGCGCCGCGCCGACGAGGAGCGGTTGCACATCGCGCGGGAGCTGCACGATTCGCTCACCCACCAGATCTCGGTCATCAAAGTGCAGGCCGAAGTCGCCGTCCACGTGGCCCGCAGGCGTGGCGAGCAGGTGCCGGAGGCCCTGCTCGCGATCCAGCAGGCCGGGCGTGAGGCGGCCCGGGAGCTGCGCGCGACCCTGGAGGCGCTGCGCGACGACGACACGGCGCCGCCGCCGCGTGGGCTCGACCACGTCCCGGAACTGGTGGAACGGGCCCGTACGAGCGGCCTGGACGCGACGTTGACGATCGAGGGACAGCGGCAGGACGTGCCGGCCGCGGTGGACCGTACCGCCTACCGGATCGTTCAGGAATCGCTCACCAACATCGCCCGTCACGCGGACGCCGCCACGGCGTCGGTCCGGATCGACTGCCGTCCGGACACTCTCGCGATACGCGTCGACGACGACGGCAGGGCCACACCGGGCACCGTCCCGGTGCCCGGTGTCGGACTGCTCGGGATGCGCGAACGCGTCACCGCTCTCGGTGGCCGCCTGCGGGCGGAGCCGCGCGGCGGGGGAGGCTTCACCGTCCAAGCCGAACTCCCCGTGGACCAGACGTCATGATCCGTGTCCTGCTGGTCGACGACCAGCCGCTCCTGCGCAGCGGATTCCGCGCGCTCCTCGACCTCGAGGACGACATCGAGGTGGTGGCCGAGGCCGCCGACGGGAAGGAGGGCCTGGCTCTCGTCAAGGAGCATCTGCCCGACATCGCGCTCATCGACATCCACATGCCTGTTGTCGACGGCATCGAGGCGACCCGGCGCATCGCCGCGGACCCGGCCCTGGCCGGGGTGCACGTCGTCATCCTGACCAACTACGGCTTTGACGAGTACGTCTTCAACGCCCTGCGCGCCGGCGCGGCCGGGTTCCTCGTCAAAGACATCGTGCCGGAGGACTTCCTGCACGCCGTACGCGTCGCCGCGCGCGGCGACGCCCTGCTCGCACCGTCGATCACCCGCAAGCTGATCAACCGCTACGTCGCCCAGCCACTCCGCACCGGCGCCGGCACGGAGCTGAAAGAACTGACCAACCGTGAACGCGAAGCCGTCGCCCTGGTCGCGCAGGGCCTGTCCAACGACCGGATCGCCGACCACATGGTGATCAGTCCGCTGACCGCGAAAACCCACATCAACCGGGCCATGGCCAAGCTCCATGCCCGCGACCGCGCCCAGCTCGTGGTCCTCGCCTACGAATCCGGCCTGGTAGTCCCGCGGAGCTCCTGACATCTCCTCTCCGCCGCCCCACGCTGAACCCTCCGAGTTCAAAAGCACCCTCCGAAGTGAGGGAGCTCCGAGACAGGCCGGTCGCAGCGGTACGGGGCGGCGTCCTGCGGCATCGCGGGCCGGCCGGTGCCCCGGAGATCCGGCATGACCAACCGTCGGTGCGCGGAAGGACCGCCGAGGTCGCCGAGGCGGAGCCGGTTACCGGTCCGTGAGCAGCGGGTCGGCCGGCGCGGCGGTGAAGTAGTCGGCGTCCTTGGGGCGCTTGAGCTCGGGGCCCTGGGGGCGGCGGGCCGGTTCGAGGTGGGGTATGTGCTTGGAACAGTGGATGAAAGCCTCGGCGATGCTGAGGTGGACCCAGAATTCGGGCTGTCGTCCCGGGGCTGTGTCGACCGGTATCAGGGGGTGGCGGGCACGGAGCTCCTGCGCGCCCACCAGCCGGGCCGATCCATTGACGTGCAGCCCGATGTGGTGATGGGTGAAATCGATGAACAACAGCCCCAGATGCGGATTCTCTGTGATGTTTCCGGCACTCGCCATGACACCGTTCCCGCGGTACTCGGGGTAGGTGAGGGTGTGCTCGTCCAGGACGGTGACGAATCCCGGCGGGCCCGCCCGGAAACTGGCGTCGCAGTGGCCGCGGGCGTCCGCCGTGGAGAGGAAGACCATCGACTGCCGGCCGATGAAGTCCCGCATCACCTCGGTGAGGCGGGGGTGGACCTGCTGGTCGTAGAAGGCGTCGGCGCGCGTCGCGGTGCCGAGGTGGTCTTGCAGCATGCGCTCCCCGCGGGATGGGGCGGCGTCGTGACTGTTCACAGGTGTTCGCTTTCCGGCCGGTGTCGTGCGAGTACGGGGGTGCGGCAAGGACAGGAACGCCCCATGCCGGCCCCGGGCCCGAGCCCTCGCAGCACCTGCGGCAAAGTGCCCTGCCTCCCGGCGATGTGCCGAGGCGAGACGGCGGCTCGTACGCGGAAGAGGCCGGCACGGCGGTGCGCACCCACGTCGTGGTCACCGGCGGCGGTCCCGGTGTCACGACGTCTCCGAGGGGTGCATTATGCACCAGGGCATCGGTGCGCGCCGAGGGTGAGGGGCGTTCCTGCCGCCCCTCTTCCGTCTCAGGGGCCCAAGGAGTCCCGACGGGACCGGATCCTGCGCACCACGGCACGGACCTGCCCGCGAGCAGACGTGAACCGGTCCGTCACCACCGGCTGACGGTACCGTCCCCGCCCCCTCGCGATGACGACCGCGGCCAGGCACACGGCGGCGACGAGGGCGCCCAGCAGGGCGTACCCGACCCCGGCGCCGGACTCCTCTGGCAGCGCGGCGGCCCGCGCGACGGAGCTCGGCCCGGCCTGGGACGCCCGGGGTGCGGCGGGCGGCGTGAGCGAGCCCACCGGGCCGGCACGCCCCGCGGCGGCGAAACCCCAGTCGAGGAGGGCGCGGGCCTCCTCGTACACCGCGGACCCACCGCCCCGCTGCGGGTTCATCACCGTCACCAGCAGGGTGCGCCCGCCCCGGTGCGCGGCGGCGATCAGGGTGTGGCCCGCGCCGGAGGTGTAGCCGTTCTTGACGCCGATCAGCCCCGGGTACCGCTCCACCCCGTTGGATCCGGTCAGCAACCGATTGGTGTTCTGGATCCCGAAGGTCCAGGTGGAGCTTCCGTCGGGACGTGTCCCGCCGGGGAAAGCCGCGTCTGCGGTCGCCGCGTACTGGGCGAACTGCGGGTCCGCCAGCCCGGCGCGGCCGAAGACGGCCAGGTCGTGGGCGGAGGAGACCTGGCCCGGGGCGTCGTAGCCGTCCGGGGAGACCACGCGGGTGTCCAGCGCGCCCAGGGCGCGGGCCTTGGCCTGCATCTGGCGGGCCGTGACCTCCCAGCCGCCGTTCATCTCGGCCAGTACACGCACGGCGTCGTTGCCGGACCGCAGGAAGACACCCCGCCAGAGGTCCGACACCTGGTAGGTGCGGCCCGGCGCCACACCCACCAGGCTGCTGCCCTCGCCCACTCCCGTGAGCTCGTCCTTGGTGACCGTGTGCAGGGCCGCGCCGGAAAGGCGGGGCAGCGCGGTGACCGCGAAGAGCGTCTTGATGGTGCTGGCCGGCGGCAGGCGGCGGTGTGCGTCATGGGCGGCGAGCACCTCGCCCGTGCGCGCGTCGGCCACCAGCCACGAGAGCGCGGACACGTCGCGCGGAAGCTTCGGCGCCCCCGGCCGGAGCCGCACATGCGTCCCCGGCCGGTGCAGCAGTGATGCCTCGGCGGAGACGGGATGTGGCGGCAGCGGCTCGGGGCGCGGAGCGGCCGTGGCCGGTGCCGCCACGAGGGCCGGCACCCAGACAGCAAGAGCCACCGCACTCACGAGGCGGGGGCGGAGAAAAGAGCTGATGACCATTCAGTCACCGTAGAAAACAGCTCCGGTGCGCGCAGGTCCGCCTGGGCCGACCGGCCGTATCGGAGGGGTGGTCTCCGGGCGGGCAACGGTCCGGTCGGTCCGGTCAGGCGTCGATGATGACGGGGATGATGAGGGGCTTGCGGCGGTAGGTCCTGAACGCCCAGTTCGCCACCGCGCGGGCGATGAGCTGTTCGAGCTGGTGCGCGTCTCCCACGCCTTCCTCCGCCGCGGTGGCGAGGGTCTTCTCGATGACGGGGATGACGGGCTCGAAGGTGGTGTCGTCGTGGACGAACCCGCGGGCCAGGAAGTCGGGGGCCTCGGCGAGGGCTCCGGTGTCGGCGTCGACGATCGCCACGACGGTGACGACGCCTTCCTCCGCGAGGGTGACGCGGTCCTTGAGGGACGCTTCGGTGGCGCCGCCGACCGTCATGCCGTCGACGTAGACGTTGCCCGCGGGCACCTTGCCGGTGATGGAGGCGCGCCCGTCGACGAGGTCGACGACGACGCCGTCCTCGGCGATGACGACCCGGTCGGGGTCGACACCCGTACGGATGGCCAGGTCGCCGTTGGCGCGGAGGTGGCGCCATTCGCCGTGCACGGGCATGACGTTGCGGGGCTTGACGATGTTGTAGCAGTAGACGAGCTCACCGGCGCTGGCGTGTCCGGAGACGTGCACCTTGGCGTTGCCCTTGTGGACGACGTGGGCGCCCCACCGGGTCAGCCCGTTGATCACCCGGTAGATGGCGTTCTCGTTGCCCGGGATCAGGGAGCTGGCCAGCAGGACGGTGTCGCCCTTGCCGATGCGGATCATGTGGTCGCGGTTGGCCATCCGCGACAGCGCGGCCATCGGCTCGCCCTGGGAACCGGTGCACACCAGGGTGATCTTGTGGTCCGGCAGCTTCTCCAGTTCCCGCAGGCTCACGACCAGGCCGGAGGGGACCTTCAGATAGCCGAGTTCACGGGCGATGCCCATGTTGCGGACCATCGACCTGCCCACGAAGGCGACCTTGCGGCCGTGCTGGTGCGCGGCGTCCAGAACCTGCTGGATGCGGTGCACGTGGCTGGCGAAGCTGGACACGATGACCCGCTTCGGGGCGGTGCGCATGACCTGCTCGATCGCGGGATTCAGATCGCGCTCGGACGTGGTGAAGCCGGGGACCTCGGCGTTGGTCGAGTCGGTGAGGAACAGGTCCACCCCCTCTTCGCCGAGCCGGGCGAAGGCCCGCAGGTCGGTGATGCGCTCGTCCAGCGGGAACTGGTCCATCTTGAAGTCACCGGTGTGCAGCACCATCCCGGCACCGGTGCGGATCGCGACCGCGAGACTGTCCGGGATGGAGTGGTTGACCGCCACGAACTCGCAGTCGAAGGGGCCGAACCCCCGCCGGTCGCCCTCACGCACCCGTACCGTGCGGGGTCTGATGCCGTGTTCCTTGAGCTTGGCCTCCAGGAAGGCCAGTGTCAGCTTCGAGCCGACGACAGGAATGTCCGACCGCTCGCGCAGCAGGTACGGAACGGCGCCGATGTGGTCTTCGTGGCCGTGGGTCAGCACCACTGCCATGACATCGTCCAGGCGTTCCCGGATCGATGTGAAGTCGGGGAGGATCACGTCCACCCCGGGCTGGGTCTCTTCGGGGAACAGCACGCCGCAGTCGACGATGAGCAGCTTGCCGGCGTACTCGAAGACGGTCATGTTGCGGCCGATCTCCCCGAGGCCGCCCAGGGCGACGACCCTCAGGCCTCCGTCGGGCAGGGGAGGAGCGGCTTTAAGTTCGGGATGCGGATGACTCATATCTTGACGTTACCGGAGAGCCGAGCGCGGTGATCCTTTGGTGTCGCCGTCCCGCGGGCGAGCCTACCTTGACGTCAGAGTAGCTTTGGAGCCGGCATGGGCGCCGGCGCGCGGGACACGGCCGCTGCCCGGCGTACGGGAGCGACCGCCGGAGCCGTCCGGCCCTTCGCCGGAGGCCGCTGAGGGTACGAGGGGCGCCGGGGGTACGAGGGGCGCGTGACAGGGTTCCGGTGACAGTGACAGTGACAGTGACAGACAGCGACGAAGGCGGTTCGGTGAACACCATGGGCGGATCGGCAGCCGGCGAGGCGGCCCGGCGACGGACGTTCGCCGTGATCAGCCACCCCGATGCGGGCAAGTCCACGCTGACCGAAGCTCTGGCCCTGCACGCGCACGCGATCACCGAGGCGGGTGCGGTGCACGGCAAATCGGGACGGCGCGGGGTGGCGTCGGACTGGATGGAGATGGAGAAGGCCCGTGGCATCTCGGTGACCTCGGCGGTGCTGCAGTTCGCCCACCGCGGTCATGTGCTCAACCTGCTGGACACCCCCGGCCACGCGGACTTCTCCGAGGACACCTACCGGGTGCTGGCGGCGGTGGACTGCGCGGTGATGCTCGTCGACGCGGCCAAGGGACTGGAGGAACAGACCCGCAAGCTCTTCGACGTGTGCCGCCACCGGGGCGTCCCGGTGATCACGTTCGTCAACAAGTGGGACCGGCCGGGGCGTGAGGCGCTGGAGCTGCTGGACGAGATCGAGCGGGAGTTCCGTCTGCGGCCCACCCCCCTCACCTGGCCGGTCGGCGCCCCGGGATACATGCACGGTCTGATCGACGTGCGTGAACCCGGGCAGATGCTGCGCTACACCCGCACCCCCGGCGGGTCCCACGAGGCCGTCGAGGAGCTGGTACCGGCCGAGCGGGCCGCCCTGGAGGAAGGCGCCGACTGGGAGCAGGCCACGGAGGAACTCCAGCTGCTGCGGGCGGACGGGGCCGGGTTCGACCGGGCCTCGTTCCTGGCCGGCACGTCCACTCCGGTCTTCTTCGGCGCCGCGATCTCCAACATCGGCGTACGGCTGCTGCTGGACGCCCTCGTCGACCTCGCCCCGCCGCCGGGCCCGCGGGAGCTGGAGGGCGGCGGCAGCCGGCCGGTCGACGCCCCGTTCTCCGGGCTCGTGTTCAAGGTGCAGGCGAACATGGATCCCTCGCACCGCGACCGGATCGCCTTTCTGCGGGTGTGCTCGGGCGTCTTCGAGCGGGGCGCGACCGTCACCCGCGCCGCCTCCGGCAAGCCGTTCGCGACCAAGTACGCGCACAGCGTCTTCGGGCAGGACCGCTCCGTGGTCGACACCGCCTACCCCGGCGATGTGGTCGGTCTGGTCAACGCCGCCGCTCTGCGCGTCGGTGACACCCTCTACGCCGGACCGCCCGCCCTCTTCCCCGCCATGCCCACCTTCGCGCCGGAGCACTTCGCGGTCGTACGCCCCGTGGACATCGGCCGCTCCAAGCAGTTCAGACGCGGCATCGCCCAGCTGGACGAAGAGGGCGTCGTGCAGGTCCTGGTGTCCGATGTGCGCGGTGACCAGGCGCCGGTGCTCGCCGCCGTGGGGCCGATGCAGTTCGATGTCGTCTCCGCCCGCATGGCGGGTGAGTTCTCCGCCCCGGTACGGCTGGAAACGCTCCCCTACCACCTGGCGCGGGCCACCGACGCGGCCGGAGCGGCGGACCTGAACGGCTCCCGGCTGGTCGAGGGCGAGGCACTGACCCGTGTCCGGGACAAGGCGGTACTCGCGCTGTTCCCGGACCGCTGGCAGGCCAACTCCTTCGGGCGGGCCTTTCCCGGAGCCCGGCTGGACCCGCTCCTCGCCGCCCACGACTGAGGGGCGTCCGTGCGTCCGCCCGGTGAACGGCGAAGCCTTCCGCGTCGGCAGAACAGGGACGGAGCCGGCCGGCGGCGGCGCACCCCCGCACTGTCGTCAGTGCTCGTCAGTGCGGGGGTGCGCCGGATCGAGCCTGTGGCGCAGGGTGGCGGCGAAGTCCTCGGCGGCCGTCAGCTGGGCACGCAGTGTCTCGCAGCGGGCGTCGGCGGCCTTCCGGTAGGAGTCCAGCCGCTCGCGCAGCCGTTCCTTCTCGTCGCCGGCCGGCGGATCGTCCGTGGCGGCGAGCCGGTCGGTGATGTCCAGCAGGTCGCGCATCTCCTCCAGGGAGAAGTCCAGCGGCTTCATCCGGCGGATCACCGTCAGGCGCTCGACGTCGGCCTCGGTGTAGAGGCGGAAGCCGCCCTTGCTGCGGGCGGAGGGGGTGACGAGGCCGACTTCCTCGTAGTGCCGGATCGTGCGCAGCGACAGGCGGGTGCGCTCGGCCACCTCGCCGATCTGCATCTGCCGCTCAGTCATTCTCCGCGCCTTCGTCTTCCGCGTTCCGCTCCATGTCGAACATGTGAAGCGCTTCAGCCTACGTGTCCGGGATCACGCACCCCGAAGGCTCGTTCACCTGCGCGCTTCGCACGCCATCCCTCGGACTCTGCCCTCACGTCAGGGTAGAGTGTTGGTGCGGGCTCCGGGCCGGGCGGATTCAGCCACGGCGATCTCATCGGAGCTAAGGCCCCGACCGGCCGTCTCCGCCAGCAGACTTCCGGGCAATGATGCCCGACCGGCAGCCACGACGGCTGCCGCTCCATCCGGCAGGGCCCCCGTCGAGGCCGGGCCGCCGGGATCTCCGCCCCTTGGCGCGGAACCGAGTACGACGCGTGTGCATCCAGCGGACGGATGCGTGCGCCCGAACAGAAACGGTTGCATGTCTTCACCGCTGCCCGCGGCCCCCAGGTTGCGCATCACCAAGCCCGACTGGCTCGACTCCCCGAAGGTCTTCCGCACCGAGGTGCTGGCCGGCCTCGTGGTCGCGCTGGCCCTGATCCCCGAGGCGATCTCGTTCTCGATCATCGCCGGCGTCGACCCCGGCATCGGCCTCTTCGCGTCCTTCACCATGGCCGTGGTGATCTCGATCGTGGGCGGCCGCAAGGCCATGATCTCGGCCGCGACCGGCGCGATCGCCCTGGTCATCGCCCCGCTCAACCATGAGTACGGGCTCGGGCACCTGATCGCCGCGGTCATTCTCGGCGGCCTCATCCAGGTCGTTCTCGGCGCCCTGGGCGTCGCCAGGCTGATGCGTTTCGTGCCGCGCTCGGTGATGGTCGGCTTCGTGAACGCCCTCGCGATCCTGATCTTCATGGCCCAGGTGCCCGAGATGCACGACGTGCCCTGGGCCGTCTGTCCTCTGATCGTCGGCGGCCTGGTCCTCATGGTGCTCTTCCCGAAGATCACCAGGGTCGTCCCGGCCCCGCTGGTCTCGATCGTCGTCCTGACCGTGATCACGGTCGCCGCCGGCATCGCGGTGCCGACCGTGGGCGACAAGGGCGACCTGCCGTCCTCGCTCCCGGTGCCGGGCCTGCCGGACGTGCCCTTCACGACGGACACGCTGACCACCATCGCCCCGTACGCCTTCGCCTTCGCGCTGGTCGGGCTGATGGAGTCGCTGATGACCGCCAAGCTCGTCGACGACATCACCGACACGCACTCCGACAAGACCCGCGAGTCCATCGGCCAGGGCATCGCCAACATCGTCACCGGCTTCTTCGGCGGCATGGGCGGCTGCGCCATGATCGGCCAGACCATGATCAACGTGAAGACGTCCGGCGCCCGCACCCGCCTGTCCACGTTCCTGGCGGGTTCCTTCCTCATGGTCCTGTGCATCGTCTTCGGCCCGGTCGTCTCGGACATCCCGATGGCGGCGCTGGTGGCGGTGATGATCCTGGTCTCGGTCGCCACCTTCGACTGGCACTCCGTCCAGCCCGGGACGCTCCAGCGGATGCCGGTGGGCGAGACCACCGTCATGGCCGTCACCGTCGCCGCCGTGGTCGCCACCCACAACCTCGCCGTCGGCGTCGTTCTCGGCTCGGTCACCGCCATGGTCATCTTCGCCAAGCGCGTCGCCCACCTGGCCCGGGTCTCCGGAGTCGTCGGCCCCGACGGCAGCCAGGTCGTCTACGCGGTCACCGGCGAGCTGTTCTTCGCCTCGTCCAACGACCTCGTCCACCAGTTCGACTACAAGGACGATCCGGACGACGTCGTCATCGACCTCTCCGGCGCCCACATCTGGGACGCCTCCTCGGTCGCCGCCCTGGACGCCATCGAGTCCAAGTACGCCCAGCGCGGCAAGAAGGTCACCATCGTCGGCCTGAACGATCCCAGCGCCGAGATGCACGAGAAGCTCGCCGGACAGCTCACCGCCGGTCACTGAGAACCGCCCGCCGGGCCGTCGGCCCGCTGGGGCGGCCGGTGCGGTGAGCGTGCGCGGAGTATCCCGCACCCGAGGGGGAGGCGGGGGGGGGCGGGCGGGGGGGGCGCCCCCCCCCCCCCCGGCCGCCCCCCCGCAGCGCCCCCACCGGGGCGCCCCCCCGCGGCGGCGCGGGGCGGAAGAGGCGGGGGGGGGGGGCGGGTGGGGGGTG
>NZ_JBSFTV010000062.1:0-33313 GCF_053591455.1 Streptomyces sp. NPDC003016
CGCCGCCGTCTCCGACGTGAAACGATCACCCGTGAGCTGCATACCATCACCGGAATCACCCGCGAAACGGATCACCACCCGATCCAGACGACGGATCTCCTTGCCGGCTCCGCCTCCACCTCCGCCTCCACCTCCACCTCCGCCGGGAGGTCCCGCAGGGGTGTTTTCCGATACGTGAACGGCCACCGGCCGCCCCCTTCCGTCGATGCCGCTGGCTGGCTGCCGCCGACGGTATGGGTCCCCTCTTGTGACCGGCCAAAGCCGGTCCGTGTATGTGAAATGTTCATGCGTGACGCGTGACCCAGTGGCTGTTGCCCTTCTTCGCGACTGCCGGATACTCGACCGTCACCACACAGGAAGGACGCTCGTCATGCCGCACCTCGCAGGGAGGCAGATGCTCCATCTGTGGTCGCTGAGTGAGGACGTCGTCGTCAAGGCGGGGGCAGGCGAAGAACTCGTACTGTCGGGCCGCTTCGGCACGGAGCGGATCGAGCACCCCGACCCGTTCCTCCGCGAGGCCCTGCGCCGGATGGAACTGGGGCCGGTGCTGCCGGCCAACGTCGAGGCGGTGGCCGCGAACGGCGACTTCGAGGCAGACGCCTGTCCGGTGCCGCCGCCGACGCTCAGCCGGCTCTCGCACCTGGTCGTGCGCACCCTGGGCCTCGACGATCTCAAAGGCCCGCTGCTCTCGGTGTCCCCGGCCTCCCGCCATGCGAGCTTCGCACCCGTGCGGCTGGCCGCCCAGAGCCACCTCAGACTGCGCAAGGACGTGTCGTTGACGCTGGAGGAGCCCGGGGTCGTCGTACGGTCCGCCGCTTCCCTGCACCGCGTGGTGCTGCACCGGCCGGAAGCGGCGTGGGTGGCCTCCACGCTGGCCTGGGCCGTCACCCCCGACGAGGCGTCAGCGGCGCTTCCGCTGCCGCCCGAGGTCACCGAGGGCATCCTGCGTTATCTGGCCGCCGCCGGAATGACGGCACCGGCAAGGAGTGCCGGTACGTCTCCCTAGGGCGTGCCCCATGCGCCCGGCGTGCCGGGCGGGCTCACAGCAGCCAGCCGGACTCCCGCGCCAGACGGATCGCGTCGACCCGGTTGCGCGCGTTGAGTTTGGCCACGACGGTCGTCAGGTAGTTCCGTACCGTGCCTGTCGACAGATGCAGCAGCGAGGCGATCTCCGGTGCTTCGGCGCCCTCGGCGGTCAGGCGCAGCACCTCGGTCTCCCGCTCCGTGAGCGGATTCTCCGATCCGCCCCAGGCGGCCAGTGCGAGGTGCGGATCGATGGCCCGGTGCCCGGCGGCCACCCGCCGTACGGCCGCGGCGAGTTCCTTGGGCGGGGAGTCCTTGAGGAGGTAGCCGGACACCCGGGCGGTGAGGGCCCTGCGCAGGGTGCCGGGGCGGCCGAGGCTGGTGAGGATGAGGGTCGGGCACTGGGGCAGCTGCTCCCGCAGCCGGGTGGCGGCGGAGAGCCCGTCGAGGCCGGGAAGGTCGATGTCGATGATCGCCACGTCCGGCCGGTGCTTGAGCGCCGTGCCGACGATCTCGTCCCCGCGCTCGACCTCCGCGACCACTTCGAAGTCGTCTTCGAGATTCAACAGCGCGACCAGAGCGCCCCGGACCATGTGCATGTCCTCGGCGAGGAGTATCCGTATCACTGAGCCGCCCCCGTCTGCAGTGTCAGGTTCGCGGGATCGTACCAAGGGGAGGGCCCGCGGGTTATGCGGGAGCTTCGGCCACCAGGCGGAACGTACGGTCTTCCGCGCGCCCGGACGTGAGGCTTCCGCCGACCGAGCGCAGCCGGGACTCCAGGTTTCCGAGTCCGCTGCCGCTGTGCGGGGACAAGTCGCGGTAGGCGGGGTCGACGCCGTCGTTGATCACGGACAGGCGTACGCGGCCGTGCTGTCGCACCGCCTCGACGGCGCAGTGGTCCGCCTTGCTGTGCCGCAGCAGATTGGTGACGGCTTCCCGCAGGGCGGTGGCCAGGACGGTGTCGGACTGCGGGCTGATCCTCCCGAGGGACACCTCCACCCGTACTTCTATGTCGGCCGCGCCGAGCACCGACTGCGCGGATTTGATCTCCTGTTCCAAGGACATCTCCCGGAAGCCGCTGGCGACCCGGCGGACGTCGGCCAGCGACTGCCGTGAGATGGAGAGGACCTCCTCGATCTCGCTCATCGCCCGCTCGGGGTGGGTCGGGATGAGCCGGTTGATCAGTTCGCTCTTCAGCGTGATCGCCGAGAGGCTGAAGCCCAGCAGGTCGTGCAAGTCCCTGGAAAAGCGCAGGCGTTCGCTGGTCACGGCCAGGTGGGCGAGTTCACCGCGGGTGGCGTGGACTTCCTGTACGAGCTCGGCGAGCCGGGAGAGCCCGTACACGACGAGGCCGGTGATGAGGGTCGACAGGCACAGGTACACGCTGTCGGCGACCGGCCGCCCGTCGAGCACCGGCGGCACCAGCATGCTCAGCCCGACCGCCCCGTACATCGTCCAGGCCACCGGCGGGCGCAGCAGCAACAGCAATGAGGCGGCGAGGAAACCGGCCATGGATCCCCACTCGGCACGGAGGCTCACGATCGGCAGGTAGGTGAGCAGGGCCTGTGCGCCCAGCGAGAGGCACCTGCGGGGCAGCGGGGCCCGGTCGGCGCCCGTCGCCGAGTGCGTGAGCTGCAGTCCGAGGATCGCCAGCAGCGCCGCGACGGCCGCCGCGACGGCCGGGGAGGAGAGCCCGGCGTCGAGGATGTTGAGCACCGTGATGAGGGTGTAACTCAGCAGTACGGCAAGGAGGATGGTGCGTGCCAGGCGGGGGGCCGGAAGATCGCGGCTGCGGCCGGACGGCGAACTGTCCGGGCCCCCTCTTCTCCGTGGTTCGTCCGCGGTCTGCGGGTGGTCGTGACTGTCCATCGTTCGCACGGCCTCTTCTCGCAACAGTGTGCGCACTTTCTCGGGATGGTATGTGAAGGCCGTGGAAATAGCGTGAAGTTCGGGCAGTTGTACGGTTCGGTACCCGGGCGGAGATCCGACGCTCAGACGAAGAGCGGGACGGGGTTGAGCCCTTCGTACGGTGTACGCCCGGCCAGCCGGCCCAGCGCCACCGGAACGTCGTACAGCCGGCCGGGCGCCAGCCGCGCCCAGAAGTGCCGCATCCCGGGCACGAGCACCTTCACCACCGGGATGCCGAGGTCGGGCCTGCTCTGGTCGAGCACCAGCAGTTCCATGCCGCGGTCCCGGACCAGCCCGGTGATCGTGGTGACATCGTCCAGCAGGTCCGCACGCGGCACATAGGCCCAGCTCTCCGGCGTACGGGCGGGCGGCGCGCCGTCGGGCCGCAGGTAGGGCTGGTTGGCGACCGTCGCGTTCTGCCACCAGCCGAGCGGCTCCGGGTCGCCGATCGCGTATCCCGTGCCGTCCGCCCGCGCCTCGCACACCGCGGGCAGCAGCTGGCCCATCTCGCTCAGGGCCCTGCGCAGCGCCAGCCGCGGGTCGAAGTGGGCTCCGAACCCGAAGATCACGTCCTCGGCGGGCTTGTCGGTACGCCGTGACAGCGCGGCCATCACCGGGATGCCGAAGTCCGAGGTGAGGTCGAGCACCCACAGTTCGCGACGGAGCCGGTGGCACGCCTCCCGCATGACATCGGCGTACGGCTCGGCGAACGCGTCGACGTCGACCCCGGCCTGCCGTGTGCGGTTGTACCACCACAGCGCCACGGCGTCGCGCTCGACGACTTCGAGGAACCCCTGTACCAGGGCGTCCTCGGGGCTGCTGCCCGCCGCGTTGCCGTTGGAGTCGGCGTGCAGTCCGTCCGGCGCGGGACCGCCCTGGGAGAAGTACAGCATCGACGTGGGGAGCAGCCGCTGGACGCCGGCCGTCAGGGACCACACGGCCGTCCAGTCGGTCGGCCGCTCCTCGTCGAACCGCTCGGGCACGTGCTGGAAGTGCGACATCCGCGCGTTCCACCCGGCCCGGTCGCGGAACTGCCGCTCGTCGTAGAGCTGGCAGTCATGGGGGTGTACGGCGTCCTGGCCCAGGGCGCGGTACGTGTCCCGCACCACCGGCTCGTCGCCGTGCCGGGTGCCGCTGTACCGCTCCACCGCTTCGCACAGGGCGCTGACCCGGGCCTCCGTGTCGGTGAGGCCCTTGCCGCCGCTGAGGGCCCGCAGTCCCGCGCGCAGCCCGGCCAGGGTGTGGTGGCCGATCGCCAGGTTGTGGCCGGAGACATAGGAGTTGATGCCTTCCGGCGTGCGGGGAGCGCGACGGATCTCCTTGACGATCCCGGTCACCGGGTCGACGAGATGGCCGTACCGGGCGAGCATCTGCTCCGGTGTGAACGCCCGGTGGCCGCCCGATGCCTGCGGGGCCTTGGGCCGCGAGACGGGCACGAAGGGCCTGCGGGCCCGCTCGGCGACGATGCCGGGATCACCGCACACCCGGCACTGCGGAAGCCGGGCCACCCGGTGCTCCCGGGTGCGCAGGCGGAGGGTGTCGAGTGTGTGCAGGACGCCCTCGGAACCGTGGCGGACGCCGGCTGCCCATTTCGCCATTTCCAGTACGGCCAGGTGCAGGGCGATGGAACGGCCCGCCGCCAGGGAGGCGACGGGCCTGGTGAGCGGTCCCGCGTCGCCGAGTGCCCGCCGCACCGGCCACTCGGAGCGGCGGTGGCCCACCAGCCGGGCCGCCAGACAGGACCAGCACGGGCCGCTCCGCGGCTGGAACACCGGCCCCACCCAGGGGTCGGCGCCGCAGACCTTGGCGATGAGCCAGGGTCTGTCCTCCGCGCGGTGAGCGGCGTCGATCTCGCGCAGCTCCGGCGAGAGGTAGTCGTCGCAGAGCACCAGTGAGAAATCGGCGTCCTGCCCCGCGGGGGCCACCGCCATCCCGGAAGCGCGGCACGCGGCCGACACCGCCTCCGTGTCGATGCCGGTGACGGCCTGGATCCGTACGCCGGCGTGCCGCAGCCTCGCCACCGCCGTACCGCCGTCCAGTCCCGCGAGGTCCCAGTAGGCCTCGGCGGCGCGGTCGTCGCCGGCGAGCGGGCCGGCCGCAGGAGCGGGCGTCCCGGCTTCCGGGTGGAAGCGCAGCAGGCCGGCCCCCAGCAACTCGCGTACGGAGGCCATGACTTCTTCGGCGCCGAGCACCGGCGCGGCCGCCCGCAGCACGCCGCCCAGGTCACGCGTGCCGTCCAGCAGCGGCACCAGGAGTTCGGCGTGCTCGCCGTGCAGGGCGGTGACCCCGCGCCGCGACACCAGGTAGGCCCCCTCTCCGGGGACGACGGTGGGCTGGAGATGGAGTTTGAATCCCACCCGTGCGGCCGTGCCCCCCGGCGTCGGCCATACCTCTTGCTCCCCCACGACGGTCATGCCGCGAACTGCCCTGCGGCCAGGGGGGAGCGCTCGGTCGACGGCACGGCGATGATGCAGATGGAGAACAGCGTGACGCCCTGCTCGTACGCACCGTCCAGGTTCTCGATCACAAGGCGCGGCCGCGACGGCCGGGCGGGGTGCGCAGGGGACATGTCGACGGACGTGACGCGGTCAATCATGATGTTGGTCATGGTCATGGTCATGGTCGTGGTGTCCTTCCGTGGCGCTCCTGGGGTTCCTTTTCAGCCGTCATCCTTGTCCGCGGAGGGGACTTCAGACAGTGTCGCCGTCACTGGCGCGGGGTGAAGTTCTCATGGGCCCCGGGGCGGGCCGCGCCGGAGGGACGGCGTCAGGGGAAATCTGAGGGCTTCCCTCACGAGAGTGACCCCGCGTCACACGTTCGGCTTGCTTGAGGACCGCTCTCAGGGGGGAGATACTGGAGGTATTGGTCTGTACGGGTATTAATCGGGCGGTACATGCGTGGCTGGGACGCTTTATGTGCAAAGTCCTCAAGACTACCAGTAACTATTCAGTCGATAGAACTTGGTTGTTGAGGAGCATGTGATGCACGTCAGCGAATGGCTCCCCGATCAGCCCATTCGCATCGGTCGGATCGACTGGCCCGAAGAGGCCGACGACGGTACGCACCTTCGCCTGCGAGCGGGTCACATCGTCGTCGTCGACCGGCAGCCCTGGCGGATCCTCGAAATCCACGGGTACCGCGACCCGTGGCCCAAGTCGTACGAGAAAGCCTGGCGTGATCACGTCGAGCTGTGGAAGCACTCCGAAAGCCTGCACCGGGCCAACGGGCAGCCGGCCACGGAGGCCCCCGCGCGGGCGGACTTCTACAAGCGCCCCATCGTCCTGGTGCTGCGCAACGAGAACCTCCCCCGGTCCGCTCCGAAGCACTGGTGCGCACCGGCGTCCCACGACTGGCAGGTCCTGCCGGAGCACTACTCCGTCTGCCGGGCCTGCGGCGAACTGCCCCCCTGCCACAACGGGGAGTACCGGTGGGAGGGCGGCCCCCGGCGGCCCGAGCACAACGGAGGCGTCACCCTCATCGTCCCGCCCGACTGCTGCATCGGGTGCGCGGAGCACATCAAGCCCCGGATGCGGACGGTGCGCTTCCCCGGGCCCAACCTCTGGTACCCCGACCGGGAGGACGGGAGTGCGGTCTTCCACGCGCGGACCGCCTGTGCGGACCAGGTCGACTGCTACCGCGCCCAGTGGATGGCCGAATACCCGCCCGCCATGTCCCAGCCGGTCTTCGCCCTCGGGCTCGCGGACAGCGAAGGCTTCGTGCTGCCGCGGGCGAGGCCCGCACATTCCGCACAGCCGGCGGACTGGAACCACCCGGCGGCGGACGGCGCGGAGACCCGCCGCTCCGGACTCCCGGAGGTGCGTCACGAACCGCCGGCCGGCGGCGCGACGCTCTTCGAACAGGCGGTGCCCCGCCTGGCGTCCGATACGTCTCACGCGAACCACATGAATCATGCGGACCAGATGAATCATGTGAACCCCGCAAGCCACGCAAGCCACGCAAGCCACGCAAGCCACGCAAGCCACGCAAGCCACGCAAGCCATGCGAACCCCGCGCCCGCCGCCCCCTTCGCCGCTCCGGCGCACCAGGGCCCCATGGGCAGCCAGGAACGCGCGGGGTACGAGGAGTCCGGGGTCCGTCCGGTCACCCGCATGCACCACTCGTCCCCCATCGACCACCCGGACCCGGAGTCGCCGCCCCGCCCGGCGCCCCCCGCCGACGCGGCGGCGCCCATGATCTCCCTCCAGAACATCGAGGCGGTACGCCGGCTCACGGAGGAACTCGGCCTCACCCAGGTCGACCGGTCGGCCCTCCACGACGCGGACCAGGCCGCCAAGGTGATCGAGGAACTCACTGCCGCCGTGCGCAACGTCGCCCTCTGCCTGAGAGGCACGGGGCTGCGCATCCGCTCCTGACGGCCAGAACGGCCAGAACGGCCAGAGCGGTGGGCCGGGGCGGGTACGCGCGCCGCCCCCTCCACGAGCCCGAACGCGCAAGGCGTCGGCCGACGGTTCCCCCTGGGACCACCTCGGTCGACGCCTTGTAGGTGTGGTGTGTTACTTCGTCCAGGGCAGGTCGCCGTCCAGGCTCCCGGCCTCATCGGCCGGCGCCGGCGCCGGGGTGGGTCCGGTCCAGGGCAGGTCGTCCTCCGCGCCCACCGTCACGGTGAGCGTCGTGACCGCCGTGGGGACCGAGAGGGTCCAGGGCAGGTCGGCTTCCGCATTCGCCGTGCCGGTGAACAGAAGGACGTTCAAGCAGGCCGCACCGATGACCGCCGCGAAGAAATTTCTGTTGTTACGCATTCTTGAGATCCCCCTCAGAAGCTGCTTCGTTCGTTCTGGTCCAAACCGTACCCCACCCAATTTTTGGCTTAATTTTTCCCTGATTTTCCGCAGGGGAAGCCGCATAAAAATGAGCCGAAAAAACCTGCGGCTAGGCTCCCGATGTGAAGACGGCAGGGACCGGGTCGAACCCCGGGGGGACCGGCTCGGCCGGCGAAGTGATGCAGTGCGAATCAAGGGAACGGATCGGCCCATACGGGGTGGGCACCGTGGCGGAGGGGGAACAGCATGCTCAAGGAGATCGGCCTGGGCCAGGATGCGGAATACGCCTATCGCACCCTGCTCAAAGAACCGAAGGCAGAAATACAGGTGATGGCGGAGCAGTTCGGCTGGTCCGTCGACCGGGTTTCCACCGCGCTTGAGGAGCTTTCCGAGCTTTCGCTGGTACGTCCGTCCTGGGAGAACCGCGGTTCCACCCGCCTGGTGGATCCGGAACTGGGACTCAAAATGCTCATTCAGTCCCAGGAGATGGAACTGCTGAAACTCCAGCAGTCCCTTTCGGCGAGCAAGCTCGCGGCCGCCCGGCTGATCGCCGATTACCGGGAGGAGGAGGGCAGACTCGCCCCCGGCACGGTGAAACTGGCCAGTGGCGCGGACGCGGTCCAGGCATGGATCGAGAAGGCCGGCCACGAGTGCCGCGAAGAGGTGGAGGTCTTCCTGCCGGGGGGCGCGCAGTCGGCGGAGAGCCTGCGGGAGGCCAGGGCGCTGGACCTCATGCTGCTGGAGCGGTCCGTACGGGTCAGGTCCGTCTACCAGGACAGCATCCGCAACGACCGGCCGACCAGTGAGTACGCCCAGTGGCTCGGCGAGCAGGGCGGCCAGGTCAGGACCGTCGCCCACCTGCCGCTACGGATGATCATCTGGGACCGGCGGGTGGCGCTGGTTCCGGTCGATCCCAACGATCCGGACCGGGGCGCCCTCCTGCTGTCCGGAGCGGGGCCGGTCGCCGCGTTGCAGGCGCTGTTCGAACACGTCTGGCGGCTGGCGGCCCGGTTCGGCGAGGACCGCTGCCGGAACACCGACAGCGCCCTGGCCGATCAGGAGAGTGCCGTACTGGGGCTGCTCGCCAGTGGACTCACCGACGAGGTCATCGCCCGCAAACTCGGCGTGTCCGTACGCACCAGCCGCCGGATCACCGCCGAGCTGATGAGCCGGCTCGGCGCCCGCAGCCGGTTCCAGCTGGGCGCGCTGGCCGCGCAGCGCGGCTGGCTCGCGGTCTGAGGGCCGGGGGAAGGACGCGGGCGGCGCGGATCACCCGCGCAAGTAGGCGAGTACCGCCAGGACCCGGCGGTTCGTGGAGTCGGACAGGTTGAGGTCGAGCTTGGTGAGGATGCTGCCGAAGTGCTTGCTGACCGTTCCCTCACTGACGGTCAGGGCCGCGGCGATGGAGGCGTTGGACTTGCCTTCCGCCATCAGGGCCAGCACTTCCTGCTCGCGGGCGGTCAACCTCGCCATGGGGTCGCGGCGGTGCCGGATCAGCTGTCTGACCACCTCGGGGTCCACCACCGTGGCGCCGTCGGCGACCCGGTGCAGGGCGTCGATGAACTCCTCGACGTTGCCGATGCGTTCCTTGAGCAGGTAGCCGACGCTCGTACCGTCCGACGAGTCGAGCAGGTCCTCGGCGTAGGCGCGCTGGACGTACTGGCTGAGCACCAGGATGGGCAGGTCCGGCTGCTGCTTGCGCAGGCTGATCGCGGCGCGCAGCCCTTCGTCGGAGAAGCCGGGCGGCATGCGGACATCGGTCACCACGATGTCCGGGCGGTGCTCGGCGACCGCCGCGGTCAGCTCCTCGGCGGTTCCGGCCCCTGCCACCACCTGATGACCGAATCGCTCCAGCAGACCGACCAGGCCCTCCCGCAGGAGCACGCTGTCCTCGGCCAGTACGATGCGCAACATCATGTCCTCGATCGGGCGGGTGAGCAGGGGACTTGCAGGCGGAACACGGTGGGCCCGCCGGGCGGACTGGACACTAGCAGGTGGCCCCCGAGCACCGAGATGCGATCGGCCACCCCCTGGAGCCCCGTCCCGTCGACCGTGTCGGCACCGCCCACCCCGTCGTCCTCCACCTCCACGGTCAGCCGGCCCTTCTCGGCCCGTCCGGTCACCCGTGCCCGGGTGGCCCTGCTGTGCTTCGCGACATTGGCCAGGGCCTCGCAGACCGCGAAGTAGACCGCGGTCTCCACGGCTTCGAGCAGGCGTCCCGGCAGGTCGAAACTCACGTCCACCGGGACCGCCGAGCGGTCGGCGATGTCCTCGACGGCGGCCTCCAGGCCCCGGTCGGTGAGGATCTGGGGGTGGATGCCCCGGATCAGTTCCCTGATCTCCACCAGTGCGACCCCCGCCTCCTCGTGCGCCTTGGCCAGCAGGCCGCCCAGCGGCTCGGCGGGGCTTTCGAGCCTGGCCAGACCCAGCGTCATGGACAGGGCGACGAGGCGCTGTTGGGCCCCGTCGTGGAGATCGCGCTCGATACGGCGGCGCTCCGCCTCGAAGGCGTCCACCAGACGCATCCGGGAACGGCCCAGCTCCTGTACGCGCGAGTCGAGCCCGCTCTCGGGGACGGAGAGCAGCTGCCTGGTCAGTACGGCGCGTCCGGCGGCCAGTACGCCCAGCGGATAGGCGAGCAGGGGGAGGAGCAGCACCCCGGCCAGCAGCGCGGCGAATGCCTCCGGGTAGGAGTCGGCGAGCCAGAGCTTGAGTACGCGCGCTTCCCCGTCGCCGCCCGCCGCCATCATCGCGGGGGTGGCGATCAGACCGCCGCAGACCGTGAGCACCGTGCCCACGACGAGTGCCTCCAGGGGCCACAGCAGGAAGGCGAACAGCAGCGCGTAGCCCAGTTCCCGCCAGGTGGAACGCTCCTGGATCCGGGTGCGCAGCCAGGAGGACAGCCCGGTGCCGGCCGGTTCGCGGTGCGGTCCGGGGAACGGGCCGGAGTCGATCAGCCGGAGCCGGCGGCGCTCCAGCGCGGCCAGCGGAACCCCGGTGAGTACGAGGGTGAGCAGCAGGGGCACGCCGATCAGGACCACCGTGAGCACACTGCCCGCGACGGCGAGCAGGAGCAGCGTGGCCAGCGTGACGATGCCGAGCGCCACGCTGGTCAGCAGGTAGAGCGCCGCGCGCCACGGCCAGCTGCTGAGGACGTAACGACGCTGTGGGAGTGCCTGCCAGAGGCTGGAGGAGGGCATGAGGGCACGCTACGAAACGCCGTGCGGGCGGACCACCCAGCTAGCTCCACCTTCCGGGTGGGCACTGCCTCTCCCGGAAGAGTCCTCCCAGTTGCAATGTGCCGGACCCGGCCGACCGGGTCTCCTTGAGGCAGTGAGCAGCCGACTGCTCCCGCCCCGCACTCCGGGGCCGCCCGACGCTGAGGGGATCCGAATGGACTGGCTCCAGGCCCAGTTGTCCACCGTGCCGGTCTGGCTGACGCTGGTCATCGTCTTCCTGCTGCCCACGGTGGAGCCGGTACTGCCTGTGCTGGGCATGCTGCTTCCTTCCCAGACGGCCCTGGTGGTGAGCGGGGTGCTCACGCACCAGGGCAGTCTTCCGCTGGCCGGTGCGCTCCTGGCCGCGGTGCTCGGTGCGGTGGCGGGCAATCTGCTCGGTCATGCCGTCGGACGGGTGTGGGGCGGCCGGCTCGCGGCCGGCCTGCCGGCCCGGGTCACGGAATCGCGCAAGTACCGGGCCGCGCTGAGTGCCGTCAGTACGTACAGCGGCCGGGCCGTGCTGCTCGGCCGGTTCAACGTGGCGCTCCGGACGATGGTCCCCGTCATGTGCGGCACCGTGCGGGTGCCCTGGGGCCCGTACCTGGGCTGGTCGGTCCTCGGCAGCCTGCTGTGGGCTCCGTCCTGTGTGGCGCTGGGTCTTCTGGCGGGGAGTTCGTGGCAGCAGTGGGGCGGGTCCGGCGTACTGGTCGCGGCCTCGGTGCTGCTGCTGGTCACCACGTCGCTTCCGCCGCTGCTGTCGCTGCGGCGCGGCGCTGCGGCCGTCGCGTCGTAGGCGTGAGCCGTGGGCGTGGGGGCCGGGTCAAGTTGACAGGCGCTCGCTGAGGAACGCCAGCAGCTCCGCCTCCGCGGGCACCAGGTAGAAGTGGTCGCCGGGGAACACCCGGGTCTCGAACCCGGCCGTGGTCAGCTCCGACCAGGACTCCAGTTCACCGACCCGGCACCCCGGGTCGGCGTCGCCGCCCACCGCGGTGATCGGTGCCCGCAGGGCGGCCGGCCGGTGCGGCCGGTACGACTCGATCAGCCGGAAGTCGCCGCGCAGCGAGGGAAGCAGCAGCGGCCTCAGGTCGGGATCGTCGTAGACGGACGAGGCCAGGTCGCCCAGCCGCCGTGCCGAGGCGATGAGCCGGTCGTCGTCCAGCAGGTGCAGGTTCCCGCCGCGTTCGAGGTGGGGCGCGCCGCGTCCCGACACGATGACGCGGTCCGCGACGATGCCGTGCCGTTCGTCGAGGCGACGGGCCACCTCGTAGGCGACCGCGGAGCCGAGACTGTGCCCGAACAGGACCAGGGGCAGCGGCTTCGGTCCGGCGAGTACGGGCTCCAGCGCGCCGGTGATCCGGTCGGCCAGCTCCGCCATGTCCTCGACGCACGGTTCGGCGAACCGCTCCTGCCGGCCCGGGTACTGGGTGGCGAGCAGTTCGACATCGCCGGGGATGCGCCCCGGCCAGGTGTGGAACAGGGTCGCCGTACCGCCCGCATGCGGGAAGCAGACCAGCCGGGCCCGTGCCGCCCCGGCCCGCCGGTGCCTCCGGAACCACCGGCTCCCCCTGTCGGCGTCGATGACCGTCACGCGAACCCACCTCTCACAGCGTCTGATGTCACGACCTTGCACGCGTCATGATCCGTGGAGGTGGCGGGCCGTGGGGCTTTCACGCGCGTGCAGGCTGCTGCCGTCGCAGGTTCCTGCCCGCTGGTTCGCTGCCTTTTCCGCGCGGGTGCAGACATCGTGCACAGGAGGGTGGAGCTACCTCCACCACCAAGATTCCGCTCCGCTCCGATGTGTCGGAAGCGCGGGCCCTATTGAGTGGACACCATGAATCAAGCAGCCGTCCGGCTCAGTTCGGTCACCCGGTCCTACGGTAAAGACGCCAGCGCGGTGACCGCGCTGGACCGGGTCAGTCTGGACATTCCCCAGGGCACCTTCACCGCCATCATGGGGCCCTCGGGCTCCGGCAAGTCGACCCTCCTCCAGTGCACCGCGGGTCTGGACCGGCCGACCAGCGGCCAGGTGTTCCTGGGCGACACCGACCTGACCCGGCTCAGCGAGACCCAGCTGACGCTGCTGCGCCGCAAGCGGATCGGTTTCGTCTTCCAGGCCTTCAACCTGCTCCCCTCGCTCACCGCGGAGCAGAACGTGGCGCTCCCGCTGCGGCTGGCCGGGCGCCGGCCCAAGCGGGCCCACGTACTGGAGGTGCTGGAGCGGGTGGGACTGCGCGAGCGCGCCGGGCACCGGCCCAGCGAGATGTCCGGCGGCCAGCAGCAGCGCGTGGCGCTGGCCCGCGCCCTGGTCACCCGCCCGGAGGTGCTCTTCGGCGACGAGCCGACCGGTGCGCTGGACTCCACCACCAGCCGGGAGGTGCTGTCCATGCTCCGCTCGATGGTCGACGGCGGCCAGACGGTGATCATGGTGACGCACGACCCGGTCGCCGCCTCCTACGCCGACCGGGTGCTGTTCCTGGCCGACGGCCGGGTGCGGGACGAGCTGTACTCTCCGGCCGCCGAGCAGATCGCCGCGCGCATGACGAAGCTGGCGGCGGTCCCGTGCTGAGTCTCGCGCTGCGCGGCATGCGGACCCGCTGGGTCACCTTCGTCGGCTCCTTCGTCGCCCTGGCCCTGGGCGTGGGGCTCATCGCGACCACCGGACTCGCGCTCGCGGCCACGTTCAGCGCCCCCGACCGGGGACCCGAGCGGTTCGCCGCGGCCCCCGTGGTGGTCCAGGCGTCGGACCGGCTGCGGGTCGACACACCGATCGGCATCCGGACACAGCCCCTCGACAACCCCCGCTCGGTGCCCGCGAAGCTGGCCGCCGAACTCGCCCCGCTCGGCCGTACGGTCGAGGACCGGACCTTCCCGGTGGACGTCGGGGACGTGAACCTGGCCGCCGACGGCGGGGCGGCCGTCGGCCACCCGTGGCCGGTCGCGGATGCCACTCCCTACCGGCTCTCCGGCGGACGCGCCCCCTCAGCGCCCGGCGAGGTGGTCGTCACGGCGGGTCCCGGCGCCGATGTGGGTACGGGCGACCGGATCGAGGTCGGCACCTCCGCGGGCACCGGCACCAGGACCGTGGTCGGCACCGTACGGCCCGCGGGCTTCGAGACCGCGGTGTTCTTCACCGGCGCCGAGGCCGCCAGGATCTCCCCGCCCATCGACGCCGTCGTGGTGCACGCGGACGCGGAGGCGGTCACCGCGGTGGCCGGCGGGAGCACCGGCATGGTGGTCCTCACGGGTGACGACCGGCGCAGGGCCGATCCCGATCCGGACCGCGACGCCGAGGCCCTGGTCTCGGTCAACGCGCTGCTGGGCACGGCCGCCGCCATCACCGGCTTCGTCTCCGTCTTCGTGGTGGCCTCGACCTTCTCCTTCGCCGTGGCCCAGCGCAGGCGCGAGTTCGGCCTGCTCCGCACGGCGGGCGCCACACCGGGCCAGGTACGGCGGATGGTGTACGCCGAAGCCGTCGTCATCGGCGTGCTGGCCTCGGCCGCGGGCTGCTGGCTGGGCGCCGCCGGAGCGCCCCGGCTCGCCGCCTGGATGGTCGACGTGAAGATCGCGCCGCACTGGTTCGCCATCGGCGACCAGACCTGGCCGCTGCACACGGCCTTCTGGACCGGACTGGTCGTGGCCATGGCCGGTGTGCTGGTCTCCTCCTACCGGGCCGGGAAGGTCGGGCCGACCGAGGCGCTGCGCGAATCGGCCGTCGACAGCCGGGCGATGCCGCTGAGCCGCTGGCTGACGGGCGCGGCCGTACTGCTGACCGGGGTCGGGCTGCTCGTCATGGCGCTCGTCTCCGACCCCGGGGACGTCCTCAAACGCAAGACGTACATCACCCAGCCGATGCTGCTGATCGTCGGGTTCGCCCTGCTCGCACCGGTCCTGGTGCGGCCGCTGGCCCGGCTCATGACCTGGCTGCCGGCCCGGCTGCCCGGTGCCACCGGCGTACTGGCCAGGGAGAACGCGGCCGCCGGGGTGCGCAGGACCGCCGCCGTGGCCGCCCCCGTCATCATCACCGTCGCGCTGGCCGCCTCCCTGATGGGGACGGTGGCCACCATCAACGAGGCCAAGGCCACCGAGGCGGGGAACCAGACGGCCGCCGACTTCGTGGTCTCCCCGGCCGGCGAAGGCCGCGCCCTCTCCCCGGAGTTCGTGGAGCGGGCCGGGCGCATCCCGGGCGCCGCGGTCAGCGCGTCGCGCTCCACCGGGGTGACGGTCCTCGAAGAGGGCACGGCGCTGATCAGGTCCGAGGCCAAGGCGGTGGATCCGGCCGCGCTGGCCGCCGTGTCCAGCCTGCCCGTGGTGGCGGGCAGGATCACCGACCTCGACGACAGGAGCATCATCGTCAACGAGGAGTGGCTGGTCAGTACCGTCGGACAGCAGGTCGGTGTCTGGCTCGGCGACGGCCGCAAGGTCTCGCTCAGGGTGGCCGCGGTACTCGGCACCGGCACCGGCAGCAACGGGGTGTACCTGACGCCGCGCAACGCCGCCGGCGCCGGCGTCGACCGTGTCGACGTCAAGGTCGAGGACGGCGCCGACCGCTCGGCGGTCGCGGCGGAGCTGCGCGAGGCGGGCCGGGCGAGCGGCACCGAGGTGCTCACGAAGAGCGAGTGGGTGACGGAGCACTACCCGCGCTCCAGCGAGAACACCCGCCTGGGCCTGCTGATGATCCTGGGAATCGCCCTCGTCTACACCGGGATCGCCCTGGCCAACACCCTGGTGATGGCCACCTCCGACCGGGTGCGCGACCTCGCGGTGCTCCGCCTCACCGGGGCGACCGCACCGCAGGTCCTGCGGCTGGTCGCGGTGGAGGCGCTGGTGGTGGTGGCGGTGGGCGCCGTGATCGGCGGCGCCGTGTCCGTACTGAACCTGCTCGGTGTGTGGGGCGCGCTGGGGCTGCTCGGCGTCTGGTCGGCGGTCGTCGTGCCCTGGGGGACCATCGGCGCCGTGGTCGCGGCCAGCGCCGTACTGGCCACCGTGTCCGCCGTACTGCCCGCGTCGCTCGCGCTGCGCACCCGGCCGGTCGAACTGGCCGGCATGCGGGAGTAGTCCGGGAACCGGCAGGGCCGGCAACGGTCATCAGTACATGATTTCGAGAGGCAGAGCGCGTTGACGAGCGATACCGGTGTGATGCTCCATGAGTTTCTGCGGTCACCCCTGCAGATCGGTGCGGTGGCGCCGAGTTCGCGCAGACTCGCCGCGGCGGTGGCCGCGCCCGTGCCCGAGGCGGGCGACCCCGTGGTCGTCGAACTCGGCCCGGGGACAGGGGCCTTCACCGGAATGATCCAGGAGCTGCTGGGCGGTCGTGGTCACCACGTGGCGGTCGAGATCAACCCGCGGCTGGCCTCCGCCCTGAGCCGGCGCTTCCCCCGGGTCGAGGTGGTGACCGCCGAGGCGGCCCGGCTGCCCCGGCTGCTCGCCGAGCGCGGTCACGCCGCGGCGGACGTCGTCATCAGCGGCCTGCCGTGGGTCTCCCTCCCCGCGGACGTGCAGCACGAGACCCTCTGCGCGGTCCGGGACGTGCTCCCGGCGGACGGCGCGTTCACGACCTTCGGGTACGTGCACGCGATGCGGCTCGCGCCGGCCCGGCGGTTCCGCCGGATGCTCGGCGTGAGCTTCGAGGAGGTGGTGGCGGGACGCACGGTGTGGGGCAACATCCCCCCGGCGTTCGTCTACCACAGCAGGCGGCCGCGGGACATCAAGCCGATCGGCCGCCTGTACGGGCAGCGCGGCGGGCGCTGTTCGTGCGCCTCGAAGCCGTGGGCGGGCCTGGCCGGCCACCGCTGACCGGCACACCGACCGAGTCCGCCGCCGCACCTTCCGGTGCGGCGGCGGACTCGGTCGTGCTCTTCGCCGTTCAGCCCGCGGACGGCTCGGCCATCGCCACCGCGATCTTGCGCGGTCCGGTGAACGGCTCCCGCGCGTGCGCGGCGAGCATGTTGTCGACCACCAGGATGTCGTGCCGCTCCCAGTCGAAACGGGTACTGGCGTCCCGGTAGCACTGGCGCAGGTGCGCCACCACGTCGTCGGGGATCGGCGCCCCGTCCCCGTAGTAGGAGTTGGTCGGCAGGTCCTCGGGCGCGAAGATCTCCTCCAGCCCCTCCCTGACGTCGGCGCCGAGCGTGCTGACGTGGAAGAACGTGATGTGGTTGAACCACACCGGCTCGCCCGTCACCGGGTGGCGGTGGACGGCGTCCCGGACCGCGGTGGTCCGCAGACCGCTCTCGGTCCACTCCACACCGATGCCCTTGTCCCGGCAGTACGCGGCGACCGCGTCCCGGTCGCCGGTGTTGAAGGCCTGCTGCCACGGGACCCCGAAGTCCTGGTGGAAGTTGCGCACCACGCGCCAGCGGCGCCGGGTGAACTCCTCCCGTACGTCGGGGTCGAGGGCCGCGTACACCCGGCGGATGTCCGCGAGGGGCGTGGCCCCCAGGGAGTGGGCCGGCTCGATGCAGAAGAAGTACAGCGTGTGGGGCCAGACCGCCTGGTAGGAGTTCTCGTTGTGCAGGAAGATCTCCTCGTCCGCCGGGTAGTCGGTCGAGGTGTAGACCTGCCCCTTGATGGTGCTCCGCGGGGACGAGCGCTCCGCGTACGTCAGGGGCGGCATCCCGGACAGGGCGTGCACCGAGCCGTTGAAGCCGTCCACCCCGCCGACCTGGAAGCCGCGCAGGAGCACGGCTCCCCGCTCGGTCAGGGCGGCGCGGATCTCCGGCCGGTTGCGGGCGATGAACTCGCCGACCTCGCAGCCGGGGCCGGGGGCCTCGTACACGCGGGGCAGGTAGCCGGCCGGGCCGGCCGTGGTGGGCACAGTGATCGATGGGCTCGTCATGATGCGTCAGCTCCTTCAGGAGCGGAAGGGTTCGAGGATGGAGTGGGTGCCCGGCAGCGCGGCCGAGCGCTCCGGGCTGCGCGGATCGCGCAGCACTACGGGGCCGGTGCTGCCGGCGGGCCGGGCGAGCGCCACGAAGAGGCCGCGCCCGCCGGGCACGTCCTGGACCAGCCAGTCGTCGGCGCCCGCCGGTCCGCTGCCCCGCACGACGAGGGGGCCCGGCTGTTCGGGCCGGACCTCCAGGGCTTTGAGATCCGCTGTGATGCCGGTTCCGATCGCCTTCACCACTGCCTCCTTGCGGGTCCAGCACCGGAGGAAGGCGGCCTGCCGCGCACCGTCGTCCACGAGGCTGTCCAGATGGGTCAGTTCGGACTCGGACATGACCAGGGAGGCGGCGCCGGCCGGGCTCCCCGATCGTCCGTCCTCCACGTCGACGCCGACCCGGCCCGCGGTGGTCACCGCGAGGACCCAGTGCGGCCCCGCGTGGGAGAGGTTGAAATCGAGCGCTGTGGGCGGCCCGACCACGACGGGTCTGCCGTGGTCGGGGTCCGCGCACCAGGGACAGGGCCTGGTGCCGAACCGGATCCCGGCCGGCGGCACCCCCAGGTACCGGGACAGGACCCGGCGTACGGCGATGTGCGCGCCCGCGTACCGCAGGCCCTCGGCCCGCGGCCGGCGGCGCATCACCGCGCGCTCCGCGGCGGAGAGCAGCTGGAGGCCGGCGACCGGCGGCGGCCCGTCGGTCGTGCCCTGCCAGACGTGGACGCCGCCGCTGTCCCCCAGTGCGCCGTACTCCCGCCCGGTGGTGGTGTTCACCGGGCCTCAGTCGGACATCGCCACGAGCACGCGGCGCGCACCCGTGAAGGGGCGGCGGCCGTGCGACACGAGCATGTTGTCGATGAGCATCAGGTCCCCGGTGCGCCAGTCGCAGTCCTGTGCCGCTTCGAGGCCCCGGTCGCGGATCTGGATGACGTACGCGTCGGGTATCGGCGTGCCGTCGGCGAAGGTCACCGACTGGGGCAGCTCGTCGGCCGGGAGGATCTGCGCGAGGGCGGCGGCGGTGTCGTCGCCCAGGCCCGCCGGGTGCCACTGGTCGGACTGGTTGAACCAGACCTCCGTGCCGGTCACCGGGTGGACCGCGGTGGCGGGACGGACCTGGCGCACGCGCAGGGAGCCGTCGGGACGCCACTCCCAGGCCGCGCCGGTGTTCTCCAGGAATGCCTCGACCTCGGCGCGGTCCTCGGTCTCGAAGGTGTCCTGCCAGCTCTTGCCGAGCCCGTAGCCGTCGTGGAGGTTCTGCTGGTAGCAGACGCCGCCCCGGAACGCCTCGCGGACCTCGGGGTCGAGGGACTCCAGCCACAGGGCGGAGTCGGTCACCGGGGTCGCCCCGCCGGTCCCGGCGGCCTTCTGGCAGAAGAACAGCAGCCGGGCCGGCCACTGGTGGGCGTAGGACATCTCGTTGTGCATCGAGATGGTGAACTCCTGCGGGTACTCCGTGGAGGTGTAGACGTTCTTGCCGACCTTCGTACGGGGCGAGTTGCCGTGCACGTAGGCGAGCCGGTTGGGCAGCAACTCGTCCATGACCGCTTCGAGTTCTTCCTCGGTGACACCGAAGCCACGGAAGATCAGGGCTTTCTCCTTGACGAGCTGCCCGTCGACGGCCCCGGTGTCGCTCACCACCTCGAGCAGCCCCGCGCTCGATGCCTCCACTCCGGCGCTCTGCGGGGTGATGACCAGTGGAGCCCAGCTGTCGGACGCGTTCATGTGGTTTCTCCTCGTTCATGGAGTGGATCGACTGGATCGGATGAATGGTCGGAAAGGCGGTACAGGCGGGAGAGCCCGGAGAAGGCGGCGGTGAGGGCCAGCAGGGCCATCGCCGCTCCGAGGGCCCCGGCGGTGGCCGCAGCGCCCACCGCGTCGAGGAGCAGCCCGCCGGCCAGTACGCCCAGCGAGTTCGCTCCCGAACCGAACAGCTGGAGCACGCTGCTGACCCGCCCCTGGAGCGCGTCGGGGGTGATCTGCACCTGGTGGATCCCGCCGGCGACGTTCACCACGCCGCCGACGAAGCTCATTCCGGCGAACAGCGCGCCCAGGGCGACGGGGGACCTGGTCAGCGCCAGCGCCGGCACCAGCAGGGCCCAGGCGGTCAGGGCCGCGCGGACCAGCACCGGCAGGCCGAACCGGCGCAGGGTCCAGCCGCCGCCGAGCGCTCCGCAGGTACCGCCCACGCCGCTGATGGCGGCGATCACGCCGACGGTCCCGGCCGAGAGCCCGTCCTCGTACAGCACGAAGGCGGGCAGCAGGGCCAGCGCCTGGAAGACCACGTTGCTGCCGGAGATCAGCAGCGTGACCCTCCACAGGAACCGGCGCCGCCAGAGCCAGCGCACCCCCTCGGCGATCTCGGGGCCGATCCTGCGCCGCCCGGTGGCCGCCGGTGCCTGCTGGAACGGCTTCCTGATGAGCAGGACGGCGGCCAGCGAGAGCAGGTGCGCCACCGCCGCCAGCAGGAACGGCGACCACCGGGCCACCGCGAACGCGGCGCTTCCGACGGGCTGCCCGATGATTCCGGCGGCCCGCCCCCGCGCCTCGTTCCCGGCGAGCGCCGCGCTCAGCTGCGACTTCGGCACCACATGGCGTACGCCGGCCCGTTCGGCCAGCCGGTAGCAGACCATGAGGGCGCCCTCGACGAAGGCGGCGGCGGCCAGGTGAGGCAGCCACACCCGCCCGCAGGCCACGGCGACGACCACGCCGGACGCGCTGAGGGCGCATCCCGCACTGCACATGATCATCATCCGTTTGCGGTTCCAGCGGTCCACCAGCGCGCCCGCCGGCAACTGGATCAGCAGCTGCGGCAGTTGCGCGGCGAAACCGGCCACGGCCGCCGCCGTCGCCGACCCGGTGGACCAGATCAGCAGCAGCGGGTAGGCCACGGAACCGGCGCGGGTGCCCAGCAGGGTGAGGCCCGCGCCGCTCCACAGCAGCAGGAAGTCGCGGTTGCGGCGCAGCGGAACCGGGGTGGGCTCCGCCGCGGCCGCCGGCGCCGCGGCCGCTTCGCCGGTGACGCTCATCCGGCGTGCGCGGCGTCCGGGGAGGCTCCCGAGCGGCACCACTTCAGCACCGCCATGGCGCTGTGCATCTTGTTCTCGGCCTGCTCGAAGGCGATGCTCCGCGGCCCGTCGAGCACCTCCCCGGTGACCTCGTCACCGCGGTGCGCGGGCAGGTCGTGCATGAACACCGCCTTGGGACTGGCGTCCCAGAGGGCCTCGGTCACCTGGAAGGGGGCGAAGTCCGCGCGCCAGCCGGGGTCGGCCTTCGCCGTTCCCGTGGTCTGCCAGCGCGTGGTGTAGATGGCGTCGAAGCCGTCCGGCAGGTCCGCCATGTCATGGCGTTCCCGTACGGTCGCGCCCGACCGGGCCGCGTTCGCCCCGGCCCGCGCGAGCATGTCCGGGGCGAGCCCGTAACCGGCCGGGGTGCGCAGTTCCAGTTCGGTGCCCTCGAACCGGCTGAGCGCGAGCGCCAGTGCGGAGGCCGAGTTGTTGCCCTCGCCGACGTAGAGGACGCGCAGGCCGGTGAGGCGGCCGAACCTCTTCTGCAGCGTGGTGAGGTCGGTGAGCGCCTGGGTGGGGTGTTCGTCGGCGCTCATCGCGTTGATGACGGACATCCGGTCCTGCCGGGCCCACGCCCGCATCTCCCGCGGGTCGCCCGCGGTGCGGGCGACGAGCACGTCGAGCATCCGGGACAGCACGGCGCCGGTGTCCTCGCTGGTCTCCCCGGTGTTGAGCTGGAGGTCCCCGGGGCCGTAGGTGAGCAGCGAGGCGCCGAGCCGCAGCGACCCGCTGGAGAAGGCCGTACGGGTACGGGTGGACGTCTTGCTGAAGTAGACGCCCACCACCGCGTCCCGCAGGGGCTTCACGCCGGGGGCTCCCTCCGAGGCGAAGGTGACGCCGTCGGAGACGATGGAGCGCAGGTCGTCGTCGGTCAGGTCGTTGATCGATATCAGGTGGCGTACGGGGGAGTGCTGCACGGTGTCCTCCGGATCGGATCGGATCGGTTCGGCCGGGTGGCCCGGGTTCATGCGCGGTCCTCGTCGGTCACCACCGCGCTCAGCAGCGGATGGCCGGCCGGGGCCTGGTCGCCGGTGCCCGCCGCCGCCCAGTCGGCCATCAACGTGCCCCGGCCGAAGGACTGTTCGCGCCGGCTGAGGGTCGCGGTCAGATGCTTGACGACGCCCTTGCCGCTGTCGGCGTTGGTCAGGGCGACCAGGCCGACACCACTGCTGAGGTGGCTGAGCGAGAGGTTCCAGTAACCGGCGGGTTCGCCGCCGTGCCCGAACTCCGCGTCGTCGCCCGTGTCGTCGACGATGGTGCCGAGGCCGTAGAAGCTGCCGGGGTGCCCGACGAGCAGTTCCCCGGCGACGTCGGCCGGCAGCAGTGCGCCGGGCCGGCCCAGCAGCGAAAGGCGCATCTGGCGCGCGACCTCGGCGATGTCCCGCGCCGTCGTCCACAGTCCCGCGGCGGCGAGGTGGGCGCGGTTGCGCCAGCCGCCGTCCAGGGGGACGCCCTTCGTGTGGTGCCCGAGCGCCACCGGGCGCCCGGCCGTGCGGGGGAACGACTGGTCGAAGCTGCTGCCCGTCATGCCCAGCGGTTCGAACACGAGCCGGTCCATCAGCTCCTGGAAGGACTCTCCGGTGACGTCCTCCAGCAGCTGCTGGAGGACCCAGTAGTGGGTGCTGCTCTTGCGGAACGTCGAACCCGGGACCAGCTGCCGCTGCACCCGCGGGGTGCTGACCGGGCCCGTGCCCTCCAGCAGGTCCCGCAGCGTGGGCACCTCCTCGCCGGGCCGGAACCCGACGCTGCGGTGCCGGGCCAGACCGGCGGTGTGCCCGAGCAGGTGGCGGACCGTCACCTCGCCCGGCGCGGACGCCGGGCCGGGCAGGTGCCAGGAGGTCAGGTGCCGGCCGATCGGGTCGTCGAGGGCGATACGGCCCTCCGCCACCAGGCGCAGGGTCGCCAGCGCCGTGACGTGCTTGCTGATCGAACCGACCTGGAACAGCGTCTGCGGCGTGACCGGTTCGCTGCCGCCCACGGACAGCACCCCCGCCCCGTGCAGTTCGACCGACCCGTCGGCGCCCAGCACCGCGATGCTCACGCCGGGCACCTGGTGCTCGGCCATGAGGCGCCGCAGGTCGTCCAGCGGGAACGCCGCCGGAGCGACGGCCGGGACAGTGGCCGGGGCCGTGGCCGCGGTGGCGGCCGGGGCGGCGGACGCGCGGGCCCGCTCCAGGAGCGCCGCGACCTCGGCCAGCGGGCCCTTCTCCAGGCGGCTGCGGTCGCCGCCCGCGGCCTGCTCCAGCAGCGAGGCGAGCAGCTCGGCCGGCATCTCCACACCGGCCGGCTTCCCCCCCTCCTCGGTGGCGGTGGCGGTGGCGGTGGCGGTGACGGCGGCCGGTTCCGGCTCCGCCGCACGGCGGGCCGCCTCCGTGTCCTCGTCGATCGCCGCGGCGAGGTCGATCAGCGTCCCGTGCTGGTACATGCGCCAGACCGAGACGGCGAGCCCCTCCCGGCGCGCCGCCGCCAGCACCTGGATCATCAGGATCGAGTGCCCGCCGAGGTCGAAGAACCGGTCGTGCACACCGATCTGGTCGACGCCGAGGACCTCGGACCAGATCGTGGCGAGCAGCCGCTCCGTCCCGGTCCTGGGCGCCACGTACGCGTCGTCGGAACGCATCGAGGAGCGGTCCGGAGCCGCCAGGGCCCGGCGGTCGACCTTGCCGTTGGCGTTGAGCGGGATGCTCTCCAGCGCCACGAAGGCCGACGGCACCATGTACTCCGGCAGTCGTCGCGCACAGTCGTCGGCCAGCACCGACGCGCTCGGCAGCTCCTGGCCGGCGGCCGGCACGCAGTACGCCACCAGCCGCCTGTCGCCCGGGGTGGGCTCGTGGACGGTGACCACGGCGTCGCGCACGGCCGGGTGGCCGGAGACCACCGCCTGCACCTCGCCCAGCTCGATCCGGTAGCCGCGGATCTTCACCTGGTCGTCGAGACGGCCGAGGAACTCCACGTTCCCGTCGGGGAGCATCCGCGCCCGGTCGCCGGTGCGGTACAGCCGCGCCCCGGCGGGCCCGTACGGGTCCGGCACGAACCGCTCGGCCGTCAGGTCCGGGCGGCCCGCGTAACCGCGCGCCACACCCGTACCGCCGACGTACAGCTCGCCCAGCACGCCCATCGGCACCGGCTGCATGGAGGCGTCCAGTACGTACGCCGTCATGTTCGGCAGCGGGCGGCCGATCGGCACCACGTCGAGGGCGACGTGGTCCACCACCGGGTGGACGGTGCTGCCGACCGAGGCCTCCGTGGGACCGTACTCATTGATCATCCGGCCCGCGCCGAGCACCTCCAGCGAACGGTTGGCGGTGGCACCGGGCAGTGCCTCGCCCGCCACCACGTACACCGCGCTGAGCCGGTCCACCTGTTCGGTGGTGAGCTGCTCGGTCAGGATGTCCAGGTGGCCGGGCGTCAGCTTGACGAAGCTGTACGGGCCGCCGTCGAGCAGCGCGGCGGAGAGGTCGGCGGGTGCCGTGTCCTGGGCCACCACCTGCACGCACTGTCCGGTGACCAGGGGCGCCCACAGGTTGGGGACGACCAGGTCGAAGGCGACCGAGGAGAACAGCGGCGCGCCGCCCGTCCCCTGCGCGGCCAGCTCGTCCGCCGCCCAGGCGACGTGGTTGGCCAGGCCGCGGTGCGGGATCTGGACGCCCTTCGGCCGGCCGGTGGAACCGGAGGTGAAGATGACGTACGCCAGCCGGTCGGGGTCGTCCACCCGGGCGGGCGCCGTGTCCCGGCCGGTCTCCTCCTGGACCTGGCCGCGGTCCGGCCCCTGCTCCTGGTCGAGCAGCAGCAGGGGGAGGGCGGGGAAGCCGTCCGCGTACGGGGACTGGGTGACCGCGGCGACGGCTCCCGCGCTGTCGCACATGCTCGCGATGCGCTCGGCGGGGTACGACGGGTCGATCGGCACGTACGCGCCACCCGCCTTCCACACCCCGAGCAGCGTGGCGATCAGCCCCGGACCCCGGTCCAGGAGCACGCCGACCGCGCTCTCCGCGCCGATCCCCATGGCGCGCAGCCGGTGCGCGATCCGGTCGGCCCGCGCGTCGAGCTCCGCGTAGGAGACCTCGCCGCCCCGGTGGCGTACCGCGGCGGCGCCGGGGGTCTTCGCCGCCTGCTCCTCGAAGCGCTGGAGCACGGTCGCTTCGGGGAACTCCCGCGCGGTCTCGTTCTGCGCCAGCAGCCACCGCTGTTCGCCGGCCGGCAGGTACGTGACCTCGGCGCTGCCCCGCGGGTCGGCGGCCATCGCCTCCAGGACCTGCCGGTACAGACCGGTGAGCCGGTCGGCGTGGTCGCGGCCCAGGGCGTGGGTGTGCGTGGTCAGCAGGAGGTGGCCGGAGACGGCCGAGACCGCGAGGGCGAACTCGGTGCCGCCTTCGCCGCTGCTGGCTCCGGAGTCGACCAGCTTGGTGTCGACGTGGTCGAAGTCCTGGTAGCTGAACCGCACGTCGAGCAGCCGGCCGGAGCCCGCGTCGCGCTGGATCACGGGCATCGGGAACCGCCGGTGGTCCCAGACCTCCGCCTCCTTGGCGAAGACCTGCCGCACCAGGTCGCTCCAGGTGCCGTCCGCCCGGTCGAAGGCGAAGGGCAGCGTGTTCAGGTACATGCCGTAGACGCGTTCGGCGCCCGGTGACTCGGGCCGCGCGCTGCACACCAGGCCGCTGAAGAAGGAGTCCTCCTCGGTGACCATGCTCAGCACCTTCAGGTGCGCGGCGAGCAGCACGCTCTTGAACGACACCTGGGCCTGGGTGGCCAGGGCGCGCAGTCGCGGCTCCAGGTCGTGCACGGGGACCGCGACCCGGTACTTCTCCCGGGGGGCCGAGGTGTCGCCCTCCCACACGGGGGGCAGGGCGAACGGCGCGTACCGGCCGACGACGTCCTGCCAGTACTGCCGGTCGTCCGTGGACTCCAGCGACCTGAGCTCCGCCGCGATGAAGTCCGCGTAACGCACCGGGGGAGCCGTGAACGCGGCCGGGGCCAGGCCGTCGCGCAGCTCGCGGTAGACGTCGAGCAGTTCCATGAGCAGGGACCGGTGGCTCCACCCCTCGGTGATCGCGTGGCAGACCGTCACCACCAGGCGCCAGGATTCCTCGTCCTCCACCTGGGCGGTCATCCGCAGGAGCGGCGCCGTGGCCAGGTCGAAGAGGACGGAACGCTCCTGCACCAGGATGTCCCGGATCCGCTGCTCGCGGTCGGGCGCGTCCCGCAGGTCCTCGACGGTCAGCGGGATCTCGGCCGTCGCCGCGACCAGCTGGAGCGGGGTGGTGAAGGCGTCGAGGTGGAAGGAGGTGCGCAGCATCTCGTGCCGCCCGGTGACCACGTCCAGGGCGGCGCGCAGAGCGGCCCCGTCGAACGGGGCGCCGTCCGTGATGCGGAACGAGGCGACGTTGAGGTAGGCCCGCTTCTCCTCGTCGGCCAGCATCTCGACGAGCATGCCGAGCTGCACCTGGGACATCGGGTACGCGTCGACCACGCCCTCGGGCAGCCGCTGCCGGTCCTCGGCGGCGAGCAGCTCGAAGGGCGCGACGGCCGGGTCCGCCTCGGCGGGCGCCGGGCGGCCGGTCAGGAACTCGCTGAGCTCCGCGACCGTGCGGTACTCGAAGACCTCCCGTACGCCGACGTCGAAGCCGGCCGACCGCAACGCGCCGACCAGCGCGACCGCGCGGATGGAGTGTCCGCCGAGGTCGAAGAAGCCGTCCTCGACGCCGACGCGCTCCAGTTCGAGGACCCGGCACCAGATGGCGGCGACCTGCGCCTCGGTGATGGTGCGCGGCGCGACGTACGGGGAACCGCTGTCCAGCTCGTCCGCGTCGGGTGCGGGCAGGGCGCGCTTGTCGGTCTTGCCGTTGGCGTTGAGGGGGATCTCGGCCAGCGGGACGTAGCCCTGGGGGAGCATGTAGTCGGGCAGGCGGGTGGCGCAGTGCGCGGCCAGGTCCGCCGCGCTCACCTCAGCGCCGTCGGCCGGCACGTAGTACGCGACCAGGCGCAGGTCACCGGTGGCCGACTCCAGCGGTACGACCACCGCGTCGCGTACCGCGGGGTGTTCGGCCACGACGGTCTGGATCTCGCCGGGTTCGATGCGGTAGCCGCGGATCTTCACCTGGTCGTCGAGGCGGCCGAGGAATTCGACGGCGCCGTCGGGGCGGGTGCGGGCGAGGTCGCCGGTGCGGTAGAGGCGTGCGCCGGGGGGCCCGTAGGGGTCGGGGAGGAAGCGTTCGGCGGTCAGGTCGGGGCGGCCCGCGTAGCCGCGGGCGACGCCGGTGCCGCCGGCGTAGAGCTCGCCGGGGACGCCGACCGGGACCGGTTCGAGGTGCTCGTCCAGGACGTACATGGTCATGTTGGGCAGCGGGTGGCCGATCGGCAGGACTTCTGCCGACTCCGCCTCCGGGACGGGGTAGACGCAGGTGCCGACGGATGCCTCGGTGGGGCCGTACTCGTTGATGAGGCGGGTGCCGGGGGCCAGGGCGCGCCAGCGTTCCAGGGTGGCGCGGGTGAAGGGCTCGCCGGCCACCACGAGCACCGGCGCCAGCGCGCCCGCCTGCTCGGCGGTCAACTGCGCGGCCAGCACGTCCAGATGGCCCGGGGTGAGCTTGACGAAGCTGTACGGTCCGTTCTCGGCCAGGGTGGTGCCGAGGTCGGCGATGTCGGTGTCCTGCGCCACGGTGTGGACGCGCTGTCCGGTGACCAGGGGTGCCCACAGGTTGGGGACGACCAGGTCGAAGGCGACCGAGGAGAACAACGGCGCGCCGCCCGTGCCCTGCGCGGCGAGCTCGCGGGCCGCCCAGCCGACGTGGTTGGCCAGGCCCCGGTGGGTGACGGCGACGCCCTTGGGGCGGCCGGTCGAACCGGAGGTGAAGATCACGTACGCCAGCGCGTCACCGTCCTCGGTGCGCTCCGGCCGGGTGGCGGGCCGCGACGCGACCGGCTCCCGGTCCCGGTCCACGACCAGCAGGCCGACGCCGCCGAAGCGGTCCTCGTACGCGGAGTGGGTGATGGCGCTGCGGGCGCCCGCGGAGTCCAGCATGGCCGCGATGCGCTCGGCCGGGTAGGAGGGGTCGATCGGCACGTAGGCCGCGCCGGCCTTCCACACCCCGAGCAGGCTCGCGATCAGGTCGGGTCCGCGGTCCAGCAGCACGCCGACCACCGACCGCGCGCCGACGCCCGAGGCGCGCAGGTGGTGCGCGATCCGGTTGGCCCGCGCGTCGAGTTCCGCGTAGCCGAGTGACGTACCGGCGAGGCCGACGGCGGGTGCGTCCGGCGTCCGCCGGGCCTGCTCCTCGAAGCGGCGGAGCACGGACGCGTCCGTGAAGTCGGCCGACTCGCCCGTCCCCCGGGCGAGCAGCCGCCGGCGCTCCGCCGCGGGCAGGTACGACGCGCGGGCGTCGCCCTGCGGATCGGCGGCCATGGCTTCCAGGACCTGGCGCAGGGTGCCCGCCAGGCGCTCCAGGGCGGCCTCGCTCAGGTGCTTGCGGCTGCCGGTGAGGAAGAGGTGTCCCAGTCGCGCCGAGACGCCCAGCGGGAACTCGGTGGGGCTGTCGTCGATGCTCGCCAGGTAGTCCACCTGCTCGCGGTCGACCTGGTCGAAGTCGTGGTAGCTGAAGCGCACGGACACCAGCCGCAGGCCGTCCTCCGCCTCGCGCTGGATGTCCGGCATCGGGAAGCTGCGGTGCGACCACAGCTCGACCTCGCGGTCGAAGACCTGGCGCACCAGCTCGTGCCAGGTGTCCGCGGGGCCGTCGAAGGCGAAGGGCAGCGTGTTCAGGTGCATGCCGTAGACGCCGTCGGCGCCGAGCGCCTCGGGCCGCGCGTTGCAGACCAGGCCGGTGAAGAACCGCTCGTCCCGGGTGACCGAGCTCATCACCTTCAGGTGCGCCGCGTGCAGCACGCTCTTCAGTGACGCGCCCGCCGTGGACGCCAGCGCCCGCAGCCGGTCCTCCAGGTCGTGGAACGGCACCTTGACGCGGTACGGGGCGCCCGCGACGCCGTCGCCGGACCAGGCGTCGGGGAGGGCGAAGGCCGGGTACCCCTCGACGACGTCCGTCCAGTACGCGCGGTCGTGCCCGGACTCCCGGGACGCCGTCTCGGCCGCGACGAAGTCCGCGAACCGCACGTCGGGGGCGGCCGGGGCCTCGATGGTCCCGCCGTCGCGGGCCGTGCCGTACCCCTCGACGATCTCCATGAGGAGGGAGTGGTGGCTCCAGCCGTCGAGGATCGCGTGGCACTCGGTGATGGTGAGCCACCAGCTGCCGTCGTCGCAGGAGTGGCCGAAGAGGCGCAGCAGCGGCGGGGTACCCAGGTCGATCAGGTCGGCCCGCTCCTGCCGGGTGAACTCGCGCAGCGCCTCCCGTACTTCGCCGCCCGTCAGCCCGCGCAGGTCCCGCTCCGCCACCGGGACGCCGACGTCGGTGTGCACCAACTGCATCGGTACGGAATAGGAGTTGAGGTCGAAGGAGGTGCGCAGGACGTCGTGCCGGTCGACCACGGCCCGGACGGAGGCGCGCAGCGCCGCGATGTCGAACGCCCGCTCGTCGCGGATCCGGAAGGAGGTGACGTTGTGGTACGGGTGCCGGGCGGTGTCGCTGAGCATCTCGACGACCATGCCGATCTGCACCTGCGACATCGGGTACGCGTCGTCGAGGCCGCCGGGGAGTCGCTCCCGGTCCTCGGGCGCCAGCTGCGCGAAGGGCCGGACGCCCCGGGCCGCGCGCACCTCGGGGCGGTCCGCGAGCTGCTCGGCGAGCCGGGCCACGGTGCGGTGCTCGAAGAGGTCCCGTACGGAGACGTCGAAGCCGGCCTCGCGCAGGTGACCCGTCAGGTTGATGGCGCGCAGCGAGTGGCCGCCGAGGTCGAAGAAGCTGTCGTGGACACCGATCGGGTCGACGCCCAGCACCGCGCTCCAGATGGCGGCGACGCGGCGCTCCAGCACGGTGCGCGGGGCGGTGCGGTCCTGGCCCGGGGCGCGCGCGGAACCCGGGTCGGGGGCGGGCAGCGCCTCGGTGTCGAGCTTGCCGTTGACCGTCAGCGGCAGGCGCTCCAGGACGACGTAGGTGGCCGGGACCATGTACTCGGGCAGGTCCTGGGAGAGCGCGGCGCGCAGTGCGGCGGTGTCGGGGACGGTGCCTTCGGACGGCACGACGTACGCGACGAGCTGCTTGTCGCCCGGCGTGGTCTCACGGACCAGGACGACGGCGTCGTGCACGCCCTCCCGGGCGGCCAGCGCGACGTTGATCTCGCCCAGCTCGATGCGGAACCCGCGGATCTTGACCTGCTCGTCGTTGCGGCCGAGGAACTCCAGGCTGCCGTCCGCGAGCCGCCGGGCCACGTCGCCGCTGCGGTACAGCCGGTCGCCGGGCGCCCCGAACGCGTCGGGCACGAAGCGCTCCGCCGTCAGGCCGGGACGGCCCAGGTAGCCGCGGGCGACGCCGCGGCCCGCGACGTGGATCTCGCCGGGCACCCCGATCGGGGCCGGGTTGCCGTGCCGGTCGAGGATCCGGATCGACAGGTCGTCGAGCGGGACGCCGACCGGGCTGCCGGCGCCCGCGAGGTCACGCTGCCCCAGCTCGTGGTGGGTGACGTGCACGGTCGTCTCGGTGATCCCGTACATGTTGACCAGCGTCGGCGCGGTGAGGCCCACCCGGTCCGCCCACGGGCGCAGGTCGGCGACCTCCAGCTTCTCGCCGCCGAACACCACGGTCCGCAGGGCGAGCCGGTCGATCCGGGGGTCGCCCTCGCGGGCGGCGCCCACCAGCGCGCGGAACGCCGAGGGCGTCTGGTTGAGCACGGTCACCCGCTGCTCGGCCAGCAGGTCGAGGAACTTGTCCGGGTCGCGCGCCACGTCCTTCGGTACGACGACCAGGCGGCCGCCGTGCAGCAGCGCGCCCCACATCTCCCAGACGGAGAAGTCGAAGGCGTAGGAGTGGAACAGCGTCCAGACGTCGGAGTCGAGGAAGCCGGTCCGCTCCGCCGTCACCGTGAAGAGCCGCAGCACATTGGCGTGGGTGAGGCAGACGCCCTTGGGTCGGCCCGTGGAGCCGGAGGTGTAGATGACGTAGACCAGGCTGTCGGCGCCGGCCGTCGGCGCCGGGTCGTCGGCCGGCTGCTCCGCCAGAGCGTCCCGGTCGCGGTCGAGCACCAGCACCGGGCCGGTGTGGATCCGGGCCAGCATCGCCTCGTGCTCGCCCTGCGTCACGATCACCGGGACGGAGGCGTCGTCGAGCATGAAGCCGAGCCGGTCGGCGGGCACCGAGGGATCGAGCGGCAGATAGGCGCCGCCGGCCTTCAGCACGCCGAGGAGGGCGGGCATCAGCGCGACGCCGCGCTCCAGGCAGACGCCCACGAGCGTCTCCGGGCCGACGCCGAGTCCCCGCAGGTGGTGCGCGATGCGGTTGGCCCGGGCGTTCAGCTCGGCGTACGTCAGGTCCTGGCCGTCGAAGTGCACGGCGACGGCGTCCGGGGTGCGGCGTACCTGCTCCTCGAAGGCCCGGTGCACGGTGCCGGTCACCTCGCCGGAGACGGCCGCGCCGCCGGTGAGCAGCGCCAGCTCCGCGTCCCCGAGGAAGGCCAGCTCGGCGACGCTCGCCTGCGGGGTGGTGAGCGCGGCGTCCAGCAGCCGCACCAGGTGCGCGGTGAGCCGCTGGGCGCTCTCGCGGTCGAACAGCTCGACGGCGTACTCCAGGTGGCCGTGCAGGGTGCCGTCGGCCGCCTCCCGCAGCTGGAGGTCGAGGTCGTACTTGGCGGCGTTGCCCTCGCCCTGGAACGGCTCGGCCCGCAGGCCGGGCAGGGTGAACGCGCTGGTGCGCTCGCCGTGCATGGTGAGCGCCACGTCGAACAGCGGGTTGCGCGAGAGGTCGCGCTCCGGCTGGATCTCGTCGATGAGGCGGGCGAAGGGGGCGCCCTGGTGGTCGAAGGCGCCGAGGACCGTGTCCTTGGTCCGTTCCAGCAGCTCCTGGAACGACGGGTCGTCCGTCCAGTGGCCGCGCAGGACCAGGCTGTTGATGCCGAACCCGACCATGCCCTGGAGCTCGGGACGGCCGCGGCCGGACACCACCGTGCCCACGGCGATGTCGGTGGAGCCGGTGTGGCGCGAGAGCAGGCTCTGGAAGGCCGCGAGCACCACCATGAACAGCGTGGCGTCGTTGTCCCGGGCGAAGTCCCGCATCCTGTCGGCCAGTTGACCGGGGATGCCGAAGGGGACCGAGTCGCCCGTCGCGTCGCGGACGGCCCGGCGGGGCCGGTCGGTGGGCAGCTCGATCGGGGTCAGCCCCGTGAGCTGCCCCTTCCAGTAGTCGAGGTGGCGGTCCAGGGTCGCGCCGGACATCTCGGCGCGCTGCCAGGCCGCGTAGTCGGCGTACTGGAGGGGTACGGCGGGCAGGTCCGGCTCGGTGCCGGCGGCCAGGGCGGCGTACAGGGCGCTCAGTTCCCGGCCGACGACCTCGGTGGACCAGGCGTCGCACGCGATGTGGTGGAAGACGATGCCCAGGACGTGCTCGTCGTCCGCGAGGCGGATCAGCCGTCCGCGCACCGGCAGGTCCCGGGCGAGGTCGAACGGGACGAACAGGTCGTTCGCGATGACGGACTGGACCCCGGCCTCGCGCTCACCGGCCGCCAGACCCGTGAGGTCGTCCAGCGGCAGCGTCACCCGCTCGGCGGGCGAGATCAGCTGCACCGGGTCCTCACCGTCCAGGCCGTACCGGGTGCGCAGGATCTCGTGCCGGTCGGTCAGCCGCTGCCAGGCCTCGCCGAGGGCGGCGGCGTCCAGCTCTCCGGTGAGGCGGACGATCAGCGGTACGAGGTACTGGGTGCTGTCCGGGTCGAGGCGGCTGAGGAACCACATCTGCTCCTGGCCGTACGACAGGCGCAGCGGGGCGGACCGGTCGGCGCGGGGGACGGCGGTCCGGCGGCCGCCGCGGCGGCCGGCGAGCCGCCGGCGTATCAGCTCCTCTCTCGCGGCGTCCGCGTCGAAACCGGCGGGTGTGATCGCGGCGGTGCTCATGCGGTGAACTCCTTAGCCAGTTCCTGGCCGTTCGTCAGCTCTGCGGGGGAAAGTGCGGCGATCTCCGCACGGATGGCGTTCTCGGTGGCGACGGCCAGCTGGGCCACGGTCGGGCCCTCGAAAACGGTGCGCACCTTGAAGTCGATCTCGAACTCCTCCTGGATGCGCGAGATCAGGCGGATGGCCAGGATCGAGTTGCCGCCGGAGTGGAAGAAGCTGTCCTCGACGCCGACGCTCACCCCGAGCAGCTCGGTCCAGATGCCGGCGATGCGCTCCTCGGTGGCGGTGCGCGGCGCGACGCGCTCGGAGCCGCGCTGCTGATCGGTGCCCTCGGGCGCCGGGAGCCTCTTGCGGTCCGTCTTGCCGTTGGCGTTGAGGGGGATCTCGGCCAGCGGGACGTAGCCCTGGGGGAGCATGTAGTCGGGCAGGCGGGTGGCGCAGTGCGCGGCCAG
>NZ_JBSFTV010000063.1:0-32706 GCF_053591455.1 Streptomyces sp. NPDC003016
GTAGACGGCCACGCTCGCGATCCCGGCATCCCGGCAGGCCCGAGCAACGCGGACAGCGATTTCGCCACGGTTGGCGATGAGCACCTTGCGCACGATGGCTCCCTCCTTGAAACAAGCTGAGTTTAGGGACTGCCGACACGGCCCTACGACCCGTCCCCAATGGTGAGCTTGCCCACACGGAGCGTGATGCGAGGCTCGCGCGATTCGCGAATTCCCTTGTCGCACCACGGTACGACGGGTTCCTTCACCGCACAGTAGTCGTCCGGTGTGGCACAGGTCTCTGTCCGGGCGGTCAGCGGCACGGCAGCTTTCTTTGTGGAGTCCCTACGAATGGCCGAATGATTCTTTGCCCGGGGGCCGGCCGTGCCGGACCCCTTGTACGGAGGTTTACCCGTTAGTAGCGTTTGGGCTGACGCGCACGTACTAGGGGTAACAGCCGGAAGAGGGTGGGGCGCCATGGCGCGCAGACCGATAGCCGCCGTGGCCGCGGCCGTGCTGTTCGTCGAGGCCGTCGGGATCGTGGGCGTCCACTGGATCCTCGGCAGGATCGTCGACAGCCAGTCGATGTCCCTGGACGGTCTGGACTCCGACGTCATGGCCACCTCGACGTGGGTGATGGGCGGGGTCTTCGGCCTCTACCTGGTGGTGTGCGGCGTCTTCCTGCTGCGCGCCGCGCTGACCGACCGGGCGCCGGGCCGCCTCGGCCGGACCCTGCTCATCGCGTGCGCGGTGGTGCACGGGGTGCTCGGGGCGCTGGCGGTCGGACTGGTCGGCTGGACCGCGTTCGTGGCGATGATGGCCGTGCTCGCCCTGATCGTGCTGTCGCTCGTCGCGTACGGCGCGCGGGGCGATGCCACGGGCGTCGCGGACGCGCCGCCCCCTGCCGGGCCGGAGAGCGGAACTCCGGCGCCGGTCTGACGGACCGGCCGCGGCGCGGGGTGCGGCCGCGGGGCTCAGAGGAACGCGAGCCGGGCACCGAGGGCGGCGAACGCGCCCGCGAAGACCCTGCGCAACCAGGTCAGGACCCGGGGGCGCGAGAGGACGTGGTGGCGCATGGCGGCGGCGAACCTTCCGTAGGCGGCGAAGACCAGCAAGGTGAGCAGCATGAACACGGCGCTCAACTCGACCATGCGCACCAGCGCGTTCGGCTCGCCCGCGCCCACGAACTGAGGCAGGAACGCGAAGAAGAAGATCGTGAGCTTCGGATTGAGGAGGTTGATGAGAACGCCGGACGTGATCGCCTTCACCGCCGGGCGGGGTGCGGTCTCCTCCTCCGCCGTGAGGGCGTTCTTGTTGCACCTCGTGGTCACCTTCACAGGCCCGGGGCCCGCCGGCCAGGGGTTGACCGACACCGACACCGGCCTCGCGGCCGCGGCCTCGCGCGCGGCGTCAAGGTGCAGCCGCTGTCATGGCACCGGCAGCGCCCGGGCCGCCCCGGTCTCGTCCTGGGTTACGCCGCGACGCCGCCGGGCGGGATCGCGGAGGGGATCGCGGTGCTGGGCGCCGTCATGCCCACAGGCCGGTGATCGGCGTACCGAGGCCGGCGAGGAGGCGGCGCAGCAGTGGCAGCGACAGGCCGATGACATTGCCGGGGTCGCCGTCGATGCCGTCGACGAACGGGGCCGAGCGGCCGTCGAGGGTGAAGGCGCCGGCGACGTGGAGGGGCTCGCCGGTCGCGACGTACGCGGCGATCTCGGCGTCGGTCGGCTCGCCGAAGCGGACGGTCGTGGACGCGGTGGCGGAGGCGCGGCGGCCGGTGGCGGTGTCGATCACGCAGTGGCCGGTCCGGAGGATGCCGGAGCGGCCCCGCATGGACTTCCAGCGGGCGGTGGCGTCCTCGGCGTCGGCGGGCTTGCCGAGGGCCAGGCCGTCCAGTTCCAGGACGGAGTCGCAGCCGATGACGAGGGCGCCGGCGGCCTCGGGGCGGGCGGCGACGGACGCGGCCTTCGCCTCCGCGAGTACGAGCGCCAGCTCGCCGGGCGTGGGCGCGGTGATCGCGTCCTCGTCGACGCCGCTGACGATCACCTCGGGGGCGAGCCCGGCCTGGCGGAGGAGTCCGAGGCGGGCGGGGGAGGCGGAGGCGAGGACGAGGCGGCGGCGCGGATCGGTCATGCGGTTCATCGTAGGACGCCGGCCCGGCGTACATCCGGCGGGTCGGGTCAGTGGACGCCCAGTACGAACATCGCCAGCACCATCGCCAGGGCGAGCAGCACGCCCGCGCGCCGGAGCATCGCCTGCATCTCACGCAGCTCTTTCGGAGGCTCGTTCTCCGGGTCGGACCACAGCATGCCTTCGATCCTGAGGCCGACGCGGCTTCGCCGCCTGAGTACCTGTACTCAGGCGGGCCAGTACCAATGGACTAATTCCGGGTGAACGTTCCGGCCCTCGCCGCCGCCAGGGCCGCCCCCGCCGCCCGCGCCGCGTCCGCCTCGCCCAGTGGCTCCCGGCTCACCGCGAAGCGGTAGTAGAGCGGGGCGGACACCGCCCGGATCACCTCGCCCGCGTCCGTACCGGCCGGGACCTCCCCCCGCCCCGCCGCCCGTTCCACGCACGGCGCCCACGCGCGGATGCGCGTCGCGTAGAAGCCGTGCAGCGCGTGCGCGCACTCCTCGTCGCACGCCGCCGCCGCGATGACCGCCCGGAAGACCGGGCCCATGCGCGGATCGGTGAGGGTCCGGTGCACGAGACGGGCGTTGGCCAGGAGGTCGCCCTCCAGCGAGCCGGTGTCGGCGGCGGGCACCGACTGCTCGGCCATGTCGCGCAGCAGGTCGGCGACGAGACCGGCCGCCGAGCCCCAGCGGCGGTAGACCGTGGTCTTGCCGACGCCCGCGCTCGCCGCGACGCGGTCCAGGTGCAGGCCGTGGAATCCCCCCTCCACCAGCGCCTCCTGCGTCGCTCCGAGCACGGCGGCACGGACCTTGGCGGTCCGTCCGCCGGGGCGCACGGTCCCCGGCGTGAGCACGGTGGGGTCCAAACGGGAATTTTGTTCCATTAGATGCTCCGAGTCTGGTACGATCCTCGCATCTTAACGGAACTTGCTTCCCATTAGGGAGAGGGTTGTGCCATGAACGTCCACCCGGCCCGCCGTATCGCCGCCCCCGTCGTCGCTTCCGCGCTCGCTCTCGGCCTCCTCGCCGCCGCGCAGCCGCCGTCCGCCGCGCAGCCGCCGTCCTCCGTGCAGCCCACCGGTCGCTGGACCGCCGCCTGGGGCGCGTCCCCGCAGTCCCCCAGCACCGGCTTCACTCCCAACTGGTCCCAGGAGGGCTTCTCCCGCCAGACCGTCCGCCAGGTCGTCCGCGTCACCGGCGCCGGCGAGCAGGCCCGTATCCGCCTCTCCAACGCCTACGGGACCTCGCCGCTCACGGTCACCGGCGCCACCGTCGCCCGTACGGCGAAGGCGGAGCGCACCGCCGTCGAGCCCGGCAGCGTCCGCCACCTCACCTTCTCCGGAAAGCGGTCCGTGGAGATACCGGCCCGCGGCGAGCTGCGCAGCGACGCCGTCCGGCTGCCCCTGGAGCGGCTGGAGTCGGTCACCGTCACCCTCTATCTCGCCGGCACCACCGGGCCCGCCACCTTCCACTCCCAGGCCTGGACCGACACCCACCGCGCGGAAGGCGACCACCGGGCGGACACTTCCGGCGCCGCCTTCACCGACTCCACCCAGTCCTGGTACTACCTCTCCGGCGTCGAGGTCCGCGGAGCCCAGCCGAGGAGGAAGGACGGCATCGTCCTCTTCGGCGACTCCATCACCGACGGCTTCGGCTCGACCCCCCGCACCGACCGCCGCTACTCCGACGCCCTCGCCGAGCGCACCGGCCGCCCGGTCGTCAACCAGGGCATCGGCGGCAACCTCGTCCTCAACGACTCCGCCTGGTACGGCGAACGCGCCACCGCCCGCTTCGGCCGCGACGCCCTCGACCAGCCCGGCGTCTCCACCGTCGTCGTCCTCGAGGGGCTCAACGACATCGGCTTCAGCGAGGCGAAGGACCAGCCCACCTACAAGCCGTCCCCCGTCGTCTCCTCCGCCGAACTCGTCGCCGGCTACCGGAAGCTGATCCGCGCCGCCCACGCCGAGGGCCTGCGGGTCGTCGGCGCGACACTGCTCCCGTTCAAGGGCTCCGACCACTGGGGGCCGCACGCGGCGGAGGTCGGCGACGAGGTGAACCACTGGATCCGTACGTCGGGAGAGTTCGACGCGTACGCCGACTTCGACAGGGCGCTCGCCGACCCGGCCGACCCCGACCGCCTCGACCCGGCGTACGACCACGGCGACGCGCTGCACCCCAACGACGCGGGCTACCGGCTGATGGCGAAGACCGTCGCCGAGGTCCTGTGAGGCGACAGCGACGAAGGCCGGACCCGCCGCCTGCGCGCGGGTCCGGCCTTCACTCGTCTCGCTTGCGGCTCAGCCGGGCCAGTACGTCCGGCCCCACGCCGTCGGACCCGGCTGCGGCAGTCGCTGCCGCGCCACCCTGGCCGGGTCCGACCAGGCGGCCGGCGGCTGCGCCGCGCCGGACGGCGGGCCGGCCGCCGCCGCGGCGCGTGCCTGGACCACCGCCAGGGCGGCGGCCAGCTCCTCCGGGGTCGGATTGCCCCGTACGACCTTGATCATCGTCAGCGGCCCTTTCTGGAGCTCCTAGAGCGGAATGTTGCCGTGCTTCTTCGGGGGGAGGGATTCCCGCTTGGTGCGCAGCTGACGCAGCCCGCGCACGATGTGGCGGCGGGTGTCCGAGGGCGTGATCACCGCGTCCACGTAACCGCGCTCGGCGGCGACGTAAGGATTCAGCAGCGTGTCCTCGTAGTCGGCGATCAGCTCCGCCCGGACCGCCTCCGGGTCGTCGGCGGCCGCGATCGTACGGCGGTGGAGGATGTTCACCGCGCCCTGCGCGCCCATCACCGCGATCTGCGCGGTCGGCCAGGCCAGGTTCAGGTCCGCGCCCAGGTGCTTGGAGCCCATGACGTCGTACGCGCCGCCGAAGGCCTTGCGCGTGATGACCGTGATGAGCGGGACGGTCGCCTCCGCGTACGCGTAGATCAGCTTCGCGCCGCGCCGGATGATGCCGCCGTACTCCTGGTCCACGCCCGGCAGGAAGCCCGGCACGTCCACGAAGGTCAGCACCGGCACGTTGAACGCGTCGCAGGTGCGCACGAACCGCGCGGCCTTCTCGGAGGCGTTGATGTCCAGACAGCCCGCGAACTGCATGGGCTGGTTGGCGACGATGCCCACCGGCCGGCCCTCGACCCGGCCGAAACCGGTGAGGATGTTGGGCGCGAAGAGCGCCTGCGTCTCCAGGAACTCGCCGTCGTCCAGCACGTGCTCGATGGCCGTGTGCATGTCGTACGGCTGGTTGGCGCTGTCCGGGATCAGCGTGTCCAGCTCGCGGTCCTCGTCGGACGTCGCCAGGTCCGCCTCCTCCGGGAAGGCCGGCGGCTCGGAGAGGTTGTTCGACGGGAGGTAGGACAGCAGCGACTTGACGTACTCGATCGCGTCCTTCTCGTCGCCCGCCATGTGGTGCGCGACGCCCGAGGTGGTGTTGTGGGTGCGCGCGCCGCCCAGCTCCTCGAAGCCCACGTCCTCGCCGGTCACCGTCTTGATGACGTCCGGACCCGTGATGAACATGTGCGAGGTCTGGTCGACCATCACCGTGAAGTCGGTGATCGCGGGCGAGTAGACCGCGCCGCCCGCGCACGGTCCGACGATCAGCGAGATCTGCGGCACGACCCCCGACGCGTGGACGTTGCGGCGGAAGATCTCGGCGAACAGGCCGAGCGCGACGACGCCCTCCTGGATGCGCGCGCCGCCGCCGTCGTTGATGCCGACGACCGGGCAGCCGGTCTTCAGCGCGAAGTCCATGACCTTGACGATCTTCTCGCCGTAGACCTCGCCGAGCGAACCGCCGAAGATCGTGAAGTCCTGCGAGTAGACGCAGACCGGGCGGCCGTCGACGGTGCCGTAGCCGGTGACGACACCGTCGCCGTACGGGCGGTTCTTCTCGATGCCGAAATTCGTCGAGCGGTGCCGGGCGAACTCGTCGAGTTCCACGAACGACCCCTCGTCCATGAGCAGGCCGATCCGCTCACGGGCCGTCAGTTTGCCTTTGGCGTGCTGTTTTTCGACCGCGCGCTCGGAGCCGGCGTGCGTGGCTTCGTCGATACGCCGCTGCAGATCCGCGATCTTGCCCGCGGTCGTATGGCGGTGTGCATCGGAGTTGGCAGTCTCGGGCTCGGACATCGCGTTGCGGCTCCCTGCCTGGTCAGCGGACGGCTACTGGCACGTAGCGTATCGGCGCGTGTGGCGCTCGGCAGTGCGTCGTTTGCCACACCTACGCTGGGTTGCATGACGCCTCCCGATGCTTCAGACAGCCGCTGGTCCGACCTCGGCCGGCCGCCGCTCAGCGCCGACGCGCTGCGCCGCGCACTGGTGCGAGAGGGCGGCCTGTGGACGTCCCTGGACGTCGTCCCCTCCACCGGCTCCACCAATACCGACCTGGCCGCACGGGCGGAGGGCCTGCCCGAAGGGGCGGTGCTCGTCGCCGAGGAGCAGACCGAGGGCCGCGGACGCCTCGACCGGCGCTGGTCGGCGCCCGCGCGCTCCGGGCTCTTCTTCTCGGTACTGCTCAAGCCCACCGAGATCCCCGTCGAGAAGTGGGGCTGGCTGCCGCTGCTCGCCGGCGTCTCGGTGGCGACCGGGCTGTCCCGGTCCGCGGGCGTCGACACGGCACTCAAGTGGCCCAACGACCTCCTGGTGACGGTCCCCGAGGACTCCGGCAAGCTCCGTCCGGGGGAGGCCCCGTTCGGCGAGGAGCGCAAGGCCGGCGGCATCCTCGCCGAGCGGGCGGCGGACGGTGTCGTCGTCGGCATCGGCGTGAACGTCTCGCTGACCGAGGAGGAGCTGCCGATCCCCGGCGCGGGGTCGCTCGCGCTCGCCGGAGCGGTCTCGACGGACCGCGACCCGCTGCTGCGTGCCGTCCTGCGTTCGCTCGGACAGTGGTACGGCGAGTGGCGGGCCGCCGGGGGCGATCCGGCGGCCTGCCGCCTCCAGGAGGCGTACGCGGCGGGGTGCGCGACGCTCGGCCGCACCGTACGGGCGGAACTGCCCGGCGGCCGGTCGGTGACCGGCGAAGCGGTGGCCATCGACGGCCACGGGCGGCTCGTGCTGGCGACGGCGGAGGGGGTCCAGCAGCCGGTGGGGGCCGGTGACGTCGTACACCTCAGGCCGGGGCCGGGCGCGGAGGGGCCGCACGGGACGGGGGAGTGAGGTAGGGCACACCTGCCGTATCGTTGAGGCGATCCGCGACGGATCGCGCGACAGACGATCGGCAGGACACAGGGCAGTGCGCAGGGAACGGGCAGGAGGCGGTACGTGACCGTCGACGACACGGGGTCCCCTGCGGGCGAGGGGCGGGACCCGGGCACGGATCCGGAGCCGGGCACGGCCGCGCCGTCCGGCGCGGGCAAGGGGCCCTCCGCGGGTGCGGCGTCCTCGTCCCGCCCCGGCGCGTCCTCGTCCGGCTCCGGCGACGGCCCGGTGCACGGTGTCGTCCGGGCGGACGGGACCGGGAGCGGGGTGCCCGCCGCCGTGGAGCCCTCGCCGTACCCCACGCCCCACCACGCCGTCGACCACACCGCCGAGCCGACCGACGATCCGCTCGCCATCCGCCTGGAGCAGCTGATCCTCGGCGCCGAGCGCCGCTACACCCCCTTCCAGGCCGCCCGTACCGCCGGTGTCTCCATGGACCTCGCCTCCCGGTTCTGGCGGGCCATGGGCTTCGCCGACATCGGGCAGGCCAAGGCACTGACCGAGGCGGACGTCCTGGCCCTGCGGCGGCTCGCCGGTCTCGTCGAGGCGGGGCTGCTCAGCGAGCCGATGGCGGTGCAGGTCGCCCGGTCCACCGGGCAGACCACCGCCCGGTTGGCGGAATGGCAGATCGATTCCTTCCTGGAGGGGCTGACCGAGCCGCCCGAGCCCGGCATGACCCGTACCGAGGTCACGTATCCGCTCGTCGAGCTGCTCCTGCCCGAGCTGGAGGAGTTCCTGCGCTACGTCTGGCGGCGCCAGCTCGCCGCCGCCACCGGACGGGTCGTCCAGGCCGCCGACGACGAGGAGATGGTCGACCGGCGGCTCGCGGTCGGCTTCGCGGACCTCGTCGGGTTCACACGGCTGACGCGGCGCCTGGAGGAGGAGCAGCTGGGCGAGCTGGTCGAGGCGTTCGAGACGACCTGCGCGGACCTCGTCGCGGCCCACGGCGGCCGGCTCATCAAGACGCTCGGCGACGAGGTCCTCTACGCGGCGGACGACGCGGGCACGGCGGCGGAGATCGCGCTGCGGCTCATCGAGACCATGGAGGCCGACCAGACGATGCCTGCCCTGCGCGTCGGCATCGCCTTCGGCACGGTCACCACGCGCATGGGCGACGTCTTCGGTACGACCGTGAACCTGGCCAGCCGGCTCACCTCGATAGCGCCGAAGAACGCGCTCCTCGTCGACGGCGCGCTCGCCGAGGAGCTGTCGCGGACCGGCGAGGCGCCGGTCTCCGAGGCGGAGGCGGCGGCCGAGGCGGAGAAGGCGGAGCAGGAGGGCGTCACCCCGCCCTCGTACCGCTTCGCGCTCCAGCCGATGTGGCAGCGGCCGGTGCGCGGGCTCGGCACGGTCGAACCATGGCTTCTGACCAGGCGCCCCACCTAGGATCCTCCCGGTAACGATCGTTAACCGGGAGGGTGTGCGGCATGACTGGGGAACAGGAACGCTTCGGGGAGTTCGTCGGTGTACAGCGGCACGGCCACGTCGCCGAGCTGGTCCTCGACCGCCCCAAGGCGATGAACGCGGTCTCGACCGACATGGCCCGTTCCGTCGCGGCGGCGTGCGACGCGCTGGGCGCGGACCCGCAGGTGCGCGTCACGGTGGTGACGTCCAGCCACGAGCGGGCGTTCTGCGTCGGCGCGGACCTCAAGGAGCGGAACTCCTTCACGGACGCCGAGCTGGTACGTCAGCGCCCGGTCGCCCGGGGCGCGTACACCGGCGTACTGGAACTGCCCATGCCGACGATCGCCGCCGTGCACGGCTTCGCGCTGGGCGGGGGCTTCGAGCTGGCGCTGGCCTGCGACCTGATCGTGGCGGACCGCACGGCGGTGGTCGGGCTGCCCGAGGTGTCGGTGGGCGTCATCCCGGGCGGTGGCGGTACGCAGCTGCTGCCCCGGCGGGTCGGGGCGGCGCGGGCGGCGGAGCTGGTGTTCACGGCGCGGCGGGTGGAGGCGGACGAGGCGGCCGGGCTCGGGCTCGTCGATGTGCTGGTGGAGGCCGGGCGGGACCGGGAGGAGGCGCTGGCGCTGGCGGCCCGTATCGCGGGGAACTCGCCGGTGGGGCTGCGGGCGGCGAAGCGGGCGATGCGGCTCGGGCACGGGCTCGATCTGCGGGCCGGCCTGGAGGTCGAGGACGCGGCGTGGCGGTCGGTGGCCTTCTCGGGCGACCGGGCGGAGGGGGTGGCGGCGTTCAACGAGAAGCGCGCGCCCCAGTGGCCGGGCGAGTAGGGCGGGTGGGGCGGATAACTCGATCAACGGGCATATCGATACAAATCCCCCCGAACTCCCTAAGCTGAGGAGATGGGTGAGGATGCGCGGCTGCGGGCCGTGGTGACGCTGGCGCAGGCGATGGCGGCGGCGCACACCCCGCGCGAGTCCTGGCGGGCGGCCGCACTGGGGGCGAAGGAGGCCCTGGGGGGCAGCTTCGCGGCGATCTCGGTGTGGGAACGCGAGCTGGGGCAGCTGCGGGTGCTCGTCAACGCGGGGGCGCGGGTGGTGGGGGAGGAGGAGTTCCCCGAGGAGGAGACCTACCCCGTGCACCAGTTTCCGGAGATCGCGGAGTTCCTGCACGAGCAGTGGGCGGGCGGGGGCGGGCCGCACGCGTGGGTCGAGACGGCGGAGGGGCCTCCGGAGGGGGCCGCGGGTCCCTCCGGGTACTGCCACCAGCGGGTGGCGGCCCTGCGGCGGCGCGGGCGCGGATCGTGCGTGGTCGCGCCGATCGTGCTGAGGGGGCAGGCGTGGGGGGAGCTCTACGTGGCGCGGCCGGCCGGGGAGCCCGTCTTCGGCCGGCCCGACGCGGACTTCGCGACGGTGCTCGCGTCGGTGGTGTCGGCCGGGATCGCCCAGACGGAGCTGCTGGAGGAGGTCCGCAAGCTCGCGTTCACCGACCCGCTGACGGGGCTGGCGAACCGGCGGGCCGTCGACATGGGGCTCGACGAGGCGGTGGAGCGGCACCGGGAGTCCGGGGCGGTCGTCAGCCTGGTCGTCTGTGACCTGAACGGCCTGAAGCGGGTCAACGACTCCCTCGGCCACGCGGTGGGCGACCGCCTGCTGGAACGCTTCGGCTCGGTGCTGTCCGTGTGCGGCGCGATACTGCCGGGGGCACTGGCGGCGCGGCTCGGGGGCGACGAGTTCTGCCTGCTGGCGGTGGGGCCGTCGTCGGACGCGGTGGTGAAGGTGGCCGAGGATCTGTGCGTACGGGCGGCGGAGATGGACCTGGGGGAGGGCGTCGCGTGCGGCGTCGCCTCGACCGGTGATCCGATCGGGCCGGTGCGCACCGCGCGCCGTCTCTTCCGGCTGGCGGACGCGGCGCAGTACCGGGCGAAGGCGGCGCGGTCGGCGAAGCCGGTGGTCGCGGGGCGGGACGGGGCGGTGGTCCGCCTCGCCGACGCGCCCCCGGCCGCGCCGCACGAGCGGCGGGCGTTCCGGGGGCGGTGGCCGGGTGGCACGGGGTGAGGCTTGCCTGCGGGCACGTCCGGCACGGGTAAGGGGTCAACCGCCGGTCGGGTAGTGACAGAGACGGATTCAATCCGTAGGGTTCTGAATATGGATATGCAAACAGTCGTGCTGGGGACGTCCGGGACCACCGCAGCGGACGTCATCGCCGTCGCCCGGCACAACGCCAGGGTCGAGCTCTCCGAGGAGGCCGTGGCCGCGCTCGCCGCGTCGCGGGAGATCGTGGAGGCGCTCGCCGCCAAGCCCGAGCCCGTCTACGGCGTCTCGACCGGATTCGGCGCCCTCGCCTCCCGGCACATCAGCCAGGACCTGCGCGCCCAGCTGCAGCGCAACATCGTCCGGTCGCACGCCGCCGGCATGGGCCCGCACGTCGAGCGCGAGGTCGTACGCGCGCTGATGTTCCTGCGGCTCAAGACCGTCGCCTCCGGCCACACCGGCGTACGCCCGCACGTCGCCCGGACCATGGCGGACCTCCTCAACGCCGGCATCACCCCCGTCGTCCACGAGTACGGTTCGCTCGGCTGCTCCGGCGACCTCGCCCCCCTCAGCCACTGCGCCCTCGCGCTGATGGGCGAGGGCGACGCCGAAGGCCCCGACGGGGTCGTCCGCCCCGCCGGGGAGCTGCTCGCCGCGCACGGCATCGTCCCCGTCGAGCTGCGCGAGAAGGAGGGCCTGGCCCTCCTCAACGGCACCGACGGCATGCTCGGCATGCTGCTCATGGCGGTAGACGACCTGAAGCGGCTCTACACCTCCGCCGACATCACCGCCGCGCTCAGCCTCGAAGCGCTGCTCGGGACCGACAAGGTCCTGGCGCCCGAGCTGCACGCCATCCGGCCCCACCCGGGCCAGGGCGCGTCCGCCGACAACATGCTCCGCGTCCTCGCCGGGTCCGGCCTCACCGGCCATCACCAGGACGACGCCCCGCGCGTCCAGGACGCCTACTCCGTGCGCTGCGCCCCCCAGGTCGCCGGCGCCGGGCGCGACACCCTCGCGTACGCGCTCACCGTCGCCGAGCGGGAGCTCGCCTCCGCCGTCGACAACCCCGTCGTGCTGCTTGGGGACACCTCCCAGGCCGAAGGCTCTGGGGGAGGCCGCGTCGAGTCCAACGGCAACTTCCACGGGGCGCCCGTCGCGTACGTACTCGACTTCCTCGCCATCGCCGCCGCCGACCTCGGCTCCATCTGCGAGCGCCGCACCGATCGGCTCCTCGACAAGAACCGGTCGCACGGCCTGCCGCCCTTCCTCGCCGACGACGCCGGCGTCGACTCGGGCCTGATGATCGCCCAGTACACGCAGGCCGCCCTGGTCAGCGAGATGAAGCGGCTCGCGGCTCCCGCCTCGGTCGACTCGATCCCGTCCTCCGCCATGCAGGAGGACCACGTCTCCATGGGCTGGTCGGCGGCGCGCAAGCTGCGTACCGCGATCGACAATCTGACACGGATCGTCGCCGTCGAGCTGTACGCCGCCACGCGCGGCATCGAGCTGCGCGGGGGACTCACCCCCGCGCCCGCCTCGCAGGCCGTCATCAAGGCCGTGCGGGAAGCGGGAGTCGAGGGCCCCGGACCCGACCGCTACCTCGCGCCCGACCTGGCCGCCGCGGATGCCTTCGTACGGACGGGCGGACTCGTCGAGGCCGTCACGGCGGTGACCGGGCCCCTCGCGTAACCGGACGGAGCGTCGGAGGAAGTCGGAGGGACCGGAGGAAGTCGAGGGCCGCGCGTCAGGCCGGGCGCGCGGCCCTTCGCACCGAGAACGCCAGGAAGCCGGCGCCCACGCCGAGGAACGCCGTGCCGCCGACCAGATACGGGGTCGTGTCCACGCTGCCCGTGTCGGCGAGCGCGAGATCCTGCGAGGCGCTCACCCCGGTCTGCTGGAGCTGGGACTGGGACTGGGGCTGGGGCTGGGACTGGGACTGGAGCTGGGCTGGTGTCTCCTTTTCCGCCGTCGCATTGGCGGACGGGACGAACCACAGAGCACACAGCAGTGTGCCCGCAGCGGTGGCGGTCAGCAGCGGTCGGCGTGCGGACACGTAATCGATCCCCCTTGAGGCAACCGGGAATTGGCCGTGTACGCCGATGCTAATGAAAGCAGCGGGTCGCAGGAAAGCCGCGAGAGCCCGTGGGCCTACGCTCCGACGCATGAACGCAATTGACACGTCACGCTTTGTCCGGCTCCAGGTGGAATTGGTACTGGAAATTTCCGACGCCGAAGCGCTCACCGGCGCCGCTCTCGCCCACGTCACGGAAGACACGCACGTCCAGGACGCCGAACGTACGCATGCCCGGTCCGCGGTGCGGGAAGACGTCGCGGAGGCCCTCGCGCATCTCGTGGACCCGTTCGACCTGATCGGCGACGTACCCGGGGTGGAGCTCGCGCAGGCGTCGTGGAGCAGCGAGCGGATCGACTACAACCCGGACGCCGTGGAGTGGGACCTGGATGAGGACGACGAGGACGACGAGGACGACACGGAAGGGCCCGTATAGCTTCTCGGGGAAGCCCGGCGAAGAAAAACACGCCGCCGCCGCAACCGGCGGCGGCGTGGCCGCGTCGATGAGTGGTGTTCCCCACATCCCCCCCAGATGTGGAACGGACGTATCGGTCCAGGAGTTCTAAGACATTGGCAGGGAAACGCTGCCCAGCGCCCCTGCCCGGGGATTTGTGGGGAATCGGCAATGATGGAGAAGCGTGTGATGACGGACAGCAAGCGGCGCAGGGGCCTCATGGCCGCGTCCGCACTGCTCAGCGGCGTTCTGGTCCTTTCGGCCTGCAGCGACGGCGGCGACAGGAGCGGCACCACGGCTGCCGAGAGCTCGAAGAAGTCACAGGCCGAGGTCGACGAGGCGGCGGCCAAGGACACCTCCGAGGCGCGAATAACGATCACGCCCAAGGGCGGGGCCGACAACGTCAGCATCAACCGCGGCACCAAGGTCACCGTCCGCGACGGCAAGCTGACCGAGGTCACCATGACCTCGTCGGCCGGCGAGAAGGTGGCGGGCACCATCACCGCCGACGGCAGGAGCTGGAAGCCGGACGCGCAGCTGGAGCGCTCGACGACGTACAAGATCTCGGCGACGGCGGCCGACTCCGAGGGCCGTGAGGCGCACGAGAACGGGTCCTTCACCACTGTCTCGCCCGCCAACAGCTTCATCGGCAACTTCACGCCCGACGACGGCTCCAAGGTCGGCGTCGGCATGCCGGTGTCGATCAGCTTCGACAAGCCGATCACCGACAAGGCCGCCGTCCAGAAGGGCATCACGGTCACGTCGAGCAGCGGCCAGGAAGTCGTCGGCCACTGGTTCAGCGCGCAGCGGCTCGACTTCCGCCCCCAGGAGTACTGGCAGGAGGACTCGACGGTCACCATGAAGCTGGCCCTCGACGGCGTCGAGGGCGCCGAGGGCATCTACGGCGTCCAGGACAAGACCGTCACCTTCACCGTCGGCCGCAACCAGGTCAGCACCGTCGACGCCCAGACGAAGACCATGACGGTCACGCAGGACGGCAAGACGGTCAAGACGATCCCGATCTCCGCGGGCGCGCCCGAGAACCCGACGTACAACGGCCAGATGGTGATCTCCGAGAAGTTCAAGGAGACCCGGATGAACGGTGCGACGGTCGGCTTCACGGACGACGACGGCAAGGGCGAGTACGACATCAAGGACGTGCCGCACGCCATGCGGCTGTCCACGTCGGGCACGTTCATCCACGGCAACTACTGGGGCGCCGACTCGATCTTCGGCAGCGCCAACACCAGCCACGGCTGCGTGGGTCTGAACGACGCCAAGGGCGCGAACGACCCGAACCAGCCGGGTGCGTGGTTCTTCAACAACTCCCTCGTCGGTGACGTGGTCATCGTCAAGAACTCCCCGGACAAGACCATCCAGCCCGACAACGGCCTCAACGGCTGGAACATGGACTGGGAGCAGTGGAAGGCCGGCTCCGCGGTCTGATCAGAGCTCTCCGAGTCCCCTCCCCGGCTCTCCGTAACGAGCGCGGCGGCGGGCGCCGCCCCCAGCACCTGGGGGCGGCGCCCGCCGCCGTTCGCGTTCCGGGCTTCTCCCGCGGCTCTCAGGCCGGCCTCGTCCAGCCCTCACGACCCGCCCATGCCTTCGCGCCATGTGCCTCACCCACCTCCGGCGCGAGCCGCGCCGCCGCAGAAAGGCGGCGCTCGTCGTCGCCTCGGGCCCCGCCCTCGGCAGCGCGCTGGTCACCGTGGCCGGTTCGGCCACCACCGGCATGGGCCGCGCCCAGGACAAGGTCCTGGAATCGCTGCAAGGGCAGTCGTCCGGCGTGCGAAGCGCGTCGGGCCCGCTGCCGCAAGGCAAGCAGGAATCTCCCGGCTTCAGCCGGGAGAGCACTTCGCTTCACGTCAGGACCACCGACTCGCAGCGCGGCGGCGTACGACCGCAGCCACACCCCGGCCACGGCGGCGGCGTCCTCGGGCCCGTCCGCCCGGCGCAGGGTCACCGCCGTGTCACTCATCCACGTACCTCCATGGCCACGTCCGTCCCCCAGTTCGCCAGCAGCTGCAGGGATTCCCACGAGGGCGAGCCCGGCTCCGCGTGGAAGGTGATCAGATGCTGCTCCGGGTCGTCGGGCAGCGTCAGCGTCTCGTACGCCAGGGTCAGCTCACCCACCAGGGGGTGGTGCAGGCGCTTGGTGCCGTGGCCCTTGTCCTTCACGTGGTGCGCGGCCCACAGGCTCCTGAACAGCTCGTTCTTCACCGACAACTCGCCGACCAGCGCGGACAGCAGCGGATCGTCCGGGTGGCAGCCCGCGTCCAGCCGCAGGTAGCTGACGACCTCGCACGCCTTGAGCTCCCAGTCGGCGTACACGTCCCGGAAGCCGTCGGCCAGGAAGAGGAGACGCGCGAGGTTGCGCTCCTCGGCGGGGAGCGCGGTGATGTCGCCGAACAGCACGCGGGCCATGCGGTTGCAGCCGAGGACGTCGGTGCGCCGCCCCATGACGTACGCCGGCACCCCTTCCATGGCGTCCATCAGCTGCTGGAGACCGGGCCGCAGACGCTGCGGCCGCGCCGGACGCCTGCGCTTCTGCGAGGGCTTGGCGAGGTGCGTGAGGTGGTCGCGCTCGGCGTCGGACAGCCGCAGGGCGCGGGCGATCGCGTCCAGTACGCCCATGGAGACGTTGCGGCCGTTGCCCTGCTCAAGACGGGTGTAGTACGCGACCGAGACCCCCGCCAGCTGCGCCAGCTCCTCGCGGCGCAGGCCCGGGACGCGGCGGTGCCTGCCGAAGTCGGGCAGGCCCACGTCCTCGGGCTTGAGCCGCGCACGGCGGGAGCGGAGGAACTCACTCAGTTCGGCGCGCTGGTCCATAAGAGTCAAGTATTGCCTGTCGTGCGACGGTGATCCTGACCCCGCCAGTGGTACGCACAGCGGACGTACGCTCACCAGGGGACTGGGTGGATGCCCGCGGTTCCCGCAGGCTGGTCGCCATGAGCACTCCTGTTTCCCCTGCCACCTCCGTTACTTCTGTCGCCGCATACGCCGCCCCCTCGGCCGGCGCCCCGCTGGAGAAGACCTCCGTACCGCGCCGCCCGGTCGGCGAGCACGACGTGCTGATCGAGATCAAGTACGCGGGCATCTGCCACTCCGACATCCACCAGGCCCGCGACGGCTGGGGCGAGGGCATCTACCCGATGGTCCCCGGCCACGAGATCGCCGGCATCGTCACCGAGGTCGGCCCCGGCGTCAGCAAGTACGCGGTCGGCGACCGGGTCGGCGTCGGCTGCTTCGTCGACTCCTGCCGCGCGTGCGAGTCCTGCCGCGCGGGTCAGGAGCAGCACTGCGCCAAGGGCATGACCGGTACGTACAACGCTCTCGACAAGAACGGCGAGCCGACCTACGGCGGCTACTCCACCCACCTCGTCGTCGACGAGAACTACGCGGTCCGCATCCCCGAGAGCCTCTCGCTGGACGTCGCCGCCCCGCTGCTGTGCGCCGGCATCACCCTCTACTCGCCGCTCAACCACTGGCAGGCGGGCCCCGGCAAGAAGGTCGCGATCCTCGGCCTGGGCGGCCTCGGCCACATGGGTGTCAAGATCGCCGACGCGCTGGGCGCCGAGGTGACCGTACTGAGCCAGACCCTCCGCAAGAAGGAGGACGGGCTGAAGCTCGGCGCCGACCACTTCTACGCGACCAGCGACCCGAAGACCTTCGAGGAGCTGGCCGGCTCCTTCGACCTGATCGTCTCGACGGTCTCCGCGCCGCTCGACATGGACGCCTACCTGAGCCTGCTCAAGGTGGGCGGGGCGTTCGTGAACGTCGGCGCCCCCGAAGAGCCCAACTCGCTCAACATGTTCTCGCTGATCGGCGGCAACAAGACCCTGGCCGGCTCGATGATCGGCGGCATCCCCGAGACGCAGGAGATGCTCGACTTCTGCGCGCGGCACGGGCTGGGTGCGGAGATCGAACTGATCGACGCGGACCGGATCAACGAGGCGTACGAGCGGGTGCTCGCGAGCGACGTCCGCTACCGCTTCGTGATCGACGCGGCGACGATCTGACGCCGGGGGCCGGGCGCACACCGCGCGGTCCCGCCCTGCACGTGCGGTCCCGCATCGTGCGGTCCCGCATTACCCGGGAGGTAATCGACGGCCGTGGCGCCCCCCGGAAGGATGTGACGCACCAGCTCGTCACATCCTTCCGGGGAGGAAAACCATGAGCGCCTACGCCGTCGGTCACCTGCACGCCGCCGCCCAGCACGAGGACGTCTTCGTGTACATGGAGCGGATCCAGGCCACCCTCGACCCCTTCGCGGGCCGCTTCCTCGTCCACGGGACCGAGGTGGAGGTCCGCGAGGGGGAGTGGCCCGGCTACCTGGTCGTCATAGGTTTCCCGGACATCGGCACGGCGCGTGCCTGGTACGACTCCGACGCCTACCGGGAGATCGTGCCGCTGCGTACGCGGCACATCACCGCGGACATCGTCCTGGCGGACGGCGTGGCCCCCGGCTACGAAGCGGCGCACACGGCGGCGAGGATGCGGCAGCAGGCGGGGTGACGCGGTGCCACCCCCGGCTGCCCGCTACGGCCGTCCGGACCCCAGCGCGGCGAGGCCGCGGGCGTGGTCGAAGGCCGGCACGGGATCGTCGGCGCCGGTCCACGGGGCGGCGCCGCACCACCCCCCGATCAGCCGGAACCGGGCCAGGGCCTCGGTGCGACGCCCGGTCTTCACCAGCGTGGCGGCGAACGGGTGACGTATCCCGGGCAGGAGGCGTCGACGGCGAGGCGCGGAGCGGGTTCGTCGCGCGGCGGACCGGGGTGGCGGGGGTCGAGCCGCGCGCGGGGGACGAGGCCGTGGGCGGCGGCGTCGAAGCGCTTGGCCCGCTGGTCGCGGAGGGCCAGGCGGGTGATGTGGACGAGGGCCCGGACGAGAACCGCCGGGCCGACGACGGTGATGAGACGCGTGTACACGGAACGTCATCATCCCTGTTCAGGATCACGACAAGCGCACGAACGGGCAGGATACCGGCCTCAGTCCGCCGGGCGGCCGACGTCGCCACGACCACTCCACCGGCTCCGCTCCAGGGCGTACTCGACCTCCCCGTGCTCCGAGCCCTCGATGCTGTCGGGCCACTCCCCGTACCACCGGCGTACGAAGAAGAGCCCCGCCTTCTCCATCACGCGCCGCGAGCGGGAGTTGACGTACATGGTGTCCGCGGTGACCCTCTGCACGCCGAACTCGGTGAACCCCTTGTGGATCAGGGCGCGGGCTCCTTCGGTGGCGTAACCGCGTCCCCAGGCGGACCGCCCCAGCCGGTACCCGAGCTCGACGACATCGGCGCAGTCCTCCGCCAGCGGCCGGAACTCGAACCAGCCGAGGAACGCGCCGGTCGCCTTCTCCTCGGCGGCCCAGAACCCACGGGTCCCGATGCACGGGTAATCGCGCGTCAGCCGCGGAAGCACCCGCTCGACGACGTGTACGCGGGAGGTGGGGCGCCCGCCGTTGACGAAGCGCATGACTTCGGGGTCGCTGTCGAGCGCGACGAGCCGTTCGATGTCGCTGTCCTCACCCTCGCCGAACGGCCGCAGTACGAGCCGCTCGGTCTCCAGAAAGGTACGCATCACCCGATGCTCGCGCCTGCCGCCGACGACCGCCAGCGAATAAACGAAGGACGGAGCGGGAACGACGCCGGGCTCAAGCGGCCGGCGAGCAGCCGTCCGGCGAGCAGCGCGTCCGGCGTCGCCGTCGCGCCCGGCGGGAGGGGCTCAGCCGTCGGCCTTCGCGACGCCGATCGGGCAGGAGACGCCCGTCCCGCCGATGCCGCAGTAACCCGCCGGGTTCTTGTCGAGGTACTGCTGGTGGTACGGCTCGGCCGGCCAGAACGGGCGGGTGTCGGCCGGGAGGATCTCCGTGGTGATCGTGGAGTGGCCGGAGTACGTGAGGACCTTCTGGTACGCCTCGCGGGACGCCTCCGCGGCCGCGGCCTGGGCGGGGGAGTGGGTGTAGATCGCCGAGCGGTACTGCGTGCCCACGTCGTTGCCCTGGCGGAAGCCCTGGGTCGGGTCGTGGTTCTCCCAGAAGACCTTCAGCAGCTGCTCGTAGGAGACCACCGACGGGTCGAAGACGACGCGCACCGCCTCCGTGTGGCCCGTCAGTCCCGAGCAGGCCTCCTCGTACGCCGGGTTCTCGGTGTAGCCGCCCTGGTAGCCGACGAGCGTCGTCCAGACGCCCTCCGTCTGCCAGAACGTGCGCTCCGCGCCCCAGAAACAGCCCATGCCGAAGTCTGCGGTCTCCAGACCGTCCGGGTACGGGCCCACGAGCGGGTTGCCGAGGACCGTGTGGCGGGAGGGGACCTCGAACTCGGGGGCCGGGCGGCCCTTCAGGGCCTGCTCGGGGGTGGGGAGCTGGGGGGTACGGCCGAACAGCATGACTCGGTCTCCTTCACGGGGGCGGGGCGCGGCACCGGCATCAACGTTCCGGCGCCGCCCGGAATTCCGCGTCAGCCGGCCGACGCCGCGGCGGCCACGCTCGCGTCGCGCAGCTCGCAGTACGACGCCGCCGGGTCGCCCCGGTAGCGCCACGGCAGGGCGTCGACATGGCCGTCGACGAGGCGGAACTGTTCGACGGCGGCCTCGTCGCGGTCCTGGAGGGACAGGTAGTACGCCAGCAGGTGGCGGACCTCCGGCAGGCGCGGGTGGTCCGGGCCGGCCGCGGCCGCGTCGGCCAGGGCGGCGTCGACCAGGGCGTGCATCTCGGGCGTGCGGTCGGCGTCCGTGGAGTCCGACTCGTCGTGCTCGAAGTGCGCGATCAGCGGGAACGCCGTCATCAGACTGCCCGGCGGAGCGTTTCGCGCCGCCCGCGCGGCGAACGCGCGGGCCAGCTCCTCCGAGCCGCGCCACTTCCCGCACCAGTACTGGAGCGCCGAGAAGTGGGCCTCGTAGTGGTGCGGGGCGCGCTCGGTGATCTCCTTCCACAACAGGTCCATGTCGGCGTGCGGGTAGCCCAGCCCGATCGCGGTCCAGATCTCGCCGACGTATGGGCCCGGATCACCCTCGGGGGCCAGGGCGGCCGCCCTGGCGTGTTCCTCGCGGGACCGGGCCAGGACGCGGCGGAAGCCCTCGAACTGCTCGTCCGTCGTGTACTGGGCGCGCTTGCCGCCCCGCACCCGCCAGGCCAGGAACACCGTGGAGCGGGCCCGCAGCAGCGCCGCGGCCGGGTCCTCGGGGCGCGCGGCCTCCCAGGCCAGCAGCCAGGTGTCGTCCTCGGCGGCCAGGTCCGCCAGCCGCTCGCAGTGCCGGGTGCGCTCCTCCCAGCTCCGGGTGGCCGCCGTCGCGTCGAACAGGGCGGCGGCCGGCTGCCAGTCGCCCGCCTTCGCGGCGGCCAGGGCGGCGGCCAGCGGGGCGGGGTCCGGGGACGACAGTTCGGTGTTCTGCCGCTCCGGCGGCAGGAACCCGAGCGCGGTCACCTCGTCGGGCTGCCCGTCCTCGGAGGAGGACAGGACCGAGTCGGGCGAACGCCAGCCCTCGACGGCCCCCTGGACGATGGCCTTCAGGAAGTACAGCCCGATCGCGGCGAGGCCGAGGACGAGGGGCGTCAGGATGATCCAGAGCAGGGTGGTCACGAGGGTTCTGCCGTCCGTGGGTGAAGGAGAAGGGCGCGCAGGGGCGCGGTGTCGGGGGTGTCGGCGATCGCCGCGTCGACGGCCGCGTCCAGGTCGGGCTCCGTCCCGTCGGCCGCCTCCGGCAGGTGTACGGTCGCGGCCTCGGACCACGAGAACTCCCAGCGCAGCCGGGACCGGGCGCTCAGGTCCGCCAGCACCATGGAGCTCAGCGACCTGCGCAGCGCGGGGCGCGCGAACTCCCGGAAGACACGGCCGTTCGCCGCGGCCGCCTCGTCGGACATCGGCAGCCGCCGGGCCAGCTTCCACAGCTGTCCGTCGTCGATCACCTTCAGCAGCGCGGGCAGGGTCGGCGGCTGCCGGGTGTACATGGCCAGCGCCCGGTGCAGCGGCGAGTCGAGGGAGCCCAGCCCGGCCCCCATGGCGGCGTCGAGCAGCTCCTGCCAGTCCTCGGCGCGGCGCAGGGCGAGCGCCTCCTCCGACAGGACGGCCTCCTCCAGTGCGGCCAGGGTCCGGCGCGGCTCGGTGAGGAGGTCCAGGGCGGCGCCCTTGCCCTCCTCGGCCCGCCCGTCGGCCGGCAGGGCCTCGACGCGGCGGACGCGCTCGGCGACGGGCGGGTGCGAGTCGTACGGGGAGAGGGACTCGGCGGGCGGTTCGAGGAGCGTCCCGGCCCGTTCCAGTCCGCGGGCGTCCAGCATGCGGCCGAAGCCGCCGAACACCTCACCGCGCGGCGGCAGCACCCCCGCGCCGGTGCCCAGCATGGCGTAGCACTCCCGGTAGAACCCGAACGCGGCGTCCAGGGCCGGGATCTCGCGCAGCGCGGAGGCGGTCGCGTCGCGGCCGGCGATCCGGGCGGCCGCGGCGTCGGCGGCGTACTCCTGGCGGCGGGAGCCGGCGAGCGTGGCGCGGAAGTAGAACGTCGCGTACGCGGTGTAGATCCCGGCCATCGTGCGGTACGTGATGCCGGCACGGCCCGGGTCGACCTCGCGGGTCCCGCGGCCCCTGGCCTCGGCCCTGGCGTTCCGCTTCTCCTGGCGGGCCCGTTCGCGGCCGGCGGTCTTCGCGGCGCGCGCCTCGAAGTGGCGGACGGTGCGCAGGATCTGGGCGCGGCCGCGCACGGTGATCGGGGCGAGACGGGTGTCGGAGTGCGCGTAGTGGCCCAGTTCGTGGGCGAGTACGGCGCGCAGCTGGGCCTCGCTCAGGCCCTGCAGCAGCGGTACGCCCAGGTGGAGGCGGCGCGGGCCGGGCAGCAGGCCGAGGAGGCGGGCGTCCTCGCCGACGGAGGCGTTGACGTCACCGGTGAGCACGATCCGGGAGGGCGCGCGGGTGCCGACCCGGTCGGCGAGCTCGTGGACCGTGCGCCACAGCCGCGGTTCGTCGGCCTCGGTGACGGCCAGGCCGGCGTCGCCGCCGTCCTTCGGCGTCCGCAGCATGAACAGGCCGCGGACGACCGGGACCGCCAGCAGCAGCGAGACGACGTACAGCTTGGCGGCGAGGGCGGAGGGGGCGTACAGGTACAGCAGGCAGTCGACGCCGGCGAGGACCGCCAGGAGCAGGACGCCGAGCAGGTAGAAGCCGGAGAGCAGGACGAGGGCGCGCAGCGCGCGCAGGGATGCGCCCATCGGGCAGAGTTCCCCCCAAGGGAAATGGACATGACGAAGCAGAGTGGGGGGAAGCGGAGTATCACCCGCCGGTGCCCTGACCTGCAAGGCGGATGCCGGCAGGGCAGGGCGGGGGCGCTGCCCGCGAGGGCGGGGCGTCAGTGGGGCAGCGTCGCCGGGCTGCCGCCGTTCGCCTCGTACCCGGCGACCGCCAGCGCCCGGTACACCGCGTAGTCCGCCGCCGGGTCGGGGCTGTGCGTCCAGGGCAGGGCGCCGACGTGCCCGTCCACGTGCCGCAGCTGGTTCATCGCCTCGGACCAGCGTTCGGCGCGTACGAGGAAGAGGACCAGCAGGTGGCGCACGTGCGCCAGCATCGGGTCGTCGGGCCGTGCGGCGTGCACCGCGTAGAGCGCGCCCTCCATCGCCCTCGACACGACCGCGCTCTGGTAGAAGCCGTTCACGAGATTGACCTCGGGCAGGTGCTCGTACACCGCGAACAGGGGCAGCGCCGCGAGCAGCGACCCCTGCGGGGCGCGGGCGGCGGCCGCGGTGGCGAAGGCGTCGGCGGCCTCGCGCGAGCCGTGCCACTTCTCGCTGCGGTAGCTCAGCGCGGCGAGGTGCGCGCCCATGTGGTCCGGCGCGCGGTCCAGGACCTTCGCCCACAGCTGGTCGAACTCCGGCTCGGAGTAGGCCAGTCCGCGCGCGACGGCGAGCTCGGTGAGGTACGGGACGGGGTCGCCCGGCGCCAGCAGCGCCGCCTCGCCGCACACCGTACGGGCCTCCTCCAGGATGATCCGGAAGTCGTCGGTGCCCGGCGTCGACGTGCGCCACGCCTGCTGCACCAGGAACTCGGCGTGCACCTGCGCGCCGCCCGCGTCCTTCGGCGCCTCCGCCCGCCACGCCCGCAGCCAGCGCCCGCCCTCGCCGGGCCGGCCCGCCAGCTCCAGCGACGCGGCCCCGGCGAAGGCCTGCACGCGCTGCCAGCGCACCTCGCCCTCCCTGGGCGTCCCGGCCAGCAGCTGCGCGGCGGCCCGCCAGTCCTGGGAGCGCTGCACCACTTCGAGTACGTCCTCCAGGTCCTGGTCCGGGCCCGGCATGCGGACGTCGAGCAGTTCCTGGCGTACGAAGCCGTAGTCGGCCGGGTCGGCGGCGTCGGGGGAGCCGGGCGCGACGAGGCGGATGCCGCCGCCGCGCCTGCGCAGTACCACGGGGCCGATGACCGCCGCCAGCATGCACAGGGCGATCAGGAACCAGAGAATCTCCATGGCTCCATTGTCGCGGACGCTCCAGGCCGCTCCAGGCCGCCGGCGGGAGGGGACCGGCAAGGGACCGGCAAGGGACCGGGCGGGGCCCGAATGCAGCCGGGATGCGGGCGCCGACGAACTACCCTCGTTTCCATGAGTGACCAGCACAGTTTCGAGACCCTCGCGATCCACGCCGGCAACACCGCGGACCCCCTCACGGGCGCGGTCGTCCCGCCGATCTACCAGGTGTCCACGTACAAGCAGGACGGCGTGGGCGGACTGCGCGGCGGCTACGAGTACAGCCGCAGCGCCAACCCGACCCGCACCGCACTGGAGGAGAACCTCGCGGCGCTCGAAGGCGGCAGCCTCGGGCTGGCCTTCGCGTCGGGCCTGGCGGCGGAGGACTGCCTGCTGCGGACCCTGCTGAGCCCCGGCGACCACGTGGTCATCCCGAACGACGCGTACGGCGGCACCTTCCGGCTCTTCGCCAAGGTCGTCTCCCGGTGGGGTGTGACCTTCTCGGTCGCGAACACCTCCGACCCCGCGGCGGTACGGGCCGCCCTCACCCCGAAGACCAAGGTCATCTGGGTCGAGACGCCCTCCAACCCGCTCCTGGGCATCAGCGACATCGAGGCGCTCGCGGGCGTCGCGCGCGCGGCCGGTGTGCGCCTGGTCGTCGACAACACCTTCGCGAGCCCCTACCTCCAGCAGCCGCTCGCGCTCGGCGCGGACGTCGTCGTGCACTCGACGACGAAGTACATGGGCGGGCACTCGGACGTCGTCGGCGGCGCGCTGATCGTGAGCGACACGGCGCTGGGCGAGGAGCTGACGTACCACCAGAACGCGATGGGCGCGGTCGCCGGGCCGTTCGACGCGTGGCTCGTGCTGCGCGGCATCAAGACGCTGGCGGTGCGGATGGACCGGCACAGCGAGAACGCCACGCGCGTCGCGGACATGCTGACCCGCCACCCCCGGGTCGGCCAGGTCCTGTACCCGGGGCTGCCGGAGCACCCGGGCCACGAGACCGCGGCCAAGCAGATGAAGGCGTTCGGAGGGATGGTCTCCTTCCGCGTCGACGGCGGCGAGGAGGCGGCGGTCGAGGTCTGCAACCGCGCGAAGCTCTTCACGCTGGGCGAGTCGCTGGGCGGCGTCGAGTCGCTGATCGAGCACCCGGGCCGGATGACGCACGCGTCGGCGGCGGGGTCCGCGCTGGAGGTTCCGGGGGACCTGGTGCGGCTGTCGGTGGGCATCGAGTCGGGCGACGACCTGCTGGCCGACCTGAAGCAGATGCTGGGCTGAGGCGCCTCGGCGGGCTAGAAGCCCTCCAGGGGTGGCGCCACCTCCGTGGGCGGCGCCACCCACGGCTGCTCCACCGACGCCCACACCGCGAACGCCACCACCGCCACCACGAGCAGCAGCCACAGCAGCCGCCGCACGCGCCGCCGCCGTCGCAGGACGCGTGCGCCGCGTTCGGCGGCGCGCGGGCCGAGGTCCGCGGGGACCGGCGGGTGCGCTCCCTCCAGCATCCGCCGGACCTCGTCCTGCTTGCGGTCGGGGAAGCTCACGGGGGCGTCGCCGCCTTCGCTGCCGGCGCGGGCGGCCGGCTGCGCATCGCCGCCACCGCGCGCGTGCAGATCGCCCGGATCCGCTGCGCGGGCAGTCCGAGCTGCGCCGCGGCCTGCTCCTCGGCGAGGCCCTCGTACAGGCGCAGGACCAGGACCAGCCGCTCCTGCGGGGTCAGCCGCGCCAGGACCCCGCCCCCGGTGCGGGGCCCGCGGCGGTGCCACGCGGTGCGCGCGAAACGGGCCGCGAGCTCCTGGCGGGTGTGCTCGTACGGGTCCTCGCCGCGCAGCCGTTCCCAGTCCGCGTACGTACGGGAGAGCGCGGCCGTCAGCAGCCGCCGGGCCCGCGGGTTGTCGTCCCGGGGCTCGGCCGTCAGCAGCGTCGCGGCATGCAGCAGCCGTCCTGCCGCGCCCGCGACGAACACCTCGAACTCCCGGGTCCTGCGGCGATGCCGTACCGCCTGCCGCTCTCGCACGCCCTCATACCAGGGCAGGAGAAGGCCCCGGGTCAAGAGGTCGGAGGCACCTCGGATCCGGCTGCGGGCCCGGCCTCGAATCCGGTTTCGGGCCCGGCCCCGGTCACGGTCACGGTCACGGCCTCGGTCCCGGATACGGCCTCGGCGCTGCTCCCGGGGCCGGCTTCCGCCCCCGCCGCGCTCTGGCGCGCGGACAGCGCGGAGTTGAAGCGCGTGAGGAGCGTGCAGAAGGAGTCACGTTCCTCCTGGGTCCATCCCTCGGTCACCTGCGCCATCAGTTCACGCCGCGACGACCGCACCTCGTCGAGCCGCGCCTGGCCGCGCGGGGACAGCTGGAGCACGACCGCGCGACCGTCCTCCGGGTGCGACGTGCGCTTGACCAGGCCCGTGTCGACGAGCGGCGCGACCTGCCTGGTCACGGTCGAGGAGTCGATCCCCATGCCCGCGGCCAGTGCCTTGACGCCCATCGGGCCTTCCTGGTCGAGCCGGTTGAGCAGCAGGTAGGCCGCGCGGTCCATGGAGTTGCGGACCTGGCCCACTCCGCCGAGCCTGGTCTGCTCGGCGCGGCGGGCGAAGACGGCCACCTGGTGCTGGAGGGCATCGAGGAGGCCGGTGTCCGGATCAGTCGTCATGTCCTGGGAAGTGGGCATGGCTGGGGGCTCTCTTCGTGCGGCGGTCGGTGTGGTGGGGGACAGAGTACGCGGGTGGCAGCGGACGCGTACCGGCGCTGCGGGAAACGGTGGCGGGGCCCGGGCCCGGACCGTCCCGTGACGGGTGAGCTGCCAGACTTGCCGTCATGAGCTTCAGCACGCCCGACCCCTTGCGCACCCTCCTCCTCGACGACATCCGCGGGGCGCAGAAGATGCTCTCCGGCGTGGCGCGGGCCACGGCGATGGAGGGCAGCCGGTACCTGTCGCACCTGGTCGGCTCCCCGGTCCACCTGAAGTGCGAGAACCTCCAGCGGACCGGTTCGTTCAAGCTGCGCGGCGCGTACGTACGGATCGCCGGGCTGTCCCCGGAGCAGCGCGCGGCGGGAGTGGTCGCCGCCAGCGCGGGCAACCACGCGCAGGGCGTCGCCCTCGCCTCGTCCCTCCTCGGCGTACGGTCCACGGTCTTCATGCCGGTCGGGGCACCCCTGCCGAAGGTCGCGGCGACCCGCGACTACGGCGCCGACGTGCGGCTGCACGGCCAGGTGGTCGACGAGACGCTGGCCGCCGCGCAGGACTACGCCGACGAGACGGGCGCGGTGTTCATCCACCCCTTCGACCACCCCGACGTCGTCGCCGGGCAGGGCACGCTCGGCCTGGAGATCCTGGAGCAGTGCCCCGAGGTGCGGACGATCGTCGTCGGCGTGGGCGGCGGCGGGCTGGCCGCGGGCATCGCGATCGCGGTCAAGGCGCTGCGCCCGGACGTGCGGATCATCGGCGTACAGGCGCAGAACGCGGCGTGCTATCCGCCGTCGCTGGCGGCCGGGCGGCCGGTGTCGGTGGAGACGGCGCAGACGATGGCGGACGGGATCAAGGTGGGGCGGCCCGGCGACGTGCCGTTCGCGGTGATCAGCCAGTTGCTGGACGGGGTCGTCACGGTCTCCGAGGACGAGCTGTCCAGTGCGCTGCTGCTGTGCCTGGAGCGGGCCAAGATGGTCGTCGAGCCGGCCGGGGCGAGCCCGGTCGCGGCGCTGCTGAGCAAGCCGGAGTCGTTCGAGGGGCCGGTGGTCGCGGTGCTGTCGGGAGGCAACGTCGACCCGCTGCTGATGCAGCGCATCCTGCGCCACGGCATGGCGGCGGCGGGCCGGTACCTGTCGCTGCGGCTGCGTCTGACGGACCGGCCGGGGGCCCTGGCCATGCTCCTGGGAGCGCTGTCGGTGGTGGACGTCAACGTCCTGGACGTGGGTCATGTACGGACCGATCCGCGGCTCGGGCTCACGGAGGCCGAGGTGGAGCTGCACCTGGAGACCAAGGGGCCCGAGCACTGCTCGGAGATCAGGGCGGTGCTGCGGGAGGCGGGGTACACGGTCCTGCCGTAAGAGGCGCAAGGGTTGCGCAGAACCCTCCCCCAACGCGATGTATCGCGTTACGGTGTGCTGTGCGTCACTGTTTCGTCGCGCAGGAAAAGTGCGACAAACCTAGGATTCGCGTAGGAAATCACCTGAAACCATGGGGGACCCCTTATGCCAGGCGCCATCTACGCCGAAGGTCTGGTGAAGACCTTCGGCGACGTGAAGGCCCTCGACGGTGTCGACCTCGACGTGCCGGAAGGCACGGTCCTGGGCCTGCTCGGCCCCAACGGCGCCGGCAAGACCACCGCCGTGCGCGTCCTGACCACCCTCCTGCGGCCCGACAGCGGCACAGCGGTCGTCGCGGGCATCGACGTCCTCAAGCACCCCAACGAAGTGCGCCGCTCCATAGGACTGTCCGGCCAGTTCGCCGCCGTCGACGAGTACCTCACCGGTCGCGAGAACCTCCAGATGGTCGGCAGGCTCTACCAGATGTCCGCGAAGGCGTCGAAGGTACGCGCGGCCGAGCTGCTGGAGCGCTTCCACCTCGCCGACGCCGCCGACCGTACGGCCAGGACCTACTCCGGCGGCATGCGCCGCCGCCTCGACCTCGCGGCCGCGCTGGTCGTCTCCCCGCCCGTGATGTTCATGGACGAGCCGACCACCGGACTCGACCCGCGCAACCGCCAGCAGCTGTGGGAGGTCATCCAGGAACTGGTCGCGGGCGGTACCACCCTGCTGCTCACCACCCAGTACCTGGAGGAGGCCGACCACCTGGCCCACGACATCTGCGTCATCGACCGCGGCCGGGTCATCGCGCGCGGCACCTCCGACCAGCTCAAGGCCCGGACCGGCGGCGAGCGCATCGAGGTCGTCGTGCACGACCCCGAGTACCTCACCACCGCCGACGAGGTACTGCGGACCTTCGGCAAGGGGGCGAGCAAGACCGAGCCCCACACCCGCAGGATCACCGTCCCCGTCACTGGTGGCGCCAAGCTGCTCGCCGAGGTCATCCGCGAACTGGACGTCCGCGGGGTCGAGATCGACGACATCGGGCTGCGCAGGCCCACCCTCGACGACGTGTTCATCTCCCTGACCGGCCACGCGGCCGAGGTCGCGGAGGAAGAAACGGAGGCCGCCGAATGAGCACCGTGACGGACACCGCACCCGGCTCCACCCGTGCCCCGCAGCCGCGCGGCGGCCTCTCCCAGTCGGTCACCGACTCGCTGGTCATCGCCAAGCGGAATCTGATCCGCATGGCACGCATCCCCGAGATGATCATCTTCGGGCTGATCCAGCCCGTGATGTTCGTGGTCCTCTTCAGCTACGTCTTCGGCGGCTCCCTGAGCGTCGGCGGCAGCCTCGACCCCGCCACGTACCGCGAATTCCTGATGGCGGGCATCTTCGCCCAGACCGTCACCTTCGCCACGGCCGGCGCGGGCGCGGGCATCGCCGACGACATGCACAAGGGCCTCGTCGACCGCTTCCGCTCGCTGCCCATGGCGCGCGGCGCGGTCCTCACCGGCCGCACCCTCGCCGACCTCGTGCAGACGGCGCTGACGGTCGTGGTCCTCGCCGTCGTCGGCCTGCTGGTGGGCTGGCGCATCCACGAGGGCGTCTTCAAGGCGCTCGGCGCGTTCGCCCTGCTGCTGTTCCTGGGGTACGCGTTCTCCTGGATCGGCGCACTGATCGGCCTCTCGGTCCGTACCCCGGAAGCGGCCACCTCGGGCGGCCTGATCTGGCTCTTCCCCGTCACGTTCGTCTCGAACGCGTTCGTGGACCCGACGATGATGGCCTCCTGGATCCGCCCGATCGCCGAGTGGAACCCCTTCAGCGCCACCGTGCAGGCGGCCCGTGAGCTCTTCGGCAACCCGGGCGTCGTCCAGTCCGACGCCTGGCCCATGCAGCACCCGGTCTGGGCCTCGCTGCTCTGGTCGGTCCTGATCATCGTGGTGTTCAGGACGCTGGCGGTACGCAAGTACCGCTCGGCGGCGGTCTGACAACCGGCGGTCGTACGCACGCGAAAAGCCCCGGCCGGAAATGGCGGGGCTTTCCCGTGCGTACGGGATCAGTCGAGCGGGATCGACTGATGAGCTGCCACGATCGCGTCGATGCGGGCGGCCGCGTCGATGCGGGCGGCCGCGTCGATGCGGGCGGCCGGATCGAAGTCGGCTGCGGTCAGCTGGTGGCCCGCGTCATGCGTGGTGATGCCGAACCGTAGGCGGTCGATCCGCAGGCCGATGTCCGCGTGATGCCGAATCCGGCGTTCCCGGACCGCCACGTGCACGATCACAGCGACGCCGGTGCGATACCGAATGTCACAGGTGCGGGTGGTCTCATTGCCGACCTGCTTCCAGCCGGGCAGCTGCGGGGTGGCCGGGGCGTAGGGGACGCGATACGAGGAGGCCCCCACCCGCCTGCTGGCGGGTGGGGGCCTCCTCGTACTCGGCCGGGCGAGCCGACCGGTTCCGCCGGGCGGCTCAGCCCTGGTACGGCGTGGCTTCGAGGATCTTCACCGAAGCCTTCTTGCCGTTCGGCATCTCGTACTGCGCGTCCTCGCCGACCTTCTTGCCCATCACGCCGGTGCCCAGGGGGGACTGCGGCGAGTAGGTCTCGACGTCGGAGCTCGCGTACTCGCGGGACGCGAGCAGGAACGTCATCGTGTCGTCCTCGTCGCCGTCGAAGGCGATCTTGACGACCATGCCGGGGGCCACGACGCCGCTGGTCGTGGGGGCCTCACCGACCTTCGCGTTCTCCAGGAGCTGGGTCAGCTGGCGCACACGGAGCTCTTGCTTGCCTTGCTCCTCCTTGGCCGCGTGGTACCCGCCGTTCTCCCGCAGGTCCCCCTCTTCGCGGGCAGCCGCGATCTTGCCGGCGATCTCCGTGCGTGCGGGACCCGACAGGTACTCCAGCTCGGCCTTGAGCTGGTCGTACGCCTCCTGGGTCAGCCAGGTGACGCTCTCGCTGGTCTGGGTCACAGGTGCTCCTCGTCGGTACTGGGAATACAAAGCAAGCATCGCCCTCCCCAGAAGGATGTGCCTCCAGGGGCGGGCGAAACCACGAGCCTAACAATTCAGGCGGAAAAGGGGGAGGAGGAAAACGGCCGGACGGGCGTCAGGGCAGGTCAGCCCGCGGAACCGCCGTCCGCGGAGCAGCCTGTCAGTTCGGTGCTCGTCGCCCTGGACGTCGTACGCACCGTGTAGATCTCGTCGGTGCGCCCGGCGCCCGACGCGTCGATACGGACGTCCCTGCGGCCCACTTCGGTGCCGTCCTCCGCGAGGGAGCGCAGCGTGCAGGTGCCGGCCGCGTCCGCCTTCTTGCGCACTTCGAGATGGACCTTGACCTCGGAGTCCGAGACGGTGTCGAACTTGATCAACTCGGCGCTGATCTTCTGGCCCGCGACGTAGTCGTAACCGAACCAGCCGACCATCGCCACGAGCGCGGCGCCCAGCACGGCGCCCACGATCTTGAGCTTGCGGTCCGCGCGCGCGTCCGCCGAGCGGCCGTAACGGCCTTCGGGAAGCCGGGCGGCGGAACCGCTGACCTGGCCGTCGCGCACCGTGGTCATGATCGTTCCTCCTGGGTCGGGGACTCCGGAATTTTCCGCCCCTCGATTCGGTCACTATAGAAGCCGCTTATTGCGCCGAATCACTGAGGATCGAGTCTTGACTGAGCAGCTGCGACTGATGGCCGTTCACGCCCACCCCGACGACGAGTCGAGCAAGGGTGCGGCGACCATGGCCAAGTATGTGTCCGAGGGGGTGGACGTGCTGGTCGTGACCTGCACGGGAGGCGAGCGCGGCTCCATCCTGAATCCGAAGCTCCAGGGCGACAGGTACATCGAGGAGAACATCCACGAGGTCCGCAGGAAGGAGATGGACGAGGCCCGTGAGATCCTCGGCGTCCGCCAGGAGTGGCTGGGCTTCGTCGACTCCGGCCTCCCGGAGGGCGACCCGCTGCCGCCGCTGCCGCAGGGCTGCTTCGCGCTGGAGGACGTCGACGCGGCGGCGGGCCGGCTGGTGAGGTCGATCCGCTCGTTCCGTCCGCAGGTCATCACGACGTACGACGAGAACGGCGGCTACCCGCACCCCGACCACATCATGACCCACAAGATCACGATGGTGGCGTTCGAGGGGGCTGCGGACACCGAGAAGTTCCCGGAGGCGGAGTTCGGCCCGGCCTACCAGCCGCAGAAGCTCTACTACAACCAGGGCTTCAACCGGCCGCGCACCGTCGCGCTCCACGAGGCGCTGATCGCGCGCGGCATGGAGTCGCCGTACGGCGAGTGGCTGGAGCGCTGGAAGGAGTTCCAGCGCGCCGAGCGCACGCTGACCACGTACGTTCCGTGCGCGGAGTTCTTCGAGATCCGCGACAAGGCACTGATCGCGCACGCCACGCAGATCGACCCCGACGGCGGCTGGTTCCGTGTCCCGATGGACGTCCAGCGGGAGGTCTGGCCGACGGAGGAGTACGAGCTGGCCACGTCGCTCGTCGATACGTCCCTCCCCGAGAGCGACCTGTTTGCGGGCATCCGCGACAATGTCTGACGTGAACGTAACCCTGGCAATGACGCAGTTCGTGCCGCTCGCCGCGGACAAGTTCGACAAGAACAAGGTGACCCCGGGCGTTCTGGGGTTCCTGGTGTTCGCGGCGCTGGCCGTCGGCGTGTGGATGCTGATGAAGTCGATGAACCGCCACATGGGCAGGGTCGACTTCGAGGAGGCGCCGGACCCGGCGGCGGAGCGGGAGAAGGCCGCCGCCCCGGCTTCCGCTTCCGGCTCCGCCCCGGCTTCGGCCCCGGCCTCGGAGGACGGTCCCGCGGGGGGCCGGCCCAAGGACGCGTAGGGCGGGGCCGGACCCCGGACGCCCTCCGGGTGTGTCCTCAAGCGCCGGACGGGCTGGATTTCCCAGCCCGTCCTCGATGAGCGAGGTCGTACGGCTGGCGGCCGAGACCGGTTACGACGGCGTGGAACTGCGCGCGCACCCCGAGGAGCC
>NZ_JBSFTV010000064.1:0-28495 GCF_053591455.1 Streptomyces sp. NPDC003016
AGTGCCGGGTTGTTCGACGCGGCTGTCGCCACCGGGTCCTTGGCCATGCCGTCGAAGCTGCCCGCACCGTCCTCCGGGACCGAAGCACACCCCGGACCGAACGGACCCGACGCCTGCGCGGCCCGCCCGGCGTCGTCCTGACCCGCGCTGTCCTTCTCCTTCGGGGCCGAGGAGCCCGAGGACTTGTCGCTCCTGCCGCCTTCGTCATCCATGCCACAAGCCGTGAGAACGAGCGGAAGGGCGGCCGTGACGGCGAGGACGGCAACAGTGCGACGCGAGCGGGTGCTGAACATGAAACAGGTCTCCTTGAGGCGGTCGGCGCACCGGCGGGCGGTGCTCATGGATGAGGAGTGCCAAGTGGGTACGGCCCCGCAGTCCGCTTCTTGCTGCTTCGGGGCCGTACCGCTTCCCTCACGTCGTCTATTCGGTACCGGGGCCGCTGCGGATTGGTGGCGGGGCGAACGAGTTCTGGCGGGTACACAAAGTCGGTCGGCGAACCCATCCGCGAGACCGGCGGCTACGAATCAGGCGAAAGAGCGAGAACCGCCCGGAAACCACTGAGGGCCGGGCCTTTCTCACCCGCATCGCTTGGAATTGGAAAGGTCCCGCATGGGCGACCATGACCCCGCACTCCGCCGAATCGGCCCCACTCCCACGGGAGATGTGCGGTGAGGGAGATCGCGCGCACCGGACGCACCGCGCAGCGTGGACCCGAGCCGGCCGATGTCGTCGCTCGGGTGACCGGCGGCGACCAGGACGCCTTCGCCGCCCTCTACGACGAGATCTCCGGTCCCGTCCACGGGCTGGTGCTCAAGGCGCTGCGGGATCCGCCCCAGTCCGATGAGGTGGCGCGGGACATCATGGTCGAGGTGTGGCGTACCGCGACCCGCTTCCGTCCCGACCGGGGCAGTGTCATGCCATGGGTGATGACGATGGCTCACCGTCGTGCGGTGGACCGTGTCCGCTCCGAGCAGGCGGCCACGGCACGCGAGCAACGCGATGTGCTGCGCGAGCGCATGCCCGAGTACGACCAGGCCGGCGCAGAGGTGGCGGTCCGGCTGGAGAGCGAAGACGTACGGCGGTGTCTGAGGACCCTGACCGGGCCCCAGTGTCAGGCCGTCACGCTCGCCTACCACCAGGGCTGCGCGCACCGGGAGGGCGCCGTCCGTGCGACGGCGCCCCTGGGGACAGTCAGGACACGTCTGCGCGACGGTCTGATCCGGTTTCGGGACTGCAGGGGAGTGAACCCATGAGCGAGGAACACATGCACGTCCTCACCGGCGCCTACGCCTTGAACGCGGTGGCGGACGGCGAGCGCGAGATGGTCGAGCGACACGCGCGGGACTGCCCGGAGTGTGCCCAGGAGGTAGGGGAGCTGACCGCGACCGCGGCCCGACTGGGAACGGCCGTCGCCGCTGCGCCGCCGCGCCGGATGAAGCGCGAGGTCATCACCTCGATCCAGGCCGTACGACAGATGCCCCCGCAGGTGACGGCCGGTGACGTCGTACGCCGTCCGGCCCGCGCAGGCCGGATGTCCCGGCTGGTCCTGGCGGCCTGTGTGGCCGCGGCCACCGCGTTCTCAGGGGTGGCGGTCTGGCAGTTCGGGGAGGCACGGCAGGCCGGGCAGCACGCACAGCGGGTCAGGGCGCAGAGCGGGGACCTGGCACGGGTGCTGGCCGCTCCGGACGCCCGTACGGTCGTCGCCACCGTCAAGGGCGGCGGACGGGCCACGGTGATCGTCTCCCGTGGCCAGGACCGCGCGGCCTTCCTCGCCTCCGGCCTGGCGCAGCTGCCCGGGGGCAGGACGTATCAGCTCTGGTTCGACGACGACGGCCGGATGAGGCCGGCCGCGCTCATCGGACGCGACGGCGGTGTCGTGGTGGAGGGGGAGATCGGAAAGGCGACCGGCATGGGCGTCACGGTGGAGCCCGCCGGCGGTTCGTCCCAGCCCACCACCACCCCGTTGGCCCTCATGACGCTCCCGGCCTGAGGCGTACTCCCATGGTCACCGGTGGGCCGTGACAACGGGAGGGGAACGGTACGCACGGGCGGCGGGGCGGCAGGGTGGCGGTGGGGGAGCAACCGGCAGCCGGCCGGAACCTGCTGCCGTCCCGCCGCCCCACCGGTGCCCCGTCCGCCGGGGCACCGGTGGGGCGGTCCGCCGAGGTCAGACCGCCGGGGCCGGGTAGGTCGGGTACTCCACGCCGGACACGTGCTGGACGACCCGGATGACCTGGCAGGAGTAGCCGAACTCGTTGTCGTACCACAGGTAGAGGATCGCGTTGTCGCCGTCGACCTTGGTGGCGCCGGCGTCGACGATCGAGGCGTGGCGCGAACCGATGAAGTCGCTCGAAACCGCGTCGGGAGCGGTGGTGAAGTCGATCTGGCGCTTGAGCGGCGAGGTCAGCGACACGTTGCGGAGATAGTCGAGGACCTCCTCGCGGGTGGTCTCGCGCTCGAGCCGCAGGCTGAGGATCGCGATCGAGACGTCGGGCACCGGTACGCGGATCGAGCTGCCGGTGATCGGCGCCTTGAGATCGGGCAGTGCCTTGGCGACGGCGGAGGCGGCACCGGTCTCGGTGATCACCATGTTGAGCGGCGCCGAGCGGCCGCGGCGGTCGGCCTTGTGGTAGTTGTCCAGCAGGTTCTGGTCGTTGGTGAACGAGTGGACGGTCTCCACGTGGCCGCGCAGGACGCCGTACTCGTCGGCCATCGCCTTCAGCGGCGGGACGATCGCGTTGGTGGTGCAGGAGGCGCAGGACAGGATCTGATCGTCGGGCTTGATCGTGTCGTGGTTGACGCCGTGCACGATGTTGGGGACGTCGCCCTTGCCCGGCGCGGTCAGGACGACCTTGTCGATGCCGGGGCGCAGGTGGGTCGACAGGCCCTCGCGGTCGCGCCACTTGCCGGTGTTGTCGATGAGGATGGCGTCCTTGATGCCGTACGCCGTGTAGTCGACCTCCGACGGGTCGCCGGCGTAGATCACCTTGATCTCGTTGCCGTTGGCGACGATCGTGCTGTTCGCCTCGTCGACGGTGATCGTGCCCTGGAACTGGCCGTGGATGGAGTCGCGGCGCAGCAGCGAGGCGCGCTTGACGATGTCCTGGTCACCGCCCTGGCGGACGACGATGGCGCGCAGTCGCAGGCCGTTGCCGGAGCCGGCCTTCTCGATGAGCAGGCGGGCGACGAGGCGCCCGATGCGGCCGAAGCCGTAGAGGACGACGTCGCGTCCCTCGCTGCGCTCGATCTTGTTGGCGCCCGTGGCGCCGGCGACGGCCTCGGCGGTGAACTCCTCGACCGGGAGACCGCGGTCGTCGGCCTTGTACGTCGCGGCGAGCATGCCGATGTCGATCTGGGAAGGGCCGAGATCGAGCGTGGTGAGAGCCTGCAGGAACGGCAGCGTCTCGGTGACCGAGAGTTCCCCGCCGGCGATCTGCCGGGCGAAACGGTGGGTCTTGAGGATGCTGACCACTGACTTGTTCACCAAGGAGCGGCTGTGGAGCAGGATCGTGACATCACGCTCCCGGTGTAGCTTCCCGATGATGGGGATCATCGACTCCGCGATCTCCTCGCGGTTCTTCCAGTTGGTGAACGAGTCGTCATTGACAGTCACAGGTTTATCTTTCGAGCTAGGCGGCGCTCATATGCTAACCCCACCGCTGTTTTGATCATCCAGGTGGTGCCACCTGAGCGGAATGCCGTGCTCGGGTCCAGGGCCCGAGCAGGGGGGGAATGGCTTGCCGGGTGACACAGCGAGGCTTGAGCCGACGGGATCCGGGCCGCCGATTATGATGCGGGGATGAGACGGCAGGTGTGGCGCGAGGCCCGGCCCGGTGGGCCGCGGGTGTACGTGCTGCTGGTGCTGGCCGTGTTGGTGGGTGTGGTGGCCATGCACGGCTTGGGGCCTGCTGTCCCTCCGGCCTCGTCCTCCGCCGTGCCGGAGGCTCGCCACGCGGTCGTGGCCGCGGCCTCGCCGCACTCCGGCGCGGCCGTGTGCGAGGACTGCGTCCACGCCGGGCACGACGACGACGGTGGTGCCGGCGGACATGTCGAGCACGCCGACGACACGTGCGCTGCCAGTGGTACGAGCGGAGCGCCCGTACTGCCGACGCTTGCTCCGGCCGGGGCCGCTGCGTGGTGTCCGACTGCGGACGTACCCGCCTTCGTCCTTGCCGCGGCGCCGGGTGGACGGGCCCCGCCCTCGCTGAGCGAACTGCAACTCCTGCGCATATAGGCCGGCCCGCTGCGCCCGCCCCCCTTGGGGCGGTGCCGCGGTCAAGAGCCATGCCTCATCGAGCACACACGCAGGAGTCGCACCACCATGAACGCACACCGTTCGCTGATCCGCCGTGCCGCCGCGGCGGCGGCCGTGGCGTCCGCCGCCGTCGTACTCGCCGCCTGCGGCGGGGGACATGACAGCTCGGCCGGCCACGACGGCCACGACAAGACCTCCTCGCCCAGCGCGTCGGCCTCTGCCGAGCAGGGTGAGCACAACGGAGCCGACGTCGCTTTCGCGAAGGGGATGATCCCGCACCACCGTCAGGCGGTCGAGATGGCCGATCTGGCGCAGAGCCGGGCGCAGTCCGCCGAGGTCGAGAAGCTGGCCGCGGAGATCGAGAAGGCGCAGGGCCCGGAGATCAGGACTCTGTCCGGGTGGCTCGCTTCCTGGGGCGAGGAGGTTCCCGAGGAGGGCCGGAGTGCCGGGCACGGCGACCACTCCATGTCCGGGATGATGACGCCCGAGGAGATGGACGAGCTGGAGAAGGCTTCCGGCACGGCGTTCGACACCGCGTTCCTCAAGATGATGGTCAAGCACCACGAAGGCGCGGTCGAGATGGCCAGGACCGAGCAGTCCGACGGTGCCTACAAGCCCGCCAGGGACATGGCCGACGCCGTCGTCACCTCGCAGAGCGCCGAGATCGCCCGCATGAACAAGCTGCTCGGCAAGAGCTGACCCCACCAGCCGTAACGCGGGGGCGGCCACCAGCCGCCCCCGCTCTTTCCGCACCCCGAGTGCCCGGCCGGCCGCGCTCCGGACGGCTCGCCGTACGAGCTCACAGCTGACAGGCGACGTCCAGCAGCTCGATGGGCTTCTCCGCGTCCAGATCGACGTACGCGGTGAAGTGCTGCTTGTCGTTCGCGCCCCAGTGGGTGGTGACCGTCGCCCAGCCGACCCGCGCCGACTGCGCGGTGGTCACCTTGCCGATCGAGATGTTCCGCGGCTCGTTCTGGGCGCACAGCAGCAGGTCGTAGTCGGGGGTGTCGGCCGCCCGTTCCTTGAGGTCGGGCGCCACCTGGTGCTCGCGCTCCCAGGGGGACGGGCCGTGCTTGCCGTAGAAACCGACCAGGAAGCGGTGGATCTCCGCGGCGGTCCAGCGCTTGTCCGGGGCCGGTTCGGCCCTCGGGGTGGTCCGCGCGGCCGGGGTGTGGTGGGCGGTCGCGGCGGCCCGGTCCGGCTGGGCGGCAGCCGGAGAGGTCGCGGCAAGGGCCGGGGCGAGGCCGACTGCGGCGGCACACGCGGTGGCGACAGCGGTGGCACGCGAAGCAGTACGAGGCATCAGATGTCCACGACTTCCATTTTTTATGCGCGTTGTCCGGTCTTGACTGCTGAGGCACCCGGATGCACCCGATGGTTGCGGCCCTCCACGCCCGGATCCTGCCGCGGTGGTGGGCCCGACGGGCGGGCGCGCAAGCTCCGCTGGCTTCCTCGCCCGCCACGACGGCTTCTTCGTCGAGGAGAGCGGAGGAGAGCGGAGGAGAGCCGAGGAGAAGGGCGTCCCGGCCGGACGCGAAGCCCCCGGCCGGGACGCCGGCCCGCCTACCGGGAGGCGCCGCCGCCGAAGAGCGAGCTGAGCACCTGCCCGGCGAAGTCCAGACCTTTCTGCTCGCGTGGGGTCAGGGTGGTGGGGGTGTCGTCGACGGGCACCGCGGCGGCGGCGGTCCCGGAGGCAAGCAGGACGGCTGCGAGGGAAGCGGTGAGGGCGAGGGTGAAACGACGGCGCATGGTTCTGTCCCTTCGGCGCGTACGAGGATTCCGTCTCATCTTCACCGTGCGACGGGTGCGCTTGTGCGTACCCGGCCCCGGACAGCTCGATTTCCCCGGGCCTGTCACCCGATCCGGTCAGGCCCTTCACCCGTCGGGGGGCACCGTGCCGGTGAGCGCGGGCTCACGGGAGCCCGGCACGGGTCCGATGAGGCCATGACGGTCGCGTCACCCGGCACCGTGCTCCCTCCGGCTCCTGCCCGGCCGGGTCAGGGGCGCCGGGGCGCTGTGGGCCGCGGCGTCGCGGACGACGGCTCGGTGCGAGGCGGCTTGAAGCAGGCGGTGACCGTCTTGCCGTGCTGCTGCGCATGGGTCTGCCAGCTGTCGGCGAGGGCCTGCACGATGCTGACGCCCCTTCCCGAAACGGCCCCCGGGTCCGGGTCCCTGGGCTTGGGCACGGCGCTGGACTCGTCGTGGACGCTCACGTGCAGGCAGGTGCTGTCCCAGGTCAGCACCAGTTGGGCGTTACTGCGGGCGTGCAGGTGGGCGTTGGTGAGGAGTTCGGAGACCGCCAGTACGATCTCGTCCACGGTACCGGGCGCCTCGGCGGCCCAGGGGAGGGACTCCAGCTGGTGACGCGTCCACTCCCGCCCATCGCGTACGCCCTTGCCCGCGGGGAACGTACGGGCCCACCCGGTCGCTTTGACGGCCATGGCATTCTCTCCGGAGTTCTCGTCCAGCAACGACGCGGAACGTCTACCCGCTGCGGCCCGGATCACCGTCACCGGAGAGCCGAGTACGCCCTGGTCCGGTGTGCGCCGCCCCCGGTGCCGACCCGCCGTGGGCGAGCGGCGCCCCGCTTCGGATCAGGCGGGGTGGCCCGGCGGCAGGTCGGCGACGTCGGTGAAGCCGAGCAACTGGGCGCGGCCGGGCGGGCGTGCGGATTCGGCCACCGGTGCCGGGAGGAAACCCACGTGGTCTCCCCCGGTGAAGAGGTCCGGAACACGTCCGACGAACCAGGCGCACGCATCGGTCAGTACCGGCGTGCCACCGTCCTGCGGCTGCCATGCGACGCGCTCGAACGTGTCGAGACGGTCACCGGTCTCGCCGCCGAACAGCTCGGCCAGCGCTCTGTCCTCACGACGCAGCAGGTGCACGCCCAGATGCGAGGCCCGACCGCGCCACGCGGTAGGTGTGATTGGCCGTGGACAGCCACACCATGAACCGGGGCGGATGGATCGAGCACTGGGAGGCGAATCCCACCAGGCATCCCGACCGCTCTCCCGCGGCTGCGGCCGTGACGACGTACATCGGGTAGCTGAGCAGATCGGTGAACGTGTCGAGCTTCACGAACCGACCGTACCCGGCCGGTGGCCCCCCAGAGGCGCGTCGGCGACCGCGAATCCGTGGGGGACGTTCCGCGGATCCGGCGGCCGGGCAACCGCCCATGACCGGGAAAGGAGGATCAACCGGTGAAGGTGCCGGAAGGACTTTCCCTGCCGTCCCTGCCGTCCCTGCCTCCGTCCCCCGTCCCGTCCCCGCCCGTCCGTCCGTCCGGCACTCCGCCACCGGCCGGTGCGCTGACGGACAGCGGAGTCGCGATGTCTTCGAGGGACTTGCCCTCCGCCGCGACGGCGAAGAACACCGCCACCACACCCGCGGCCACCATCAGCGACGCGCCGACGCAGAACGCGAGTACGGCGTCCCCCACCACTCCGCTGTGAGTGAGCTCCGCGAACAGCAGCGGCCCGGAAATGCCGCCGGCCGCTGTGCCGATGGCGTAGAAGAAGGCGATCGCCATCGCGCGGGTCTCCATCGGGAAGATCTCACTGACCGTCAGGTAGGCGGAACTCGCGCCTGCCGAGGCGAAGAAGAGGACGACGGCCCAGCACACGGTCATGGTCGTCGCGTTGAGCCAGCCGCTGTTGAAGAACCACGCGGTGACGAAGAGCAGCAGCCCCGAGAGGATGTAGGTGCCGGCGATCATCGGCTTGCGGCCCACCGTGTCGAACAGCCGCCCCAGCAGCAGCGGCCCGAGGAAGTTGCCGAAGGCGATGGCCGCGAAGAAGTACCCCGTCGACCCGCTGGGCACGTCGAAGAACTTCACCAGGATCGAGCCGAATCCGAAGGTGATGGCGTTGTACAGGAACGCCTGCCCGATGAAGAGCGCGAAGCCGAGGACCGCGCGCTTGGGATAGGAGCGGAACAGGGTCCGGGCGATCTCGACGAATCCGATACTGCGCCGCTGCTCGATGGTGATGGCCGTGGCGGGTTCGGGCAGGCGCTTCCCGGTCTCTTCCTCGATCTCGCGTTCCACTCTGGTGACGAGCTCGTCCGCGCCTTCCGAGCGCCCGTGGATGAACATCCAGCGCGGACTCTCCGGCACGTGCCGGCGGACCAGCAGGATGACCAGGCCGAGTACGACACCGAGGGCGAAGGTGAGTCGCCAGCCGATGTCCTTGGGGAAGATGTCGGTGTTGAGGGCCAGGACCGACAGCAGGGCGCCGCCCATCGCACCGAGCCAGTAGCTGCCGTTGATGATGAGGTCCACGCGTCCCCGGTACTTGCTGGGGATCAGCTCGTCGATGGCCGAGTTGATGGCCGCGTACTCGCCGCCGATGCCGAAGCCGGTGAGGAAGCGGAAGAGGAAGAACCACCACGAGGAGTAGGACAGGGCGGTCATCGCGGTCGCCGCCAGGTAGACCGCCAGGGTGATGAGGAACAGTTTCTTGCGGCCGTACCGGTCGGTGAGCCAGCCGAAGAACAGGGCGCCGGAACAGGCGCCGGCCACATAGAGGGCGGCGGCGACCCCGGTGACTTGCGCGTCCGTGATCGGCAGTCCGCTGCCCTCCTCCGAGAGGCGGCTCGCGACAGTGCCGACGACGGTCACTTCGAGACCGTCGAGGATCCATACGGTGCCGAGCCCGATCACGATCATCCAGTGCCACCTCGACCACGGGAGGCGGTCGAGTCTGGCCGGGATTTTGGTGGTGATGGTTCCGGTTGCCGCGCGTTCGGTCTGACTCATCGTGCGCTTCCTCCTGACAGCGACTCCATCGGCGCCCAAGGGGCCGCATCCGAATACCCCTGATGAAACTGGGCAAACCGCTCGGTCACTGCCACCACGTCCGTCCAACTGCCACCATGTCCGTCCAGGGGAGGGCGGATCAGGGGGAGGGCGGACAGGGTGGCGACCGGGTGGAGGAGACCTCGTTCTTCGGAGCCGGCTGTGACGGAAGGGGCGAGGTCGTGGAGCACGTACTGAACCTGTGGCGCCAGAATCTCGGAGAGGTGCCCCCGTCGGTCTGGCGGCAGCCCGGTCTCCGCGTGCTGATCCTCGCGGACAACGGGCTCACGGCCCTCCCGCCGGAGATCGGGCGGCTGCGCCGGCTGAACACCCTGGACCTGGGCCACAACGCGCTCACGTCGGTGCCTGACGAACTGGGCGAACTGACCGGACTCGGCGACTGTCTCTACCTGCACGACAATCACCTGTCACACCTTCCGGACTCCCTGGGGAACCTGACACGACTGCGCTACCTCAACGTCGGCGAGAACCTCCTCGACGTCCTGCCCGGGTCCATCGGCGACATGACCGGTCTCGTCGAACTCGGAGCACAGCACAACCGGCTGACCACGCTGCCCGGCTCGATCGGCCGACTCCACCGCCTTCGCGAACTCCGGTTGCGCGGGAACAGGATCGAACAGCTGCCGTCATCGGTCGCTGGATTGCACCAGCTGCGTCACCTGGACCTTCGGGAGAACGCGGTGGGCGAGCTGCCGGAGTCGCTGGCCGGCCTTCCGCGACTGCGCCGGATCGACCTGCGGAGCAATCGCGTCGGCCGGCTGCCGGACTGGCTCGTCCGGATGCCGTCGTTGGAGAAGCTGGATCTGCGATGGAACGGGGTCGATCCCTCCTTGCCGCTGCTGGCGGAACTGGAACGGCAGGGCTGTTTCGTCCTGGCGTGAACCGGATGGCGCGTGCTGTCGCGCCGACAGGCCGGCAGGAACCCGGGCGCGCCGACGGTCGGCTGAGCGAAGGGCGGCGAGAGGTCCGTCCTGCGTGGCCCGGTCCGGGGGCCGGCCGTCCCCGGGCCTCTCGCCGGGCCCGCGATGGCCTGCGTACCTGAAGCGTGACCGGGCAACTGCCCTGGCGCGGGGCCTCGACGGCACCGAGGGTGATCCGACGGCGCGACAGGCCGAGGCGGTGCGGCCCGGATCCGGGCTCCGTCGCAGGTCAAACCACATCACACCGCAGAATCGATTTTCTTTGAACCGCAAGAGTGGTTCGGCGAAGTGGCTCTTGCGGGCAGTACCGGCGTCACCTCTACGTTGATGCCCGTCCCGCATCCCACTCTCCGACGTGGCAGCTCGTGCCCGTTCGGCCAATGCTCCGGTCCACCGCATCGCGGTGCATCACTTTCCGCTCCCCTATGCCACAGGCGGTCACAGAAGGCCTATCCCGCCTGCATGTCCAGACCCGCCGGAAACCGCGGAACGGTCGTGCAGGCGGAGGCCGACAGGCCACGAGGAGTCCCATGACACGTTCACGACTGTCCAGGCTGGTTTCGGCCTGCGCCGTCATCTCCGCCCTGACCACCCCTCTCGTCACCGCGCTTCCGGCCGTCGCCCACGACAGCGCGTCAGAACCCCGTTCCGTCTCCCGCGAGGCGGAACCCGGCACCGACGGCAAGGTCGCGGTGGACCAGGCCGAGGCCGCCGTCCTCGGCCAGGAGCACGCCGAGGCGCACGCCGCGGCCCGCCTGCGGGCCGAGGACCTCGGCGAATATCCGCAGCCGACGCGTACGGCACGCCTGAAGTCGCTCACCGCGTCGCAGGCGACGCACAACGCCACGTTCGGCGCGCGGGAGTACGGGGTCTTCAAGGAGTACTTCCCGTCCCCCGACTTCGGCGTGCACGTGGCCCAGCTGCCCACCGGCAAGGTCCTGATGTTCTCGTTCGAGAGGATCGAGACCAACCCGACGAAGGAGACCGCTCCCACCCAGGTCATCGGCAGGGCGAACGCCGGCCGGGCGTACCTGTGGGACCCGGAGAAGGGCAACGGCGAAGACGCGTTCACGAAGGTCGCGCCACCCACCATCATGATGCCGGACGGCAAGAACGAACCGCGGCCCGCGCCGTTCTTCTGCGCCGGTCACGCCTTCCTGCCCAACGGGATGCTCGGCGTCTTCGGCGGCAACCTCGGCGGCAACCACGGTTCCGGCGCCAAGCTGTCCCTCGTCTTCGACCCCTGGACCGAAGCGTGGGTGCTCAACGAGGAGATGTCGGTGGGGCGCTGGTACCCCAGCGCCGTCACCGGCCCCGACGGGCGGATCCTCATCATGTCCGGACAGTCGGAGCTCGGCTGGGGGACCCCCACGCCCGTCGTGGAGCGCTTCCCGGCGCTGAACCATCCGGTCCCCACCGCCAGGACCGACCTCCCCCAGAACGTTCCCGTGGACGTCTTCAAGGCGCAAGCCCCGTTCAAGCACGACTATCCGCACCTGTTCTCCCTGCGTGACGGCAAGATTTACGGGCTCGGCCGCGACCACGACCAGCAGTGGCTGTTCGACCCGGTCGCGGAGACCCGGACGGACCTGCCCGCGCGGCCCGACGCGTTCATGCGCAACTACGGCTCCGCGGTGCCGCTGCCGGCCGGTTTCAAGGGCCCCGACTCCGTCCTGGTCCTCGGTGGCAACCGGGACGACCCGAACACGTACCAGCTCGTCGGCGGCCGGTGGAAGACGAAGGAGCCCCGGGCCTTCGGCCGTACGCAGGACGACACGCTGATCCTGCCCGACGGCACCCTGTTCACCGTCAACGGCGCCCATGACATCCGGGACTACGGCAACGGGCCCTACAACCCCAACGCCGACCTGAAGTACCGGCAGACCGAGATGCGCGACGAGGGCGGCGACTGGAAGCTCGGGCCCGCCCAGCGGCTGCCGCGCGGCTACCACTCCAACGCCGTGGTCCTGCCCGACGGCCGCATCATGGTCACCGGTGACGAGGCCCAGCAGATCGCCAACGACCCCGACATCGGGGACGACATGGACGGCACCATCGAGATCTACGAGCCCGCCTACCTGCACAACGGCGAACGCCCCGACCTCTCGGCGGTGCCCCGGCGCCCGCTCGGCTACGACGCCCGGTTCAGGGTGCTCACCTCGACCCCGCAGGACGTCGAGCGCGCCGTCCTGCTCGCCCCCACGACGGCCACCCACTCGGTGAACTTCAGCCAGCGCCACCTCGAAGTCCGCATCAAGAGCCGCGGCGACGGCGCCCTCGAACTCCAGGCACCGCCCTCGGCCGAAGCCGCCCCTCCGGGCTACTACATGCTCTTCCTCCTCAACGAGGAGGGCGTGCCCAGCATGGCCAAGTTCGTGTCCTTCGGTCCGCCCGCCGCCAGGTGACGGCCGGCCGGAGCACGACGCGGGAACCCACCCCGAGAAACCCCAGGAAGTGAAGGAAGAATGACCGATCTGGCACTGCGGGAGAGCACGGAGATCCAGGGCGATGTGCTCGCCGGTTTCAAGAAGGACCATGTACAGCTGCTGTTCCTGAAGTTCGACGACGCGACGCGGGCGCGCACCTGGCTGCGGCGTCTGAAGCCGCGCATCGCCACGACCCGGCAGGTCGCGGCGTTCAACGCGGCCTTCAGCGAGGCGCGCAGGAACACCGGCGGTGACGACCCCCGGGCTCTCAACGCCGTATGGCGCAGCGTCAGCCTCACCCACGGCGGCATCCGGACGCTGACGGGCAAGGAGCCCTTCCCGGACACCGTGGAGGGCACGACACAGCACGCGTTCAAGCAGGGGTCCGCCGTACGGGCGGGAATGCTCGGCGACACCGGGGACAACTCCCCGGAGAACTGGCTCTTCGGCGACAGCAACGCGCAGCCCGTCCACGCGGTCCTCACCATCGCGGCCGACAAGGTCGAGGACCTGCGGGCGGCCCTCGCCCAGGAGCGGCAGGAAGCCTCCGTCCACAAGGTCGTGATCGTCTTCGAGCAGGACGGCGGGACCCTGACGGGAGACCGGCGGGGCAAGGAGCACTTCGGCTTCAAGGACGGCATCAGCGAGCCGGCCGTGGAGGGATTCGACCTGCCCGACCCCCAGAACCCCGAGTGGAAGAAGGGGAGTCCGGGCACCCGGATCATCCCGGCCGGTGAGTTCGTCATCGGTGAGGAGACGGTCAGAGGTACGCCTTGCACCATGCCGGACTGGGCGAAGAACGGCTCGTTCCACGTGGTGCGCCGGCTCGGCCAGGACGTTCCGGGCTGGTGGGCGCAGATCGGGGCGCGGCTGAAGGAACTGAAGAACATGAAGGCCGTGCCCCCGGAGGCCACCACGGAGTGGCTGGCGGCCCGTATGGTCGGGCGCTGGCGTTCGGGCACGCCCGTGGCGAAGTGCCCGCACGCCGACATGTCCTCCGACCCGGAAGCGGCGACCGACAACAACATCAGTTACGCGAACGACCTGGAGGGGGAGACCACCCCGCTGTTCTCCCACCTCCGCAAGACCAGCCCCCGCGACGGCCTCGCGCTGAAGAAGGGCGACAAGCCCGTCCCGGAGAAGGGCGAGCTCGACTCCCGGCGCATCATGCGCCGCGGCATCCCCTACGGCCTGCCCTTCGACCCCGCGGGAGCGGACGGCCACGGCCCCGACGCCGCTCGCGGTCTGGTCTTCGTCAGTTACCAGGCCGACCTGGTCAGGCAGTTCGAGTTCATCCAGAAGGACTGGGTCAACGACACGAGCTTCCCGCAGCGCGAGCCGGAGGTCGGCGCGGACCCCATGATCGGTGTGTCGACCGACGTCAGCTTCGTGGGCAAGCAGGTGTGCTTCGAGCAGTTCGTACGGACCGAGGGGGCCGTGTACGCCTTCACGCCGTCGCTGTCGACCCTCGACCGGCTGGCCGACGGCAAGCTCTCGGACGACGCCCCGAAGATCAAGGTCGTGGTCACGGAGAACGGCAACCACGAGATCTCCGCCGTCTCCACCTTCGACATCGGTGACACCGTCGACGCGGGCAGGGCGAAGCTGGTGCTCCAGGACGACGGCAGGCTCGTCGTCTTCGACGAGAACGAGGACCCCCGCTGGGCCTCGAAGAACCCCGCCACGAAGGGCGCTCGCGCCGTCTTCCAGGAGGACGGCAACCTCGTGATCTACACGCCGGACAACCAGCCGGTGTGGGCCTCGGTGACCGACGGCAACCCGGGCGCCAGGCTCGTGGTCCAGGCCGACGGCAACGTGGTGATCTACGACAGCAGGGGCACCCCCGTCTGGCACACCAAGACCCAGCACTGACGCGGCACCGGCCACCTGACCGGAACAGCCCGCCGGGGGGACCGGTGGGCTGTTCCGCGCTGTCGCGACATCGCGGGGGCGTTCTCCGTTGTGCCTACGCCCCCGTCGGGACCCTCCCGGCCGCCTGCGTCCGCACCGCCCCCATGCTCGCCGCGACGACCAGCACGATCGCCAGCCCCTCCGCGGGCGAAAGGGCCTGACGCAGTACGAGGAAACCGGCCGTGGCGGCGATCGCCGGTTCCAGGCTCATCAGCACCGCGAACGTCGCCGCGGGCAGCCTGCGCAGTGCCAGCAGCTCCAGCGTGTACGGCAGGACCGACGACATCAGCGCCACCGCGAGCCCCAGCCCCAGCGTCGAGGGGACGAACAGCCGCGCCCCCGCCTCCATGAGCCCGAACGGCAGGCTCAGCAGCGCACCGACCCCCATCGCCATCGCCAGCCCGTCCGCCTGCGGGAAGCGCCGTCCGGTACGGGCGCTGAAGACGATGTACGCCGCCCACATGCCGCCCGCCGCCAGGGCGAACGCCGCACCGGCCGGATCGAGCCGGTCGAAGCCCCCTCCGCCGAGCAGCACCACACCGCCGAGGGCGAGCCCCGCCCACAGCAGGTTCACCAGCCTCCGCGAGGCGAGCACCGACAGGGCGAGCGGACCCAGTACCTCCAGGGTGACCGCCGCGCCCAGCGGAATACGGTCCACGGCCTGGTAGAAGAGCATGTTCATCCCGCCCATGGCGGCGCCGAAGGCGAGGACGGTGGCCCAGTCGGCGCGGGAGTGCCCGCGCAGCCGGGGCCGGCAGACCGCGAGCAGCACCAGGGCGGCGAGCACCAGCCGCAGCGTGACGACGCCGAGCGCACCGGCCCGCGGCATCAGCAGCACGGCGACGGCCGCCCCGAACTGCACCGAGAGACCGCCCGCGACGACGAGCGCCACCGGCCCCAGGGAACGCCGGGCGCCGGCGGGCGGCGCGGGCGCGGCGCCCGCCGCCTCCGGCGGTACGACCGCCGCGCCCGCCTGCGCGCCGTTGCCCGCGTTCGCGGACCGCGCGTCCTTCACACCAGCCTCCCCGGTTGCTTCGTCCCGACCCGTCCTGCCCACGCTACGGACCCGGGCGTCGCGCGTGAAATGCCGTTCTCGCTGTGGTTATGCTCCTCACGCATGAGCATCGAGCTGCGCCATCTCCGCTGCTTCCTCGCCATCGCGGAGGAGTCCAACGTGACCAGGGCCGCCGCCCGGCTGGGCCTCACCCAGCCCAGCGTCTCCCGCACGCTCGCCTCGCTCGAGAAGCGGATGGGCGTGCGGCTGGTGGACCGCTCCACACACCACCTCGCCCTCACGGCGGAGGGCCGGGCCTTCCGTGACAAGGCCACCGTCGCCGTCACCGCCTTCGACGAGGCGCTCGACGCCGGACGGCTGCGGCGCCGGCCCCTGCGGCTCGGGCACGCCTGGTCGGCCCTCGGCCCGTACACCACCCCGTTGCTGCGCCGCTGGCAGCGCGAACATCCGGACACCCCGCTCGAACTGCTCAGGATCGACGACCGTACGGCGGGACTCACCCGCGGCGAGGTCGACGCCGCCGTACTGCGCGGCCCGGTGGACACGCCCGGCCTGGTCACCGAGCTGCTGTTCACGGAGCCCAGGGTCGCGGCCGTGCCGTCGGACGACCCGCTCGCGGCGCGGGCCTCGCTGACGCTGGCGGACCTCGCGGCCGGCCCGGTCGTCCTGAACACGGTCTCGGGCCTGACGACGCCGGACCTGTGGCCCGAGGAGATCCGGCCCACGGCGACGGTCACGGTGGCCAACACGGACGACTGGCTCACCGCGATCGCCGCGGGCCGCGGCGCGGGGGCGTCGGTGGCCTCCACCGCCCAGATGCACGCGCACCGCGGTGTCACGTACCGGCCGCTGTCGGACGCCCCGAGCGCGCCCGTCTCCCTGGCCTGGCGCAGCGCGTCCCCGCATCCGGCCGTCCGTCAGCTGGTGGCCCTGGCCCGGGCGGTGGCCGGTCCGGCCGGTCCGGCCGGACCGCGCTGACGCGCCTTCGCGGCGGCGGGTCCGGCGCGGCGGCGACCCTGCTCCCCGGTGCTCCCTGTCGCCCTCTGTTGCTGCGGAGGTGTTGACGTGTCTTCGTCACGGCCCTACCTTCCGATCGACAGGTCAGACCACGTTCGATATCTCGGACGAAATGAGGAGTCCATGCCGTCCCTGGACAGACGACGCTTTCTCCGCGGTGCGACGCTCGTCGCGGCGGTGCCCCTGATGTCGTCCCTGCCCGGGGCCCCGGCCACCGCGGCGCCCCGGACCCCGCCCCGCGCCGCACTCGGCAGTGGTGCCGGCGCAGCCCGCGCCGCGCTGCCGGCTCCGTCCGCCTGGACGGTCCGGCCCTTCCCGCTCAGGGACGTGACCCTCGGCGGCAACGGAGTCTTCGCCGCCAAGCGCGACCTGATGCTCGATCACGGCCGTGGCTACGACGTCGACCGCCTGGTGCAGGTCTTCCGCGCCAACGCCGGGCTCTCCACCCGCGACGCGGTCGCCCCCGGCGGCTGGGAGGGCCTCGACGGCGAGGCGAACGGAAACCTCCGCGGCCACTACACGGGCCACTTCCTCACCATGCTCTCCCAGGCATACGGGAGTACCGGGGAGGCGGCCTACTCCGACAGGATCCGCTACATGATCGGCGCCCTGACCGAGGTCCGCGAGGCACTGCGCCGCGATCCGGCCGTGCTCAGTGTCCCCGGGAGGTCCGGTACGGCCGCCGAGAACGTGCGCGGCTCCCACCAGTACGTCGACCTGCCCGCCGGCGTACTCGGCGACTCACCCTCCCTCACCCTCTCCGCCTGGGTGAAGCCCACGCACGACGCCGACTGGACCCGCGTCCTCGACTTCGGCGACGACACCACCCGCTACCTCTACCTGGCCGCCCGCAACGCGAACGGCCACCCCCGGTTCGCCCTCACCACCAGCGGCCCCGGCGGTGAGCAGGGCGTCGACGGCACCGCCCCGCTGCCGCTGAACCGGTGGAGCCACCTCGCGGTGACGCTCACCGGCACCACCGCGACGCTCTACGTCAACGGCGCCGCCGTCGGCCGGAACGCCGCGACGACCCTCGGCCCGGCGGCGCTCGGGACCCTCGCCCACCACTGGCTCGGCCGGTCGCACTTCCCCGCCGACCCCGTCTTCGCCGGCGCCTTCGACCGGGTCGACATCTGGTCACGCGCACTGACCGCCGCCGAGATCGCCGGACTCCAGGACGCGCCCGCCGGCCGGTCCTCCGCGGGCGCCGGCGACCTGGCCTCGTACCGCTTCGACGAGACGAGCGGCTCCACCTTCGCCGACTCCTCCGGCCGGGGACTCCACGCCACCCTGCGCCGCACCTGGGGCGCGCCGAGCCACCCCGGCTTCCTCGCGGCGTACCCGGAGACGCAGTTCATCACCCTGGAGTCGATGACCGCCGGCAACTACACCGTGGTGTGGGCGCCGTACTACACCGCCCACAAGATCCTGCGCGGACTCCTCGACGCGTACCTGGCCACCGGCGACGCGCGGGCGCTCGACCTCGCCGAGGGCATGTGCGACTGGATGCACTCCCGGCTGTCCGAGCTGCCCGCCACCACCCTGCAGCGCATGTGGGGGATCTTCTCCAGCGGCGAGTTCGGCGGCATCGTCGAAGCGATCTGCGATCTGTACGCGGTCACCGGGAAGCGCGAACACCTGGCGCTGGCCCGGCTCTTCGACCTCGACCGGCTCATCGACGCCTGCGCCGCGGGCGAGGACGTCCTGGACGGCATGCACGCCAACCAGCACATCCCCGTCTTCACCGGGCTGGTCCGGCTGTACGACGAGACCGGCGAGCAGCGGTACCTCACCGCGGCGAAGAACTTCTGGGGCATGGTCGTCCCGACCCGGATGTACGGCATCGGCGGCACCAGCACCGCGGAGTTCTGGAAGGCGCCCGGGGCCGTCGCCGCGACGCTCAGTGACACCAACGCCGAGACCTGCTGCGCGTACAACCTGCTCAAGCTGAGCCGGACGCTGTTCTTCCACGAGCAGGACCCGGCGTACATGGACTACTACGAGCGGGCGCTCCACAACCAGATCCTCGGCTCCCGGCAGGACCGGCCGGACGCGGAGAAGCCGCTCGTCACCTACTTCGTCGGACTGCGCCCCGGACACGTGCGCGACTACACGCCCAAGGCGGGTACGACGTGCTGCGAGGGCACCGGCATGGAGAGCCACACCAAGTACCAGGACTCGGTGTACTTCGCGCGGCCCGACGGCACCGCCCTGTACGTCAATCTCTACAGCCCCACCACGCTCACCTGGGCGGAGAAGGGCGTGACCGTCACCCAGAGGACCGACTACCCGAGGGAGCAGGGGTCCACGATCACCGTCCGGGGCCGCAGGCCCGCCGCCTTCGACCTGCTGCTGAGGGTGCCGGCCTGGGCGCGGGACGGCTTCCGGGTGACCGTCAACGGCAGAACGGTGAAGGGGACTCCGGTCCCCGGCAGCTACTTCACCGTGTCCCGGACCTGGCGCGACGGAGACACCGTGCGCGTGAGGGTTCCCTTCCGGCTGCGGGTGGAGAAGGCCCTGGACGACCCGGCCGTGCAGACCCTGTTCTACGGTCCGGTCAACCTCGTGGCCCGGGACGCCCGCACGGACTACCTCCGCCTCGGGCTCTACCGCAACGCCGCTCTCTCCGGCGACCTGCTGCCCAGCCTCACCCCCGTGGAGGGCGAACCGCTGCACTACACCCTCGACGGCGTCGAGTTCGCGCCCTTCTTCGAGGGGACGGAGGACCCCACCCACGCCTACTTCCGGCGCGCCGAGCCGCAGGTCGTCTTCGGCGCCACGGAGTCCGGCGTCGCCAACCCGGCCCGGCCCGACGGCACCACGCTCCTCGACGAGGTCTGGGCCGCCGCCCCCTTCACGGACAAGCAGGCCCTGGTGCGACACGTGGAATCCACGGTGGACACCTGGGTGAGCGCGGGACTGCTCGGCGCGGCCGACGGCCGGAAGACGGTGAGCACGGCCGAGAGGGCCTCTTACGCGGGCAGGTGACGGTGACGTACGACGCGGGATCATGGCCCCGGAGCGTGACGAACAGCGTTTACGGGCACGAGCGGGGATGATTCGCCGCGGGGCAGGTCCGACAGCAGGGAGCGCCAGTGATCCGTGTCCTTCTCGTCGAGGAAAAGCTTCCAGCCCTGGAGGGGAAGTGTGCCGCCGTCGGGGCGGAGCACGACCCAGTTGTCCCTCTCGGAGCGGGTCCATGAGGCAGTAGGCGCTCTTGGCGCTTGTCCACCGGGTCCCCTCCCGTTCCGGGTCCCGGTCAGCTCCTGGACCGGCACATGCCGCGCGTACGGACGCGCGTACGGAGCCGGAGCGATGAGAGGTCCGCTCCGATACCGCTGGAGCGACGTCTGCGTTCGACGATCGCGGAGTTGCCCGGCGCGGAACACCACCGGCTGTCACGCGGTGGCCGTGAAAAACACACGGCCGCACCGTGCGGGGCGCCACGCCCCGGGCCGCTTCCGCCGCTGTGGCCCGGGGCGTGGCGCTGCCGGGTGGTCAGGAGACGGTGCAGGAGCCGATGACGGGGGCCGAAGTGGTGCCGTTCGTCATGACGGTGAAACCGAAGCTCGTCGACGCCCCGGCCGCCAGGTTTCCGTTGCCGTTGGGCTTCATGGTCATGACATTTCCGCCGCTGTTCCAGCTGGGTGTGCCGTTCCAGGTCGTGGAGATCCTCTGCGGAGGTGTCACGGTGACGGTCACGGTCCAGTTGCTGATCGCGGAGGTGCCCGCGGTCACGGTCACCTTGCCGTTGAAGCGGTCGCCCCACTCCTCGGCCTTGCTGTAGGACGCGGTGCAGCCGGCGCTTCCGCCGCCCCCGCCCCCGCCGGCGGAGCCGCCGAGTGCGGACAGTACGGCATGGTAGGCGGGCTTCTTGTTGTAGTTGCCGTCGAACAGCAGGGGGGTGCCGCCGCTGCGCCAGGAGTACTTGTCGGTGACGCCCCAGACCGTGATGCCGGTGCAGCGGGCGACGGCCAGGCAGGCGTTCACCGTGTTGCCGTAGCTGGTGGCCTGGGAGCTGCCGGAGCCTTCGATGTCCAGCTCGGTGATCTGGACGTCCACGCCGAGATCGGCGAAGCGCTGCAGGTTCGCCCGGTAGTCACCGGGAACCGGCGACGCGCTGTTGAAGTGGGACTGGAAACCCACGCAGTCGATCGGCACGCCGCGCGCCTTGAAGTCCTTCACCATGGCGTAGACGGCATTGCTCTTCGCGTTGACGCCGTCGGTGTTGTAGTCGTTGTAGCAGAGCTTGGCGCTGGGGTCGGCGGCGCGGGCGGTACGGAACGCCTCCTCGATGAAGCCGTTGCCGAGCTTGTCCTGGAAGGGTGAACTGCGCCGGGCGCCGCTGCTGCCGTCCTGGAAGGCCTCGTTGACCACGTCCCAGGAGTGGATCTTGCCCTTGTAGTGCTGCATGACCTGGGTGATGTGGTGGTTCATCGCCGATCTCAGGTCGGCGGCGCCGAGGCCCCCGACCCAGCCGGGCAGCTGGGAGTGCCACACCAGGGTGTGTCCGCGGACCTTCATGCCCCTGCTCTGGGCGTGGCTGACGATCCGGTCGGCGGAACCGAAGCTGAACGAGTTCCTGGTGCCTTCGAGGGCGTCCCACTTCATCTCGTTCTCGGGTGTCACCGAGTCGAACTCCGTGTTCAGCGTGGAGACGTAGGCGGATTCGCCCAGGTGGTTGGCGGCGACGGCGGTGCCGAAGTAGCGCCCCTTGCCGGCCGCCGCGGAGGCGAGGGTGGTGCCCGCGGCCTCGGCCGTGCCGGAGAGGGCCGTCGTGCCCGTCGCGGCGAGGAGGCACGCCGCGGCGAGGACGAGCGTGTTTCGGGTGCGGGAGCGCCGGCGCGGACGGGTCCGCCCGCGTTCGGTGGAAGTACTCGTGACCATTTCATCCTCTTCTGGCGGGACGGAAGCGTGCGTCCGCCGCATCGCGGCACGACGCCCCCGTCGAACGGCGGGTGCGTGTCGAGCAGGTGAGGGGTCGGGCGGTCGAGCGGTACCGAGACGGTCGGGACGTACCTGGCGAACGCTGTCGCCGCCGGTCGGGCCGCACGAGCGCGTGGGACGAGGTGGAGCCGACAGGCCATTCGAAACTTTCGAAAAATTCTCCGAATGACTGCGGAGACCTTACGACTGGCCCCTTGGGGGGTCAACCACTTGCGCAGAGGTTCGTCCGGAACGGCTCGCGCACGCCGGGCCGCCGTTGCGGCGAGCGTTGCGCCGGGGGAGGGGGATCGAAGGCAACGGCCTTCTCCGTGGCGGCGGTCGGCGTCGAGATCGACGGCTTTCGGCGTGACGCGACGATATGTCGAAATCTATTCGAAACTTTCGACAAAAGTTATCGGCGTTCAGGGGGAGGCGCAGGGCGGGCCGGGCCGCCGGGCGGCAGCCGCCCGCCGCAGCGGCCTTCCGTCGGGCGCAACCTGCCAGGCGCGGCCCGTCAGGCGTCGCCGGGTGGCGGTGCGGTGCTCTGCCGCACCACCAGCGTGGTGGCGAGCTCGATGCGCAGGGCCGCCGTGCCCGGGTCGTGCGGCCGCAGCAGCATCTGCGCCGCCTCCTGGGCCATCTGCCGCAGTGGCTGGTGGACGGTCGTCAGGGCCGGGCTCGACCACTGGGCGAGCGGGACGTCGTCGTACCCCACCACTGACAGGTCCCGCGGAACGCTCAGCCCCTTGCGGCGCGCCGCCTCCAGGACCCCGAGCGCCTGCAGATCGCTGCCGGCGAAGACGGCGGTGGGCCGCTCCGGTGCTTCGAGCAGCTCCATGGCGTGCGAGAAGCCGCCCTGGACGTGGAAGTCTCCGTACCGTACGAAACGGGGGTCGGGTTCGAGGCCCGCCATGGCCATGGCGGAGCGGTAGCCGTCGAGCCGCGCCAGGGAGCACATCATGTCCTCGGGCCCGGTGATGATGGCGATGCGCTCGTGCCCGCGGTCGATGAGATGGCGGGTGGCCGCCATGCCTCCGGACCAGTTGGCCGAGCCGACGGAGGGCACGTCCGGCTCGGGATCGCCGGCCGGGTCGATGATGACGAACGGGATGGCCCGGGACCTGAGTTGCTTCTTCACCCGGTCGGGCAGGGTGGAGAAGACGAGGACCACACCGAGCGGACGGCGCCGCAGGACCCCCTCGACCCAGTCCGGGCCGGGTGCGTGACGGGTGCCGCTCTCGGTGAGCACCACGCTGGCGTTGTTCTCCTTCGCGACGTTCTCGACGCCGCGGATGAGCTCCATCGCCCAGACGCTCTCCAACTCGTGGAAGACCAGCTCGATGAGGGGCGCCTGGGGCGCTCCGTGCGCACGGCGGCGGTAGCCGTGGGTCTCCAGCAGCCGCTCGACCTTGGTGCGGGTCGGGCGGGAGACATCGGAACGGCCGTTGAGGACTTTCGAAACTGTCGAGAGGGAGACACCGGCCTGCGTCGCCACCTCGGCCAGGGTCACCCGGCCGTCCACATCGTCGTCTTCGCGCATGCCCGAAGGATAGGGCACGGTTTTCCGGTAACGGTTTGGTCGCGCCGCCGCACGCCCGTTGACCCCTCACGAGACCGCACCATACTGTCCGGGTCTGCGAGAACTTTCGGCACGGTTATCGAAACTTTCGAGAGGCAGAGATGAAGATACGTGCGCGGTACGCCCGCATGCTCGCCGGCGGCGTGACACTGGCCCTGGCTCTGAGCCTGTCCGCCTGCGGGGGCGAGGGGGGCGGGGCGTCGTCCGGCGAGGGCGAGTTCCACGTCCTCGTCTACGGAGACGCCACCAACAAGGTCGAGAAGCAGCTCGTCGCCACCTTCAACAAGACGTCGAAGGTCAAAGCCGTCCTGGACACCATCCCCGGCGCCGACTACCAGCAGAAGCTCCAGACGATCATCAGCACCCCGCAGGCCCCGGACGTCTTCTTCAACTGGGGCGGCGGCAGCATCCAGCCGTACGTCAAGGCCGACCTCCTGATGCCGCTGGACGACTTCATCAAGGACGACCCCGGCCTGAAGTCCAACTTCCTGCCGTCGGTCTTCGACACCGCCGTCATCGACGGCAAGTCCTACGGCGTCCCGATGCGCGGCACACAGCCGATCCTGCTGTTCAACAACAAGAAGGTGCTGGCCGACGCGGGTGTGGCCGCGCCCACCACCTGGGACGAGCTGCTCGACGCGGTCAAGGCCCTCAAGGCCGGGGGCAAGACACCGATCGCCCTCGGCGGCGGCGACAAGTGGCCGACGCTGATGTGGTTCGAGTACCTCTACGACCGGGTCGCGGGACCGGAACTCTTCCGGAGGGCGCTCGAAGGCGACCAGGGCGCCTGGGAGAGCGCGGACAGCAGGAAGGCCCTCGGCATGATCGAGGAGCTCGTCGACGCCGGCGCCTTCGGCACCAACTTCGACTCGGTGAAGTTCACCGACGGCGGTTCGCCCGCGCTCCTGGCCGGTGGCAAGGCGGGCTTCGAGCTGATGGGCTCGTGGGCCTACGCCACGCAGCAGGACGCCGACCCGGAGTTCGCCGCGAAGAACCTCGGCTACACCGCCTTCCCGAGCGTCGAGGACGGCAAGGGCGACCGGGCCAACCTCGTCGGCAACACCAACAACTTCTACTCGGTGCTGAAGAAGACGAAGCACCCGGAAGCCGTCGCGGAGTTCCTGAAGCTGATGTACTCCGACGAGTTCGTCGAGAAGCAGCTGGCCATCGGCAACCTGCCCACCACGACGAACACCGAGAAGTTCCTCGACGACGCGGCGAACCCCGCGTACTCCGGGTACCAGTTCGCCCTGGTCAAGAAGGCCCCCTCGTTCCAGCTGTCGTGGGACCAGGCCTATCCGCCGGCCGCCATCACCCCCATCCACCAGGCCGTCCAGCAGTTCTTCAACGGACAGACCGACGCGGACGGCTTCATCAAGGCCATGCAGGCCCTCCCCACCGCCTGACCCGGCCATGACCACACAGACGACAAGCGTCCCTCCCCCCACCACGACCGGCGGGTCCCGGTCCCGGTCGCGGTCGCGGAGCGCGCGCGCCGCCGCCGCTCAGGTGGGTCGCCCGGGATTCGCCTGGGCGATCCCCGCCACGCTGTTCTTCGCGCTCTTCGCGATCGTCCCGCTGCTCATGGTCGCCGTCCTGTCCTTCACGAGCTGGAGCGGTCTCGGATCGCCCGAGTTCGTGGGTCTGGACAACTGGACCAGAATCCTCGACGACCCCGTCATGATCAAAAGCATCTGGCTGAGCCTCCTGATCACCGTGCTCGGTGTGGCGGTCCAGACGCCGCTGAGCATCCTGCTCGGCGTCTGGGCGGCGGGGCAGCAGCGCAACCGCGCGGTGCTGTCGGCCATCTACTTCATCCCGCTCCTGCTGTCCTCCACCGCGGTGTCCGTACTGTGGCGGGCCCTGCTCGACCCGAACTTCGGTGTGCCGTCCCAGGCCACGTGGCTGTTCGGCGACGGGAACCTGTTCGGCGGCCAGGCCACCGCCATCGGCGTGCTGGCCTTCGTGAGCACCTGGCAGTTCACGCCGTTCCACACGCTGCTCTACCAGGGAGCCGCGCGGGCCGTTCCCAAGGTGCTCTACCAGGCCGCGGAGATCGACGGCGCCGGACGGTACCGCCAGTTCTTCCACATCACCCTGCCGCAGCTGCGCAACACCATCATCACCTCGATGATCCTGATGGTCGTCGGCGGGCTCACCACCTTCGAGACGGTCCTCATCCTGACCCAGGGAGGTCCGGGGACCGACACCACGATCAGCGCGTACTACATGTACCAAAAGGCGTTCAAGAGCTTCGACTTCGGAGCCGGCGCGGCCGTCGCCCTCGTCCTGGTCGTCGCCGCGACGGTCATCTCGCTGATCGTGGTGCGCGTGTCCGGCTACGACAAGATGCGCAGCGCCACGGAAGGTCTGTGATGAAGCGACGCCCCAATTACCCGGCCGGCGCGGGCTCACTCGTCTGGCTCCTCCTCGTCGGCCTGCCGCTGTACGTGATGCTCGCCGCGACCGTGCAGACCAGGCCCGAATACGCCCGCAACGGCCCCCTGGCCTTTCCGGGGAACCTCACCTTCGACAACTACACCGGGGCCTTCTCCAGCGGGTTCGGGCAGTACCTGGTCAACACGTTCGTCGTCACCGCGAGCGTGATCGCGCTGGTACTGCTGCTGGTGCCGCCGCTGGCGTTCGCCATCGTGCGCAGCCGTTCCAGGATCACCTCGGGGGTCTTCCGGCTCTTCCTGCTGGGCCTGGCCATTCCGGCCCAGGCCGTGATCGTCCCGATGTTCTACCTCATCAGCAAGGCGGGTCTGTACGACAACCTCATCGGCGTCATCCTGCCCACCGCCGCCTTCTGCCTGCCGATCTCCGCGCTGATCCTCAGCGGCGCCATGCGCGACATCTCCCCCGAGCTCTACGAGGCCATGGCCATCGACGGCGCCCCGCCGCGGCAGATCTTCTTCCGGCTCGTCCTCCCGCTCTCGAAGGGCGGACTGTCGACGATCGTGGTGTTCTCCGCGCTCCAGGCGTGGAACGGCTTCCTGTTCCCCCTCGTCCTGACCCAGTCCGAATCCACCAAGCTGATCACGCTGGGTCTCTACAACTTCCAGACCGAGTACGGCATCAACATCCCCGGGCTGCTGGCCGCCGTGGTGCTGTCGACGGTTCCCGTCCTGCTCGTCTACCTGTTCGCCCGTCGCGCCCTGGTCCAGGGCCTGATGGGCGTCGGAGGAAAGTGACCGCCAACGTGGCAGTTGAGACAACCCCCGTCACTCCCATCTGGAACGACCCCGCCCACGACACCGACACACGGGTCCGTGCCCTGATCGCCGCCATGACCCTCGAAGAGAAGGTCGCCCAGCTCTTCGGAGTCTGGGTCGGCGCGTCGGACGAGGGTGGCGAAGTGGCCCCCTACCAGCACGACATGGAGGAGTCGGCCGACCTCGACGCCCTCCTGCCGAGCGGACTCGGGCAGCTGACGCGCCCGTTCGGCACCGCCCCCGTCGACCCCGCCCTCGGCGCGCTCTCCCTCCTGCGCACGCAGGCGCGCATCATCGCCGCGAACCGCTTCTCCCTCCCCGCCCTGGCTCACGAGGAGTGCCTCGCCGGCTTCGCCACCTGGAAAGCGACCGCGTACCCCGTACCGCTGTCCTGGGGGGCCACCTTCAATCCCTCCCTGATACGCCGCATGGCCGCGGCCATCGGTGCGGACATGCGGTCCGTCGGCGTGCACCAGGGCCTCGCCCCCGTCCTGGACGTGGTGCGGGACGCCCGCTGGGGCCGCGTCGAGGAGACCATCGGCGAGGACCCCTACCTCGTCGGCACCGTCGCCACCGCGTACATCCAGGGCCTCGAATCCGCCGGGATCATCGCGACCCTCAAGCACTTCGTGGGCTACTCCGCCTCCCGCGCCGGACGCAATCTCGCCCCCGTCTCCCTGGGGCCCCGGGAGCGCGCCGACGTCCTGCTCGCGCCGTTCGAGATGGCGGTGCGCGAGAGCGGGGCCCGGTCGGTCATGGCCGCCTACACCGATGCCGACGGCGTCCCCGCCACGGCCGACGAACACCTGCTGACCGGACTGCTCCGCGACAGCTGGGGCTTCACGGGCACGGTCGTCGCCGACTACTTCGGCATCGCCTTCCTCACGACGCTGCACGGGGTCACGGGCGACTGGGCCGAGGCCGCGGGCGCCGCACTGCGCGCCGGCGTCGACGTCGAACTGCCCACCGTGAAGACGTTCGGCGAACCGCTGCTGGAGGCCGTCTCCACCGGCCGGGTCCCCGAAGCCCTGGTCGACCGGGCCCTGTACCGGGTGCTCGCCCAGAAGGCCCAGCTCGGGCTGCTCGACGCCGGGTGGAGCCCCGTGCCCCCGGCGCTGGCCGGGGCCGGCCTCGACGACACGGCGGCGCTGCGCGGCACGGTCGACCTGGACTCGTACGCGAACAGGGAACTGGCGCGGGAAGTCGCCGAGCAGGCGATGGTGCTGCTCAGCAACGACGGCACGCTGCCCCTCGCACGGCCGCGCAGGATCGCGCTCGTGGGCCCCAACGCCGACGAACCGACGGCCGTCCTCGGCTGCTACTCCTTCCCGGCCCACGTCGGCGTCCTCCACCCGGAGGTCCCGGTCGGGATCAGCCTGCCGACCTTGCGCGAGACCCTGCGGCTGGAGTTCCCCGGTACGGAGATCGTCACCTCGCGCGGCGCGGAGGTCGACGGCGACGACACGTCCGGCTTCGCCGAGGCCGTCCGGCTCGCCCAGGGCGCCGACGTCGTCGTCGCGGCGCTGGGGGACCGGGCCGGGCTCTTCGGCCGCGGCACCAGCGGCGAAGGGTGCGACGCCGACTCCCTCGCGCTGCCCGGCGTGCAGCAGGCGCTGCTCGACGCGCTGCTCGACACCGGCACACCGGTCGTGACCACCCTGTTCTCCGGACGGCCGTACGCGCTCGGCCGCGCCGTGCACGAAGCGGCCGCGATCGTGCAGTCCTTCTTCCCCGGTGTGGAGGGCACCACGGCCATGGCGCAGGTGCTCAGCGGGCGGACGAACCCGTCCGGCCGACTGCCCGTCAGCGTGCCGCGCGGTCCCGGCGCACAGCCCTCCACCTATCTGGCACCCCGGCTGGGCCAGGCCACCGAGGTCTCCAGCATCGACCCGACCGCTGCCTTCGCCTTCGGACACGGCCTGTCGTACACCGCCTTCACCTGGAGCGCTCTCACCGTCGGGAACGGGGAGAGCGGTACGGACGGCGCCTTCGCTCTCGCCCTCTCGGTACGCAACACCGGTGACCGGGAAGGCACCGAAGTCGTGCAGCTGTACCTGCACGACCCGGTGGCCTCGGTCGTGCAGCCGGTGCAGCGCCTCATCGGCTACACACGGGTGCGGCTGGGGCCGGGCGAGTCGTGCCGGCTGACGGTGACGGTCCCGGCCGACGTCGCCTCGTTCACCGGCCGCGACGGACGGCGCGTCGTCGAGCCGGGAGAGCTGGAACTGCGCCTCGCCGCGTCCAGCACCGACCCCCGCCTCACCGCGACGGTCCTGCTCACCGGCGCCCCGCGGTACGTGGACCACACCCGGCAGCTCCACGGAGCGGCCGTAACGGCCTTCGGGAAGCCGGGCGGCGGAACCGCTGACCTGGCCGTCGCGCACCGTGGTCATGATCGTTCCTCCTGGGTCGGGG
>NZ_JBSFTV010000065.1:0-27842 GCF_053591455.1 Streptomyces sp. NPDC003016
TGTCTTTCAGCCGCTCTTCGTTTCGGCCCGGGGCCTATCTGTTGAGGGGCTGGGTGGGGTGTCGGTACATGTACATGTACCGACACCACGGAGACCGAAGGCTTCCTCGGGACGGAAGAGCTGCGGCTGATGCGACCGGAGTCGGTACTGGTCAACACAGCCCGGGCGAACGTGGTCGGCGAGTCGGCCCTCGACCGCGCGCTGCGCGATCCCCTGTCCGGACCCCGGCGAGCCGCAGCCGACGTCTTCGGCGTGGAGGGCCCCAGGTTCTCCTCGGCCCTCGCCGACAACCCGTACTTGCACCCCGTACCCCCACGCCGCAGGCATGACCCGTTCGGCGATGCGGACAGCGTCACGTCGACTCCCGGACGAATTCGCCCGTTCCTGCGGGAGGACGACGTGGCGGGCGCGGCCCTTCGCCGATGCGGTCCCGGGTCACCCCGCGGCGGGCCCTGGGCCGGCCGACGCTGGTGAACATGGCGGGGAGCGGTGCCTGCGTCGTCAGCCTCGTCATCTTCCTCATCCGGACCGGGGACACTTCGGCGGCGGCCGCGGCCGTCTGCATCCTGCGCGCTCCGGGCGAGCGCGCCTTCGCCCCACTCGAAACCTGGCGACTCCTAGCCGAGCCCGCTGTTCCACCCGCCGCATCGGCACTACGCCCCGTGCCGCCCCCACTCTCCTGACCTGCGAATGCCCAAGACGAAAGCGATTCGGCGTCCGAGGGCGTCGGCGACTTTCGTCTGCTCGGCCGGGAACGGGGCGGGTCGAAAGGGGCGCACACCCGGCGCACGGTAGCTCGGCACGCCTCCCATGTGCGCATGGGCGATTTCAAAGAGGCGAGGGCAGCCGAAAGTGCATGGTCGATAGGAAGAGAAACCACCCCAAGGGGGACATCGATTGTCCGGAATCTTTCCGGCCGAAGGAATGTGTCATATGCCTGGACACAATCGTGTCGTTGTCAATCTCTTTAGTACCAGTCGGTAACCGGACTGACGTACGCGTCTCGGTGCCGAGTTTCCTCTAAGGTGATTGGCGTGAACGCGTCGAAGAGGGCACGGCTGTCAGTGTTGCTGTCAGTTACTTGAAGGCGCAACATGTCGCATTCCTATGCAGTTTCCGGACGGTGCGGCGGGCGGGCGGACGAAGCAGTGCCATCGAGATCGCAGATGAAATATTCGAGATGGATCGACAAGAGGTGGGGAAGGTCGTGACTAATCCTTTCGACGATGAGTCGGGACGGTTCGTGGCGTTGGTCAACGAGGAAGGTCAGTACTCGCTGTGGCCGACGCATCTGGAAATTCCGGGAGGGTGGCGGGCCGACGGCCCGGAAGGATCGCGTCAGGAATGCCTGGACGCGATCGAGGGCGCCTGGAGCGATATGCGACCCGCCAGTCTGGTGCGGGCGATGGAGACCGATGCCGGTTAGGGGTGCGCGGGCCGCCGTGTCGCCCCGGACCGGAGAGTAGCCCCGCGCCCCGATGTCACCCTGCCCGCGCATCGGTTCCGCTCCCGCCTGAGTGGAACCGGCCAGGCACGGGCAGAGGTCGGTCATATCGCGTTCGTGCCCGTGCGCTCGCGTTCCCCTCCGCGGCTCCCCGGATCTTCAGTGCCCTCCCGCGTGGATCCGCGATGCGGAGAGGACGCCTTCATCCTGCGGAACCCCCCGATCGGCGTGGGGCTCCGCCGGTGCCTGACGCTTGGCGTGGCGGCGTTCCGCTGTGATTTCTCGGACTCGTCGTCGGCTGTCGGTGCGACGGCACGCCGAATGCGCCACCGCTCTCTTTGCCGTCCCCGAAAACCTCTCCCCAAAGGTGTCTTCCGGAATGCAGGAAAACCGCTCGCTCACGGGCCCCCAGGAACCATTTGAACTGACTGCAGCTCAGCAGGGTGTCTGGTACGGACAGATGGTCGACCCGGACAGCCCGAAATACAACATTGGGGAGTGCCTGGAAATTCGCGGCACCCTCGACGAGGAATTGTTCGACGCCGCCGTGAGCCGCGCCGCTGCTCTCTGTGACAGCCTCAACGTCGAGTTCGTCGTAGAGGACGAAAAAGTCCGCCAGCGCATCGCTCGCGGCGCGTTGGCCGAAACGGGTCGGCTCCACGTGGTGAATCTGTCCGAAACCAGCGATCCCGTCGCCGAGGCCGAGCGTTACATGGCCGACGACATGGCCACCGTGGACCGCCTCGACGCTCCGCACCACCACTTCGCGCTGCTGCGGCTCGGCCCCCAGCTGCACTTCTGGTATCTCCGCTACCACCACATCACCGTCGACGGCCTCGGCGGCGCGGTGTTCGCCCGCACCGTGGCCGACCTCTACACGCGCGCCGTGCGTGGCGAGAACCTCGCGGAGGTCGAACTGCCCGCCGCATCCCTGCGCGAACTCGTAGCCGACGAGACGGCCTACCGCCGCTCCGGCCGGTACGAAGCCGACCGGGCCTACTGGACCGACAAGTTCGCCGACCTGGCCACGGACCGCCCCGGCACACCCGGCACCGGGAACGACACGGCCACGCGAGGCGGCACACTGATCCGCCGCCGCACCGACGCACCCGATCCGGCCGCGCCCACCGGGGTCGACGTCCAGCTGCACAACGGCCAGACTCTGCCCGTCGCCGTCTTCGAGGACCTGCGCCGACTCGCTGCCGGCCACCGCACCAGCTGGACCGCCGTCCTGGTGAGCGCCGTCGCCGCCTACGTCAGCCGGGCCACGGGGACCCGGGACGTCACGGTCGGCCTCGCGTCCAACGGCCGCCACGGCGGGCTGCGGCACATCGTCGGCATGACCGCCAACATCCTGCCACTGCGCCTGACCATCACCCCGGACCTGACGGTCGGCGCCCTCGTGCGCACCGTCGCCGCCGAGATGCGCGGCGCCCTGCGCCATCGCCGCTTCTCCCGCGAACAACTCGCCCGCGAACTGAACTTGACCGGCGACGCGGCGCGCCTGACCGACGTTGTCGTCAATATCATGGGCTACGACTACGACCTCGAGTTCGGTGGCAGTCCCGCTTCCTCCCGCGTGCTGTCCATCGGCCCGGTCGACGACGTGTCCCTCTTCGTCTCCGAACGGTCCGAAGGCACGGGGCCGTTGATCGGCTTCGACACCAACCTCGAGCTCTACCACCCCCAGGACGTGCGGCTGCACCAGCACGCCGTCGTCTCCTTCCTGTCCGTGCTGGCCGGGGCGGACGCAGACACCCCGCTACGCGACCTGCCCCTACTCGACGACGCCACCGAGGCCGCGCTGCTCGCCCAAGGGCGTGGCGCCGACCTGCCAGCAGGGACCGTGGCACCGAGCCTGACACAGGCGTTCGACGCCCAGGCCCGCCGGACCCCCCACGCCCCGGCCGTCGTGGGCGACGCCGCCACCCTCACCTACCGGGAACTGGCGCGCGCGGCGCAGGACCTCTCCGTCGCCCTGGCCGGGTGGGGCGTCGGCGCCGAGGACGGCATCGGCGTCCTCGCGGGCCGCACGGCGGCGGTGGTCGTCGCGACGCTCGGCGCCGTCGGCGCGGGCGCGGCGTACGTGCCACTGGACGCGGCCTGGCCGGCCGAACGGCTCGGCCGTGTCGCCGAAGTCGCCCGGCTGCGCGCTCTGGTGGTCGACGAGGCCTCCGCTGACCACCCATGGGTGCGGGAACGGATCACCACACTGCCGGTCATCGTCGTCGACGACCTCGGCGGCCTCGTGCGCGGCGCTCCCCGGCGTCCTGGCCCCCTCCCCAGAGTGACCCGCGGCGACCGGCTCGCGTATGTGATGTTCACCTCCGGATCCACCGGCCTGCCCAAGGGCGTCGGCGTCACCCACGCCGACGTCCTCGCGCTGGCTGCCGACACCGCCTGGCAGCACGGCGTATCCGACGCCGTGCTGATGCACTCGGCCTACGTCTTCGACGCCTCCACGTTCGAGATCTGGGTCCCGCTCCTGAACGGTGGCCGAGTCGTCGTCGCTCCCGAGGGGGTCCTCGAGGCGCATGTCCTCGAGGACAGGGTGAACCGGCACGGCGTGACCGCGGTGTTCATGACGACCGCCCTGTTCAACGTGGTGGCCGAAGCGCGCCCGGCGGCGTTCGCCGGGCTGCGCCTGGTCGCCGCCGGCGGCGAGGCGGCCTCCGCAGATCTGATGCAGCGGGTGGCCGCGGCCGCGCCCAGCACGCGTGTCCTGCACGCTTACGGCCCCACCGAGACCACGACCTTCGCCGCGCGCCATCCAGTCACCCCCGACACGGCGGGCGCGCCGCCCATCGGCCGGGCCCTCGACGGGATGCGCCTGTACGTGCTCGACGACACCCTGGGCATGGTGCCGGCCGGCGTGGTGGGAGAGCTGTACGTGAGCGGTCATGGCGTCGCCCGCGGCTACCAGGGCCGGGCGGCGCTCACCGGCGCCAGGTTCGTCGCCGATCCGTACGACGGGCGCGGCGGCCGAATGTATCGCACCGGCGATCTCGTGCGCTGGACGGCGCACGGCGACATCGAGTACGTCGGGCGCGCGGACGGACAAGTCAAGCTCCGAGGGTTCCGCATCGAACCCGCCGAGATCGAGAATGCCCTGCTCACCGACCCGAACGTGCGCGCCGCCTGTGTCCTGGTCCGCGAGGACGCACCCGGCGATCGCCGGCTCGTCGCCTACGTCGTACCGGCCTCCGGGGGGCGGCCGGACGACGCCGCACTCGCCCGCCGCGTGGGACGTGCACTGCCCAGCTACATGGTGCCGTCCGTCTTCGTCCCCCTTGACGCGCTGCCCCTGAACGCCAACGGCAAGGTCGACCGGCGCGCCCTCCCCGCTCCCCGGGCCGCCGCCGCGTCCGGCCGTGCCCCGCGCACAGCCCACGAGGAGGTGCTGGCCGGCCTCTTCGCCGACGTCCTGGGCGTGCAGACGGTCGGGGTCGACGACAACTTCTTCTCCCTGGGCGGCCACTCCTTGCTCGCCGTCCGCCTCACCGGCCGGGTGCGCGCAGTCCTGGGCATCGAGGTCGACCTGCGCACCCTCTTCGACCACCCGACGGTCGCCCAGCTCGCGGTCGCCCTCGACACCGCCGCCGCCGCCCGCCCCGCCCTCGTACCGCAGCGGCGGCCCGGAGCGGTCCCACTGTCCTTCGCGCAGCAGCGCCTGTGGTTCCTCAACCGTATCGAGGGGCCCAACGACACCTACAACGTTCCGCTTGCCCTCGAACTCCACGGCCCGCTCGACACCGACGCCTTGGGTGGTGCCCTGGCCGATGTGATCGCCCGGCATGAAAGCCTGCGCACCGTTTTCGCCGAACGGGACGGTGTCGCCCGTCAGGAGATCCTCGAGGCGAGCGCCGCCGTTTCGCGCGTCCCGCTCGCCGTGAAGCGTCCGCCCGCCGGACAGGACACCGACGCCTGGGTCGAGGAGACGGTGCGCCGCCTGACCGCCATGCCCTTCGACCTCGCCGGGGACATCGCCGTCCGTGCCTATCTGCTCCGGCCGGACGCCGACCGGCACGTCCTGGTCCTCGTCCTGCACCACATCGCCGCCGACGGCTGGTCCCTCGCCCCGCTCAGCCGCGACCTCGGCGCCGCCTACCGGGCCAGGACAGCGGGCACGGGCGTCCCCGACTGGCCCTCGCTCGCCGTGCAGTACGCCGACTACGCACTGTGGCAGCGCGAACTGCTCGGCGACGTCGCAGACCCTGAGAGCCTGGCCGCCCGCCAGCTCGCCTTCTGGCAGGAGGCGCTGCGCGGGGCCCCCAACCTGCTCGAACTGCCCCTCGACCGGCCGCGACCCGCCGTGCCGAGCCACCGCGGCGAAGCCGTCCCCTTCGAACTGCCGGCCACCGAGCACAGTGCGCTCATCCGGCTCGCCCGCGCCACCGGCTGCACCCCCTTCATGGTGCTCCAGGCCGCTCTCGCCGTGACACTGCACGCCCACGGTGCCGGCACGGACATCCCGCTGGGCACCGCAGTGGCAGGACGCACCGAGGAAGCACTCGACGGCCTGGTCGGATTCTTCGTGAACACCGTCGTCCTGCGCACGGACCTGTCCGGCGATCCGACCTTCCGTGAACTGCTCGACCGGGTGAAGAAATTCGACATCGCTGCCTTCAGCCGCAGCGACATCCCCTTCGAACGGATCGTCGAGGAGATCAACCCCGAACGGTCCGGTGACCACCACCCGTTGTTCCAGGCCATGCTGGTCCTGCAGAACCAGGAGCGGGCGGCTCTCGATCTGCCCGGCGTGAGCGTGCGGGACCGGTCCCGCCACACCCGCATCAGCAAGTTCGACCTGACGTTCTCGCTCGTCGAAGCCGTCGAAGCCGTCGAAGCCGTCGAAGCCTCAGAAGGCGTCGACAGCACCGGTTCCGCGGGCTTCACCGGGCACGCGTCCGGCGGCTCCCCGGCCGGCATCGGCGGATACCTGGAATACGCCACCGACCTCTTCGACGCCGCCACCGCCCGCGCCCTGTGCGGCCGCTTCGCCCGCGTCCTCACCCAGGCCGTGACTGACCCCGACCGGGCCGTTGGCGACCTCGACCCGCTCGCGCCCGGCGAGCGGCAGCGCCTCCTCGACAGAGGACGCGGAGCGCAGCGTCCCCTGCCCGCCCGGACCGTGCCCGAAGCGGTCAGGGAGTGGGCCGCGCGCACCCCCTTCGCGGTCGCCGTACGCGACGCGCGAACGAGCCTCACGTACGCCGAACTCGACGCCCGCGCTGACGCCGTGGCCCACCTCCTTCGCGAGCGGGGCGCGGGACGCGAGGACCGGGTAGCCCTCGCAGTACCGCCGTCCGTGGACACCGCCGTCGCCATGCTGGCCATCCTCCGGGCCGGCGCCGCCTACCTGCCGATCGACCCCGGGTACCCGCCCGCCCGCATCCGGCACATGCTCGACGACGCCCGCCCGACCCTGCTCCTGGCCACTACGGAGGTGCACGCGAGCCTGCCGGCCGGTGACCTGCCGTGGCTGTCCCTGGACGACCCCGCCACCCGGCCCGCCGACCCCGTCGCGCCCGCGCCCGACGCACCACACCCGTCGGACCCCGCGTACGTCATCTACACCTCGGGTTCCACCGGCCGCCCCAAGGGCGTGGTGGTGCCGCACGCGGCCCTGGCCAACCACATGGAGTGGATGGTCCGGCACCTGGCGCTCACCGCGGACGACCGCGTCCTGGCCCGCACGTCAACCAGCTTCGATGCCTCTGGGTGGGAGCTGTGGTTGCCGTTGACGAATGGCGCCGAGGTCTGCGTGCTGCCGCAGGACGCCAACCGCGAACCGGAGGAACTCGTCTCCTGGATGAGCCGCTTCGGTGTCACCGTTGCCCAGTTCGTGCCCTCACACCTGACCCTCGTCCTCGCGGAGGCGGCACACGCGGCGCCGCTGCCCGGCCTGCGCGCCGTCCTGTGCGGCGGCGAGCCCCTGCCCCGCGCGCTCGCTGACGACGTCACCGGTCTGTGGGGGGCCGAAGTGCACAACCTCTACGGCCCCACCGAGGCGACCATCGACGTGACCGCCCACCGGGTCGGCAGCCCGGATACCGACACCGACCCGTCGTCCGCGGACACCGGCCCGTCATCCGCGGACGTCGGCCCGCCGTCCGACACCGTGCCGATCGGGCGCCCCGTCGACACCATGCGCACCTACGTCCTCGACAGCCGGCTGCGGCCCGTGCCGCCCGGCGTCACCGGAGAGCTCTATCTGTCGGGGCCCAACCTCGCCCGCGGCTACCTGCACCGCACGGGTCTGACCGCCGCCCGCTTCGTCGCCGACCCGTTTGACGCCACCGGGGCCCGCATGTACCGCACGGGCGACCTCGTCCGCTGGAATCGGCACGGTCTGCTCGACTACGTAGCCCGCAGCGACGACCAGGTCAAACTCCGCGGATTCCGCATCGAGCTCGGGGAGGTCGAGGCCGCCCTCCTGGTCCGCCCCGGTGTCACGGCCGCCTGCGCCCTGATCCGCGAGGACGTGCCCGGCCTGCGCCGCCTCGTCGCCTACGCCGTCACCGGCGACCCGGCCCTGCGCCCCGCCGCCCTGACCGACGCCCTCGCCCGGACGCTCCCGCACTACATGGTGCCCAGCACAGTCGTCCTCCTGGACGACCTGCCGCTCTTACCCAACGGCAAGGTCGACCGGCGCGCCCTGCCGGAACCCGAGCCGGACACCGACTCCTCCGCCGGACCCGGGCAGCGCACCCTTCGGGAGGACCTGCTGGCCGGAATCCTCGCCGACGTGCTGGGCCGGTCCACCGTCGGCCCGCACGACAACTTCTTCGACCTCGGCGGCCACTCGCTCCTCGCCATGCGCGTCGTCAGCCGCGTCCGCACCGTCCTGGGCGCGGACATCGAGGTGCGCACCCTCTTCGAGCACCCGACCGCGGCCGGCCTGGCCCGCGTCCTCGACGCGCCGGGCCGGGCCCGCCCGCCCGTGGTGCCCGCCGGACAGCGGCCAGATCCGCTGCCGCTGTCCTCCGCGCAGCAGCGCCTGTGGTTCCTCAACCGGCTCGAAGGCCCCAGTTCCGCCTACAACATCCCGCTGGTGCTCGAACTCGAGGGCCCCCTGGACACCGACGCGCTGCGCGCCGCACTGCGCGACGTCGTGGAGCGGCACGAGACGCTGCGCACCCTCTTCCCCGAACGGGACGGCGTCCCCTGCCAACGAGTCCTTCCCGTCGACGATGCCGCCCCCGACCTGCCCGTGGAGAGCACTGCACCCGCCGACCTTGAGGCAGCAGTCCTGGCCGCCGTACAGGAGCCGTTCGACGTCGTCGCGGACCTTCCGCTGCGCGCCCTGCTCCTGCGGTCCGCACCCGACCGCCACGTCCTGTTGCTCGTCCTGCACCACATCGCGGGTGACGGCTGGTCCCTCGCCCCGCTCGCCCGCCACCTCGGGGACGCCTACCGGGCCCGTCTCGCGGGCCGCGAACCCGACCCGGCCGCCGGCGTCCCCCTCCAGTACGCCGACTACACCCTCTGGCAGCACGCCACTCTGGGAAACGCCGTCGAACCGCAGAGCGTCCTGCGGCAGCAGCTCGACCACTGGCACACCGCTCTGGCGGGACTGCCCGGACTGATCGACCTGCCGCTGGACCGGCCCCGCCCGCTCACCACCGACCCGCGCGGCGCGGTCCACACCTTCGACGTGCCGCCCGTCCTGCACGCCCGGCTCAAACGGCTGGCGAGGGAGTCGGGCAGCAGCCTGTTCATGGTCCTCCAAGCAGCGGTCGCAGCCCTGCTGCACCGGCACGGAGCGGGCGACGACATTCCGCTCGGCTCGCCCGTCGCCGGACGCACGGACGAGGCCCTGGAGGACATGGTCGGGTTCTTCGTCAACACGCTCGTCCTGCGCACAGACCTCTCCGGCGCGCCAACTTTCCGCGAACTCCTGCTACGTGTCCGGGAGTTCGACCTGGCCGCCTACGAGCACCAAGACGTCCCCTTCGAGCGGCTGGTCGAGAGCGTCAACCCCGTCAGAGCGCACAACCACCATCCGCTGTTCCAGACCATGCTCGTCCTGCAGAACCAGGAGACCGCGCGCCCGGACCTCCCCAACGTCACCGTCAACGACCGGCTCGTCCACAACGGCCTGAGCAAGTTCGATCTCACCTTCGCATTCACGGAGGAGCCGGACGAGGGAGGCCTGACCGCCGGGGTCGAGTACGCCACCGCCCTCTTCGACCGGGCCACCGTCGAGACCTTCGCGGACCGGCTGGTACGCCTCCTGGACCAAGCCGCCGCCGACCCCGGCCTGCCGCTGGCAGCCTACGACCTGATGTCCCGGGACGAGCACGCCCGCGTCACGCACTGGGGCACCGGCCACTGCCTGCCCACCGACGCCGCGGAAGCCACCCTGCCCGCGCACTTCGCGGCCCAGGCGCGCCGCACACCGGACGCGGTGGCCGTCGACGACGGCGCCAACGCCCTCAGCTACGCCGAACTCAACCAGATCTCCGCCGACCTCGCCCGCGTCCTGGCCGGCCACGGCGTCGGCCCCGAGTCCGGGGTAGGTGTGCTGCTCACGCGGTCACCGGCCGTCGTGGCGGCGTGCCTCGGCACGGTCCGCGCGGCCGGCGCCTACGTCCCGCTGGACGCACGCTGGCCCGAGGAGCGGCTCGACCAGGTCGCCGGACTCGCGGCCGTGCGGGTCCTCGTCGTCGACCAGGACGCCCTCGTGTCCCCGTGGGTGGCCGCGACGGCCCGCCGCATCCCGGTCGTCGTCGTGGACCGGGCCGGCCGGGTCCTGCGGGGCGTGCCGGAGCACCCGGGCAGCCCGGCCGCCGTGCCGGGCCCCGGGACCCTCGCCTACGTGATGTTCACCTCCGGCTCGACCGGCGTGCCCAAGGGCGTCGGCGTCACCCACGCCGACGTGGTCGCGCTCACCGCCGACTCCGCCTGGCAGGGTGGTGCCGTCGACGCGGTTCTGATGCACTCGGCGTACGTCTTCGACGCCTCCACCTTCGAGATATGGGCCCCGCTCCTGAACGGCGGCCGGGTCGTCGTCGCACCGGACGGTGTCCTGGAGGCCCGGGTCCTCGACGACGCCGTCCACACCCACGGGGTCACCGCCGTCTTCCTGACCACCGCCCTGTTCAACGTCATCGCCGAGACCGACCCCGGCGCCTTCGCCGGCCTGCGGCTCGTCTGCGCCGGCGGGGAACTGGCGTCCCCCGACGCCATGCAGCGCGTCGCGGGTATCGCTCCCGGCCTGCGCGTCCTCCACGTCTACGGCCCCACCGAGACGACGACCTTCGCCACCCGCCACGACGTGGCGGCCGACCTGCCCCCGGGCCCGCCGCCCATCGGGCGCGCCCTGGACGGCATGCGCCTGTACGTCCTCGACAGCTCCCTGGGCCCGGTCCCGCCGGGCGTGGTGGGCGAGCTGTACCTCGCGGGGCGCGGCGTGGCACGCGGCTACACCCGGCTTCCGGGCCTGACCGCCACGCGCTTCGTGGCCGACCCGTTCGGCCCCGCCGGCGGGCGCATGTACCGCACCGGAGACCTCGTCCGGTGGACCCGCGACGGGCAGATCGAGTACGTCACGCGCGCCGACGGGCAGGTGAAGCTGCGCGGCTACCGCATCGAACTCGGCGAGATCGAGGGCGTGCTGGCGTCCCAGGAGGGCGTCGCCGACGCCTTCGCCGTGGTCCGCGAGGACACCCCCGGCGACCGGCGGCTCGTTGCCTACGTGGTGCCCGCCTCCGGCGCGCGCCCCGAGCCCGGAGAGCTGGCGAGGGCCGTCGGCCGGTCCCTGCCCGCCTACATGGCGCCCTCCGCGTTCGTCCTGCTCGACGCGCTTCCGCTGACCCTGAACGGCAAGGTGGACCGGTCGGCCCTCCCCGAGCCCGTGCACCACGCCCCGGGCCGCGGGCGCGCCGCCCGCACCGCCCGCGAGGAGATCCTGTGCGGACTCTTCGCCGACGTCCTCGGCCTCACCGGGGCGGGCGTCGATGACGACTTCTTCGCCCTGGGCGGCCACTCCCTGTTGGCCACGCGGCTCGCCGCCCGCATCCGTACCGTGCTCGGGGTGGAGATCCAGGTCAAGGCCCTCTTCGAGCACCCGACGCCGGCCGCGCTCGCCGCCGTGCTGGACGGCGCCGAAGCGGCCAGGACGCCACTGGAGCGCATCCCCGACCGGCCCGATCCGCTGCCGCTCTCCTTCGCGCAGCGGCGCCTGTGGTTCCTCAACCGGTTCGAGGGCCCCAGCGCGACCTACAACGTGCCGCTCGTGCTGCGCCTGGACGGCCCGCTCGACGCGGACGCCCTGCGGAGCGCCCTCATGGACGTCGTCGGCCGGCACGAGAGCCTGCGCACCGTCTTCCCCGACACCGACGGGGTGCCGCGCCAGGTCGTCCGCGACGCCGGCGATGCCGACCTCGACCTGACACCCCGCGACGCCGATCCCTCCCGGCTCGACGCGGTGCTGGCAGCCGAGGCGGCCCACGCCTTCGACGTCGGCACGGACCTGCCCGTACGAGCCCGGCTGGTGCGGCTCGGCGAGCGGGCCCACGTCCTGGTCCTGCTCGTCCACCACATCGCGGGCGACGGCTGGTCCCTGGCCCCGCTCGCCCGGGACCTGGGCGAGGCCTACCGGGCCCGCGCCGAGGGCGGCGAACCCGCCTGGACGGGACTCGCCGTCCAGTACGCCGACTACACCCTGTGGCAGCGCGCGCTGCTCGGCGACGAGGACGACCCGTCCAGTCCCGCCGCACGCCAGCTGGACTTCTGGCGCGCCGCGCTGGCCGGCGCGCCCGACCTGCTCGAACTGCCCTGCGACCGGCCGCGCCCTGCGGTCACGGAGCACCGCGGCGACGCCTTCGGCTTCCACGTCGACGCCGAAACCCACCGGGCCCTCGCCGACCTCGCCCGGACCCGCGGGTCCAGCCTGTTCATGGTGCTCCAGGCGGCCCTGTCGGTACTCCTGTCCCGGCACGGCGCCGGTGAGGACATCCCGCTCGGCACCGCGGTCGCCGGGCGCACCGACGAGGCCCTGGACGACCTGGTGGGCTTCTTCGTCAACACCCTCGTGCTGCGGACCGACCTGAGCGGCGACCCCACCTTCGGCGAAGTGATCGACCGGGTACGGGAGTTCGACCTGGCCGCCTACGCCCACCAGGACGTGCCGTTCGAGCGGCTCGTGGACGCCCTCAGCCCGGTCCGGGCCCAGAACCACCACCCGCTGTTCCAGACCATGCTGGTGCTGCAGAACCAGTCCGGCGCCACGGTGGACCTGCCCGGCCTCGCGGTGACGGAACAGCCCGTCCGCACCGGCATCAGCAAATTCGACCTGACCTTCACCTTCTCCGAGACGCACGACGGCACGGGCCGGCCCGCCGGCCTCGACGGCGTCCTGGAGTTCTCCACCGAACTCTTCGCCCACCCCACCGCGCATGCCCTCGCCGCCAGACTGACCCGGCTGCTGGGCGTCCTCGTCGCCGACCCGGACCGGCGCGTCCATGCCGTCGATGTCCTGGACCCCGCCGAGCGTCAGAGCCTGGAACGCGCCGCGCACGGTCCGGTCAGGGCACTCGCGGCGCGCACGGCGCCCGAGGCGTTCCGCGCACAGTACGAGCGGACCCCCGGGGCGGTCGCCGTGCGGGACGGCGCGCTCCACCTCACCTTCGGCGAACTCGACGCGCTCTCGAACGACCTGGCGCACCACCTGCTCGACCGGGGCGTCGGCCGCGGCGACCTGGTCGCCCTCGCCCTCGAAGGCACCGCCGACCACGTCGTCGCGATGCTGGCGGTGACCAAGGCCGGCGCCGCGTACCTGCCGGTCGACCTGGACTACCCCCAGGCGCGCGTCGCCCACATCTTCGACGACGCCCGCCCGTCCCTGCTCCTCACCCACAGTGACGCCCGCCCGGAGAAGCACGGCCTGTCCGTGCCCTGCCTGGCGCTCGACGACCGGACCGCCTGGTCGACCGGGCGCACGGAGCCCCCGGCGGCGCCGGACCCGCGCGACGCCGCGTACGTCATCTACACCTCGGGCTCCACCGGCCGTCCCAAGGGCGTCGTCGTCACCCACGCCTCCCTGGTCAACCACATGGCGTGGATGGCCGGCCACCTCGGTCTGACCGGCGAGGACCGGGTGCTCGCCCGCACCTCGCCGAGCTTCGACGCGTCTGTCTGGGAGACCTGGCTGCCGCTCCTGCACGGCGGCTCGACCTGCCCCGTGCCGCCCGCCCTCAACCACGACCCCGCCGCGCTGCTGGACCGCCTGCGCGACGCGGGTGCGACGATCGCCCAGTTCGTGCCCTCGCACCTCTCGCTCGTCCTCACCGAGACCGGCCCCGACCGGGCCCCCGCCGCCCTGCGGGCCGTCCTGTGCGGCGGCGAACCCCTGCCCCCGTCCCTGGCGGAACGCGTCCGGCACGCCTGGGACGTCGAGGTCCACAACCTGTACGGCCCCACCGAGACGACCATCGACGCCACCGCCCACCACCACCACCACCGGGGCGGAGGGACGGAGACCGCGGCGGTGGAAGGGAGCGTGCCCCTCGGCCGCCCCGTCGACAACACCCGGACCCATGTCCTGGACACAGCCCTCCGGCCGGTGCCGCCCGGCGTCACCGGCGAGCTCTACGTCGCGGGCGGCGGCCTGGCGCGCGGATACCTGCGCCGCCCCGGACTGACCGCATCCCGGTTCGTCGCCGACCCGTACGGTCCCCCCGGGAGCCGCATGTACCGCACGGGCGACCTCGTGCGGCGCGACGCCGAGGGCCTGCTCACCTTCGTCTCCCGCGCCGACGACCAGGTCAAGCTGAACGGCTTCCGCATCGAGCCCGGCGAGATCGAGGCCGCCCTCACCGCCCTCGACGGCGTCGCCGCCGGCTGCGTCCTCGTCCGCGAGGACCGGCCCGGCGAGCGCCGACTGGTCGCCTACACCGCTTCCGACGGCGGCCCCGCCGCACCGCCCTCCGACGCCGAACTGCGCGCCAGGCTGGCGTCGTCCCTTCCGCCGTACATGGTCCCTGCCGTCTTCGTCGCCCTCGACGCCCTGCCGCTGCTGCCCAACGGCAAGGTCGACCGGCGGGCCATGCCCGTCCCCGAGCGCCCTCTTGCGGCAGGGCCGGGCGGCGAGCCGCGCACCGCGCACGAACGCGTCCTGTGCGACGTGTTCGCCTCCATGCTGCACACCCCGGCCGTCCGCACCGACGACGACTTCTTCGCCCTCGGCGGCGACAGCATCCTGTCGATCCAACTGGTCAGCCGGGTCCGTGAGGCCGGCCTCGGCATCACCCCGCGCGATGTCTTCACCCACCGCACGCCGGAGGCCATCGCCGCCGTCGCCGACGTGCTCGGCAGGCACACCGCGAACCCTGTCGAGGACGGCGCCGGAACAATGCCGCCGACCCCCATCGCCGCCTGGTTCCTGGAGCGGCCCGGAGCCACGGACGGCTACAACCAGTCCGGGGTGCTGCGCACCCCCGCCGGCGCGGACGAGGACAGCCTCGCCACCGCCCTCCAACTCCTGCTCGACCACCACGACATGCTCCGCCTGCGCACCGCCCGCACGGGCAACGGCGAAACCGTCCTCGAAGCCCTGCCGCCGGGCGCCGTCACGGCACGCAGCCGCCTCACCCGTGTCGACGTCTCGGGTCTCGCCGACGACGGCGTCCGCGCCGTCGTCACCGAGGCGGGCGAACAGGCCCGCGAGCGGCTGCGACCAGCGGAGGGGAACGTGTTCGAAGCCGTCTGGGCCGACGCCGGCCCGCACGCGCGCGGCCGGCTGCTGCTCGTCGTGCACCACCTGGCGGTCGACGCGGTGTCCTGGCGCATCCTCGCCGGGGACCTGGCCACCGCCTGGCAGGCGGTCACCGCAGCGCCCGCCGGCGAACGGCCCACGACAGCGGTACTGCCCGCCGTCACCACCCCCTACCGGCACTGGGCGCGGCTCCTGGCCGCCCAGGCGCACGGACCCGCGCGGACGGCGGAACTCCCGCTGTGGGAAACGACGGTGAGCACCCCGGACCCGCCACTGGGACGCCGGCCGCTCGACCCGGGCCTCGACACCGCCGACCGGACCAGCACCCTTACCACCCACCTGCCCACCGCCGCCACGAAGACCCTGCTCACCACGGCCCCCGCCGCCTTCCACGCGGGGGTGGACGACGTCCTGCTCACGGGCCTCGCACTCGCCGTCCGGTCCTGGCGCGCGGAACAGGCCCCCGGCGGCGCCCCGCAGGCCGCGAACGGCGTCCTGCTCCACCTGGAGAGCCACGGCCGCGAGCAGATCACCGACGACATCGATCTCTCCCGCACGGTGGGCTGGTTCACCAGCCTCTACCCGGTACTCCTCGACCCCGGCCCCCTCGACGCCCGCGACCCGGGACACTTCGGGGCCGACCTGGTCGAACGCGCCCTCAAACGCGTCAAGGAACAGCTACGGACCGTCCCCGACCACGGCGTCGGCTTCGGCATGCTGCGCCACCTCAACCCCGCCACCCGCTCCCGGCTGGCCGCCACACCCGAACCCCAGATCGGCTTCAACTACCTCGGCCGGTACGCGGCCCAGGGCGGGGCGGCGCACGGCGGTGCGGGAGCGGACGCCGACTGGGAGGTGCTGCTCGACGGCGGAGGGCCGCGCAGCCAGGACCCGGACATGCCCGTCCACCACGTCATCGACATCAACGCGCACACCGAGGACCGGCCGGACGGACCGCACCTGGTGACCCGCTGGACCTGGCCCGGCGACCTCCTCAAGGAGGAGGACGTCGAAGCGCTCTCCGAGACCTTCACCCGCGCGCTGAGCGCGATCGCTGAACACGCCGAACGACCCGACGCGGGCGGCTACACACCGTCCGACCTTCCCCTGGTCTCGCTCGACCAGGCCCAGATCGACCGACTGCAGAACAAGTGGGGTGGACGCAAGTGACCGGGTTCCAACTGGAGGACGTACTGCCGCTGACGCCGTTGCAGGCCGGCATGCTCTTCCACGCGCTGTACGACTCCGACGCCGTCGACGTCTACACCGCGCAGTTCGTCTTCGACCTCGAAGGCCCCGTCAGCGTTCCCGCGCTGCGGGCCGCCGTCGCCGGCCTGCTGCGCCGCCACGCCAACCTGCGGGTCGGGTTCCTCCACGAGGACCTGGACGAACCCGTGCAGGCCGTCGCCGCCGAGGTGCCGACGCCGCTGGAGGAACTCGACCTGACCGGTGCGGACGCCATGGGCACCGCGGAGGAACGCCTCACTGCCTTCCTCGCCGCCGACCGGATCCGCCGCTTCGACCTCACCACCCCGCCCCTGATGCGGTTCACCCTGGTGCGCATGGCTCCGCTGCGCTCCCGGCTGGTGATGACGAGCCACCACATCCTTCTCGACGGATGGTCGATGCCCCTGCTCGTCCGTGAACTGTTCGAGCTGTACGCCGCCCGCGGCGACGACAGCGCCCTGCCGCGCGTCGCCCCCTACCGCGACTACCTCGCCTGGTTGGCACGGCAGGACCGCACGGCCGCCCTGGACGCCTGGCGCGCAGCCCTGGCCGGGATCGAGGCGCCCACCCTGCTCGCCGGGCGTGCGGCCGCGGACGCCCCGGGCTCCGGCGAGCTCCCCCGAAAACTCGCCCTCCACCTGGACCCGGTCACCACGAGCCGGCTGCGCGAAACGGCCCGCGCCCACCGGCTGACCCTCAACACCCTGGTCCAGGGCGCCTGGGGACTGCTCCTCGGGCGGCTCACCGGACGCCCCGACGTGCTGTTCGGCACCACCGTCTCCGGCCGCCCGCCGGAGATCCCCGGCATCGAGACGATGGTCGGCCTGTTCATCAACACCGTGCCCGTACGGCTGCGCCCCGAGCCCGGCGAGACCCTGGCCGCGCTCCTGACCCGGCTCCAGGAGGAACAGGGCCGCCTCCTCGGCAGCCAGCACGTGGGCCTCACCGAGATACGCGGGATCACCGGCCTGGACGAACTTTTCGACACGCTCGCCGTGTTCGAGAACTACCCGATGGACGCTCAGGCACTGCGCACCGCGCAGCAGGCCCTGCCCGACCTCGCCGTCACCGGGTTCAGCGGCACCGACGCGGCCCACTACCCCCTCACCCTCACGATCGCCCCCGGCGACGCCCTGAGCATCACCTTCGGCTACCGCGCGGCCGTGCTCGACCGCGAAGAGGTGGCCCGCACCGTCGCCCGCATGCGCCGCCTGCTGACGGCGATGGCGGACGGACTCGACCTCCGCGCCGACGCCGTCCCCGTCCTCCTGGACGGCGAGTGCGACGCGCTCCTGAACCAAGGGCGCGGCGCCGCACTCGGCAGCGCCCCGACCGCGGAGAGCGTCCCCGACGCCGTCGCCCGGCACGCCGCCCGCCACCCGGACGCGGTCGCTGTGTCCGGCGCGGGCGAACAGCTCACCTACCGGCGGCTCCTCGACGTCTCCGACGACACGGCCCGTGCGCTCAGCGGGCTCGGCATCGGCACCGAGGACGGCATCGGTATCCTCACGGGCCGCTCCACCGCCCTCGTCACCGCCTCCCTGGCCGCCCTGCGCGCAGGGGCCGCCTACGTGCCCCTCGACCCGCGCTGGCCCGCCGAACGCCTCGCCCGTGTCGCTGACGTCGCCTCCGTGCGCGCCCTGATCGTCGACGCGACCACCCGCACGCACCCCTGGGTGCGCACGCTCAGCCCGGACTTCGCCGTGCTGAGCGTCGATGCCGCCGGCCGCGTCGAACAGGGCGCCCCGGCCACACCCGGTGCTCTCCCCACCGTCCGTGGTGGCGACCGGCTGGCGTACGTGATGTTCACCTCCGGCTCCACCGGCATCCCCAAGGGCGTCGGCGTCACCCACGCCGACATCACCGCCCTCGCGGCCGACCAGACATGGGCGGACGGCGTGTCCGACGCAGTGCTGATGCATTCGGCCTACGTCTTCGACGCCTCCACGTTCGAGATCTGGACGCCCCTCCTCAACGGCGGACGCATCGTGGTGGCTCCCGAGGGCACTCTCCAGCCCGCCGTGCTCCGCGACCTCGTCGCCCGCCACGGCGTGACCGCGGCGTTCCTGACGACAGCCTTGTTCGACGTGATCGCTGAAACCGACCCTGACGCCTTGGGCCTGCTGCGCCTGGCGGCCGCCGGCGGGGAGGCCGCCGCACCCGGCGTCCACCAGCGCCTTGCCGCCGCCCACCCCAGCACCGCCTTCCTCAACGCCTACGGGCCCACGGAGACCACCACCTTCGCTACCCTCCACCGTGTGCGCCCCGACGACGCCCCTGGCGTCGTGCCCCCCATCGGGAGGCCGCTGGACGGCATGCGCGCCTACGTCCTGGACCCGGCGCTGCGCCCCGTACCGCTCGGCGCCGAGGGCGAACTGTACGTCGCGGGGCCCGGTGTCGCCCGCGGCTACCTCGGGCGCCCGGACCTCACCGCCACCCGGTTCGTCGCCGACCCGTTCGCCGCCGCGGGGGAGCGCATGTACCGCACCGGCGACCTCGTACGCTGGGGCCCCGACGGCCTCCTGCACTACGTGACCCGAGCCGACCAGCAGATCAAACTCCGCGGCCACCGCATCGAACCCGGCGAGATCGAGGCGGCGCTGTGCGCAGAGCCGTCCGTGCGGTCCGCCTGCGTCCTGGTCCGCGAGGACCTGCCCGGCGACCGCACCCTCACCGCCTACGTCGTCCCCGTCCCGGGGCACGTGCCCGACCCCGATCGGCTCAGCGCGCACATCGGCCGCCACCTGCCCGCCTACATGGTGCCGACCGCCTTCCAGACCCTCGACACCCTGCCGCTGACCCTCAACGGGAAGGTCGACCGGGCGGCCCTGCCCGCGCCCGCCACACCGGCCCGCACAGCGGGCCGGGCGCCGCGCACCGACCACGAGGAGATCCTCGCCGGGCTCTTCGCCGACGTCCTCGGCCTGCACCACGTCAGCGTCGACGACGACTTCTTCGCCCTCGGCGGCCACTCCCTGCTCGCCACCCGCCTCGTGGGCCGCCTCCGCACCGCCCTCGACACAGAGACCGAGATCCGCACCCTCTTCGAGAATCCCACCGTCGCCACCCTCGCCCAGGCCCTGGAACGAGCGGACCGGCCAGCCCGCCCCGCCCTCGTCCCGCAGGAGCGCTCCGGCGCGCTCCCCCTGTCCTACGCCCAGAACCGCCTGTGGTTCCTCCACCGGCTCGACGGACCCTCCGCCACCTACAACATCCCGTTCGCCGTCCGCGTCGACGGGCCGCTCGACGCCGAAGCCCTACGCCACGCCCTGCACGACGTCGTCACCCGCCACGCGGCCCTGCGCACGCTGTTCCCCGAAGACGGCAACGGGCCGCGCCAGCTCATTTCCGACCCGGACGACGTCCGCGTACCCTTCACCCTCGAAACCGTCGGCGAGGACGAACTCCCTGACCGGATCGCAGCCCTCGCGACCGAGCCGATCGACATCGAGCACACCCTCCCGATCCGGGCAACCCTGCTGCGCCCGGCCAACGACGCGCACCTCCTGGTCCTGGTGCTCCACCACATCGCCGCCGACGGCTCGTCCCTGGCACCCCTGGCCCAGGACCTCGGCACCGCCTACCGGGCCCGCGCAGAGACCCGGTCGGCCCCCGCGTGGTCCGAACCCCCCGTCGACTACGCCGACTACACCCTCTGGCAGCGCCGTCTGCTCGGCGACGAGCACGACCCCGAAAGCCTCGTATCCCGGCAACTCGTCTACTGGAAAGAGGCGTTGCGAGACCTTCCGGAGATGATCGACCTGCCGTGGGACCACGCACGCCCCGCCGTGTCCCGGCACACGGGTGCCACCCACGACTTCGGCCTCGACCGCGTCACCGCCCGACGCGTCACGGACCTCGCCCGCGCCAGCGGATGCAGTGTCTTCATGGTGCTGCAGGCGGCCCTCGCGACCGTCCTGTCCCGGCACGGCGCGGGCACCGACATCCCACTGGGCACGGCCGTCGCCGGACGCACCGACGAGGCGGCCTCCGACCTCGTCGGCCTCTTCGTCAACACCCTCGTGCTGCGCACCGACCTGACGGGCGACCCGACCTTCCGCGAACTCCTGGACCGGGTCAAGGAGGTCAACCTCTCCGCGCACGCCCACCAGGACATCCCCTTCGAGCGACTGGTGGAACTGCTCAACCCCGTCCGCTCACAGAACCACCACCCTCTCTTCCAGACCATGCTCGTCCTGCAGAACCACGTCCACGCTGCCCCCCTCGACCTACCCGGCCTCACCGTCAGCGGAGTCCCGGCCCTGTCCGGGGTGAGCAAGTTCGACCTGTCCTTCACCTTCACCGAGACACGCGACGACGACGGCACACCCAGCGGCATGCGGGCCACCGTCGACTACGCCACGGAACTCTTCGACCTCGCCACGGTCCGCGGTCTCGCCGACCGTCTCGTCCTGCTCCTGGGGACCGCCGCCGCCGACCCGGACCGCCCGCTGCGCACTTACGAGGTCCTCAACCCCGACGAGCGCGCCCGACTCACGGCCTGGGGGACCGGACCCGTCGAGGACGTGCCCGCGGCCACCGTCCCGGCCCTCTTCGAACAGCGGGCCCGGCACACGCCGGGCGCCCCGGCCGTCCGTGACGCCCGCACCACCCTCACCTACTCGGAGCTGGACGCCCGCGCCGATGCAGTCGCCCACCACCTCGCCGCCCTGGGCGTCGGCCCCGAGGACCGGGTGGCCGTTGCCCTGCCCCGCACCCATGAGCTCGTCGTGGCCCTCCTCGGCGTCCTCAAGGCCGGTGCCGCCTACGTGCCGCTCGACCCGGACTACCCGGCCCGGCGCCTGACCCATATGCTCGACGACGCCCGGCCACGCCTACTCCTGACCACGCCCGCCATCCACCGCAGGCTTCCGAAGTCCGCAGTGCCGTCCGTGCACGTCGCGGACTTCCCCAACAGCGCCCCGACGGCCGCGCAGGCCGTCGCCCGGCCCGCCCTCCTGCCGGCGCATCCGGCTTACATCATCTACACCTCCGGCTCCACCGGCCGCCCCAAGGGCGTCGTGGTCACCCACCGGGGCGCCGGTGCCATGGCCAGGACCCAGAGCGAGCGGCTGCGCGTGACCCCCGGCAGCCGGGTGCTCCACATGGCCTCCGTCAGCTTCGACGCAGCGTTCTGGGAGCTGTGCATGGGACTGCTCTCCGGCGCCTGTCTGGAGATCGACGAACGCGACGCCCTGATGCCCGGCCCCGCCCTCGCCGCCCTGGTCCGCGAGCGGGGTGTCACCCACCTCACCCTGCCACCCGCCGCCCTCGCAGTGATGCCTCCTGGCTCCTTGCCCGCCGGGACGACACTCGTCCTCGCAGGCGAGGCGTGCTCCCCGGCCCTGGTGCACACCTGGGCACGCGACCGGTTCCTCGTCAACGCCTACGGCCCCACGGAGACCACCGTCTGCGCCACCATGAGCAGCTTCCAGCACGCGGACGGACCACTTGCCCCGGACCGCACCGTGCCGATCGGCGGCCCTGTCAACGGCACCCGGGTCCACGTCCTGGACGACCGGCTGGCCCCCGTGCCGCCCGGCGTCGTCGGCGAACTGTACGTCTCCGGCGAGGGAGTGGCCCGCGGCTACCACCGGCAGACCGGCCTGACGGCGTCCCGCTTCGTGGCCGACCCGTTCGACCGCGCGGGGGGCCGCATGTACCGCACCGGAGACCTGGTGCGCTGGACGGCCGACGGAGAACTCGTCTACGTCTCCCGCGTCGACGACCAGGTCAAGCTCCGCGGCTTCCGCATCGAGCTCGGTGAGATCGAGGCCGCGCTCACCGCACTGCCCGGCGTCGCCGCGGCCTGCGCCGTCGTCCGCGAGGACCGGCCCGGCGACCGGCGTCTGATCGCCTACACCGTGCCCGCGGACGGCACGGAAGGCCCGGACGAGGCCGAGGTGCGCGCCCGTCTGGCCACCACCCTGCCCGACCACATGATCCCCGCCGCCTGCGTGCGCCTCGACGCCCTGCCCCTCACCCCCAACGGCAAGACCGACCGGCGCGCCCTTCCCGCCCCCGACCGGAGCGCGGCCGGGGGCCGCCCCCCGCGTACCACCCGCGAACGCCTCCTGTGCGAGGTGTTCGCCGAGACGCTCGGCATGTCCGAGGTCGGCGTCACGGACGACTTCTTCGCCCTCGGCGGGCACTCACTGCTCGCCGTGACCCTGGCCCGGCGGATCGGGGAGCGGTGCGGCCGCCGCCTCTCCCTGCGCGCTCTGTTCGCCGCCCCCACCGTCGAAGGCGTCGACCGCCTCTTGGAACGCGCACCGGGAGAGACCGGCCAGGAGAGGACCGCCGCACCCGACCTCGCCGCCGAGGCCCGCCTGGCCGCAGACATCACCGGCGCGGACCGGCACCGGGCGGTCCCGGTGCCCGCCCCCGCCCGCAGGCCCTCACGCCCCTCCGCCCGGCCCCTGCTCACCGGCGCCTCCGGCTTCCTGGGCGCCTTCCTCCTGCGCGACCTCATCGAGAGCAGTGACGGACCGGTCGACTGCCTGGTACGTGCCAAGGACGAGCAGCGGGCTGCAGAGCGACTGAGGGCCAACCTGGAGCGCTACCGCCTGTGGAACCCCCGGTACGCGGACCTGATCCGCCCCGTCCCCGGTGATCTCGCAGCCCCCGGCCTCGGCCTGTCGTCCGAGGACCGCACCGCGCTGGCCCGCCGCCTCGGCCCGGTCGTGCACAACGGAGCACGCGTCAACTTCGCCGCCGGGTACGCCGACCTGCACGCTCCCAACGTGGCCGGCACGGCGGAACTGCTCCGCCTGCTCGCCGACTCCGCCACCTCGCCCGGGATGCACTACGTCTCGACCACGGGCGTCTACGCCCCCGCTCCCCGCCCCGCCCCCATCACCGAGTCGACCCCGACGGGACCGGAGAGCGACCTGCCCGACGGATACGCGCAAAGCAAGTGGGTGGCCGAGGGACTCATCGGGATCGCCCGCGAACGGGGCCTGCCGGTGACCGTCCACCGGCCTGGCCGCATCAGCGGCGACACCACCACCGGTGCCTGCCAGGACCGCGACCTGCTGTGGCAACTCATCAAGGGGTGCCTCCAGGCCGGAGCGGTGCCGGACCTGCCGTCCGGTTCGACGGACTGGGTGCCGGTGGATCACGTCAGCGCAGCGATCGTGGCGCTCTCTTCGACCGGCCGGTCGGGCACCCACACCTATCACCTCACCAACCCGGACGCCCCGACCCTGGACCGGGTCTTCGAAGCGGCCGCCCGCCTGGGTCACGAGCTGCGGCAGACGTCCTTGTCGCAGTGGCAGGCTCGCGTCGCGGCGCAGGAGGACAACGCGGCACAGCTGTTCCTCGGAGACGAGGGGGAGACGCGACACGGGGCGACCGACCACGAGCGGTTCGACTCGAGCCGGACGGACAAGGCGCTGGCGGACCTGGGCGTGCATCATCCTGTGCTGACCGACGAGATCCTGGCCCGGTACCTGACCTATTTCCAGGAAACGGGCTTCCTGCCCGTACCGCGGAAGGCGTAGGCGGGGACGTGACCGGCTGTGCGCCGACGAAGCATCCCCGCACCTGACCCCAGAAGCCGAGCGGTGGTGCGAGCGCATCGCGGTCAGGATGTGTCCGGCCCTGGCCTTCGTGCACCGCTCGCGCAGAGGGTGTCCGTTGGCACAGCCTGCGGAGGTCGCCTTGCGCCGGCGGCGCTGTCCGCCGGGGTCGGAGAGCGGTCGGTGTGTCCGGCCGGGCACATTGCCGACGGCAGCGGTGGCGAAGTGGTCGAGGACGGCGACAGACGCCACTTCGGCCGCCTCATCCAGGAGGAGATCTGGCCGGGGTGCCGCTGTCGGCCGTCGGCGGCCTCTACGCCCCCGGACGCGGCCGGCCTGGAGGACGACAACGGTAGCGAGGACCCGTGAACAGGTTCAGGGCCGCGGTGCCGTGTGATCGCGCGCGTCCATGCAGGAAGTGATCCGCTCGGTGCCGTGGCACATGAGCGCCGCCAGCTGCGAGCCCTGAGACGTCGGGAACACCCGGTTCAGTGTCGGGGCGGTGCCCTGTGCACGCCTCCGCTCCACCTGCTCGCCGGCGCCCGTCCGCGACGGCCCCGCCACCGGGGGCCGTCGCGGACGGCGGCGGTCATTCGGCCCTGATGTTGTCCACGTACACGACACCCTTGGCCGGGGCGCCGCTGCCGTGGCCGAGGTACATGTTGAACGTCGCCACCTTGGCGAGGTGGGCCGCGTCGAGCACCTCCCCGGCGTGCGCGGTGTCCCAGGGAGCGGGCTTGAACTCGCTGAACGGCGCCCGGACCTCCCGTCCGTTGGTGTCGGACAGCGGAATCCCGTACTCGAAGTAGGCGCCCCCGGACACGATCTGGAGCGTCGCGCCGTTCGCCGAACCGTCGCCCTGCAGCCACAGCACCAGCGACGAGAAGGCGGTCCAGTCCGCGTCGACCGTCTTGCCGATGCCGGTGTACCCGGCGCTGCTGAAGTCGTACGAGTAGGCCAGCCCGTACGAGCCCGATGCCTTGTGGTCGGCCGACAGGGTCGTGGTGTTGGTGTTGGTGTGGCTGTAGACCTCGCTGAGGGTGGCGTCGTCCCCGGCGTACCCCTCGAAGTCGTCGATCCATCCGGCGGGCAGGGGGGCGACCTCGCCGAGGAGGACCAGGGCCGAGTCGGTGAGGGTCTTACCGTTCACCCGGGCCTCCACCGAGAGGGTCACCGACCGGTTGTCCAGCCAGGCCGGGTCGATCGGCCAGTCACCGGAGTGGAAGCCGTCGGCGTTGAGCCGGAGCTGTCGGCCGCGTCCGCCGTTCACCGAGTAGGTGACCCGGCTCGCCGTCGCATGCGTGACCCGCACCCGCACAGTGCTCTCGGGACTCGTCAGGCGCTGCCGGTCCGTGGGGGTCACGAGGTGCATGAAGGGGGTGTTCCGGATGGCGGTGGTGCGTGCGGCGTACACGCCTCGCAGGTCACCGGCGAACACGGTGGAGGAGTCCCGGGCGTACTGGACGAAGTCCGCGTGCAAGGCGTGGCCCTGGGTCGGCACGTAGGACCGGGTGCTGCCCCCGAAGTTGGCCCAGGTCTGCATGTAGGTCACCCGGCGGGCCAGCGGGTCCGCCTTGATGGCGCCCAGCAGCTTCGTGAACCACTGCGGGTTTCGGCCCTCTTCCCCGCTCTCGCCGAACTCGGTGCAGGCCGGGACCTTGCCCTTCTCCTGGGCCAGGCGGACCACCATCGCCAGGTCCTTCACCAGGCTCTCCAGCCAGGCGTCCGATCCGGCGGAGTTGTCGTAGGCGTCGTAGCCGAGGACGTCGACGTAACCGTCGCCCGGGTAGGTCTTGAGGTAGCCCGTCGGGTCGCCGCCGAAGCTGGAGTTGGGCGAGTACGAGTAGAGCAGGTTGCGGACGCCTTTGGTGTCCCGCAGGTACTCGACCGTGTAGCGGAAGATTTCGATGTACTCCGCCGAGGTGGTGTGGCCAGCGCCCCACCAGAACCAGCCGCCGTTGTTCTCGTGGAAGGGCCGGAAGATGACCGGGATCAGGGTGCCGTCCGGCCGCCGTGCGCCCTTGACCGCCTTCGCGATGCGGTCGAGGAAGGCGTTGAACTGCGCGTGCTTCGTGCCTCCGGGGAGGATCTGGCTGACGACACGGCCCGATGTGTCGTAGAAGTTCTTGCCGGTGACGAAGTTCGGCATGTGCGCACTGAGCGTGTTGATCCCACCGCAGACGTCCGCCTGCTGGATGCACCGGCTGAGCGCGGCGATGTTCTCGGCCTCGGTCGCGTCCTTGCTGCCGGGGCGCTCGTCACCGTCGAGGATCAGGGTGTCCCACCCGAACAGCGCGGGATGGTCGCCCACCGCCGCCTTGGTGTCGGACGCCTTGCCGTCCTGGGTGGTGAAGGTGAAGCCGTAGGACAGGGCGTGCTGGTGGCCGAAGAGAGTGCCGTTGCCCTGCTGCCGCATCAGGTACGCGAACAGCGCGCGCGTGGCACTCGTCGCCTTGTCGTCGACGATCCGGACGGGCATCGGCGCGCCGGCCGGCGCTGCGGTGGGGGTCGCCGCCGAGGCCATGGGTATCCCGGCGCCCGCCGCCGCCATGGCGGTCGTAGCGCCGAGGAGGACGAACGAACGGCGGTTCACGACAGGCTTGTGCATGGCTGTCTCCTTGGACGTGGCCGGTTCTCACCGTGAGGGGAGGTTTTCGCCGCAGGCTCGGGGCCGGAACGCGAACCACGCACCGACGATCCGCCCGTCGCCCTCCCGGCGGCCCGATCCCGTGGCCTGTGCGGTCGTGGTGCCGACTGTGCCGGATGACGACAACGTTGTCTATGCTGATACGGCAGTTAAGTAACCGGTTTAGTGGATTGCCGCCAAGTGCTCCTTGTGGTGCCCGGGATGTCTTCGCCGCCGCGGCGAAGGTCACGGTCGGCGTTTTCGGGCATCACGTCGCCGTGCCCGGTCCTCTGGGGGCGGAGGGTGCCGCGCTGGCGCGGTTCTACTGAGGCCGGGGTCCGGAGTGACGGTCTGACCGAATGCAGGTTTGAGACGCTGTGCGCGACGGCTCCCGGACTTCAGTCCCGCGATGCTTCGTTCGACCGCTGCTCGCGCTGCTGACAGCGCCCGGTTGACGGTCCGCCGGGTCGGGATGAGGGCTCGGAGGGAAGGGGCGCCCGACCGGGGCGGTCACCCAGGGGCCAGCCGCGATGTAGGCGCGGCCGGCGAGCACGGGAACGTCTTGGCGTTCGCGGATCCGGATGATCCGCTGGGGCGCGGGCCGAGACCAAATCGTGGGTGTGGCCAGACGCTGGGGGGAGACCAGGTCCAGGAGAGCCTGCTGGTGAGGCATGAGCCTGCAGCGGGGCGCGGTCATGGGGGTTGACCGGGTGGGATGGTCTTCGGGTTGATCAGGCTGGGAGGGAGCCTCGGTGGGCAGTGCGCCGTCGTACAGGGGGTATCGGTGTCCGGCCGGGGTGGTCTCTCACTGCGTGTGGCTGTACTTCCGCTTCCCGCTCAGCTTCCGCGAGGTGGAGGAGCTGGTGCTCCAGCGCGGCGTGATCGTCTCCTACGAGACGGTCCGCCGACGGTGTGGGAGGTTCGGGCAGGCCTGTGCCGCCGCCCTGCGCCGCCGCAGGCCCCGGCCCGGGAACAGATGGCATCTGGGCGAGGTGTTCGTCAGGATCGACGGGGAGCTGAGGTACCTGGGCGGGCCGTCGGCCAGGGCGGCAACGTACTCGACATCCTCGTCCAGTACCGGCGGGACAAAGACCGCCGCCCGGCACTTCTCCCGCCGCCTGGTGAGGAAGAGGCGTGCGGTCCCGCGGGTGGTCGTCACGGACGGGCTCCGCTCCCAGGGCGCCGCCCACCGTGAGGTCATGCCCTCCGTCGGGCACCGGCAGCCGAAGCACCCCAACAACCGGGCGGAGAACAGCCACCAGCCCACAAGGACAGCGTGAACGCGCGATGAAGGACTCCCGCAAC
>NZ_JBSFTV010000066.1:0-26527 GCF_053591455.1 Streptomyces sp. NPDC003016
CACCCCGGGTCACTCCGTGCCGAACGCCGTCCGCAACTCCTCCTTCAGCGACCGCTGGAACGTCGTGACCAGCGCCTGCACCACCATCGGCTGCTCCGCCCGGCGGCACGCCGAGCTCCCAGTCCAGCCCGTACCGCTGGAACAACTCGGCCCGCAGGCGCGGCAGCGGCATCGGCGCCCCCGGCAGCAGCGCGGCGAACACCGCGCCCATCAACAGCGCGCGCAGCAGCGGATAGTCGGCGTCCGCGTCCCGCGATCCGTGGCGCACGACAGCGCCCCGCAGCAGTTCCGCGAGCCGCTGCTGTTCGGGACACCGCACGAAGCCCTCCGCCTGGAGGATGCCCGCCATGTGCGTACGCATGAGCACCGGGTGGTCGCACGTGAGACCCAGTACGGCGTCGATCGCGCGGGCCAGCAGTTCACGGCCGTCCTCGGTGCGCGGTTCGCGCTCCAGGGCCGCTTCGAGCGTCCGGTGCATCAGCCGGTGCACGGCCGACTGCAGCAACTGCCGTTTCCCGGGAAAGTAGTAGGAGACCAGCCCGCGCGCGGATCCGGCCCGGTCCGCGATGGCGCCGAGCGTCGTCGCCTCGTATCCCCGCTCCCCGACGAGCTCCACCGTGGCCTGCAGCAACCGCTCACGGGAACGGCGGCGCAACTCCTCGTTGACCGATGCGCTGCGCGGGGACATCCTGATAACTCCTGCGTTGACTGGCCCGTAGCCAATATACTCAGTGCTCCCACGACAGGTGCCTGGCCGGGCCTGCTCCGTGGGCTTGCCGTCCGTATCCGGCGGCGCGGGGGACCGCCGGATACGGACGCTCTTCCTGTCAGGCCACGAGTGAGGGCACCGGGCGCAGCCGCACCTCGGCGGGTTCGATCCCGAGCGGCGGGCCGGAGAAGCCGAAGAGTGCGCCCCCGGCCGTCATGCGGACGTTCCTTCCCGGGAAGCGACCAGGCGGCCGTACGCCACCGCCGAGAGCGCCACCACGGCTGCTCCCAGCAGCCAGCCGCCCAGCACGTCGGACATCCAGTGCACGCCCAGGTACAGCCGGGTGACGCCGACGCCGAGGCAGGACACCGCTCCGGCGACCAGCACGGCCGTGCGCACCCCGGTACTCGCGCCGCGCAGGGAGAGCAGCCACAGCAGCAGCCCGCAGGTGACCACGGCTGTCATCGCGTGGCCGGACGGCCAGGCCGCGAAGTGCGCGGAGTCGACCGGGTCGGACCACACGGGGCGCTCACGGCCGACCGCCGCCTTGAGGCCCTGCTGCACGAGTGAACCGAGCACACTGGTCGCGGCGGTCCACAGCGCCAGGAGCCGTTCCCCCTGCCACAGCAGCCACGCGAAGACCACGGCCACCAGCGCGCGCATCGTCCACGGGTCCCACACCCAGTCGGACAGGACCCGGTTGGTGTGCGTGACGCCGGGACGGCCGACCGCCGAGCGGTGCAGGGCGTCCCCGACCGAGCGGTCGAGCGACATCAACGGCCGCCACTCGAACGCGACAAGCAGCAGAAGGACGACCGAGAGGGCCGAGCAGACAAGGGCCGTGCGTACGGGCGCGGGGAGGGCGGGGCGGGAGGACGGAGCCAGTCGTGGGGAGTGCATGAGGAGATCCTTGCCCATAGGCGGCGGCACGGACCACCCCGGGGCCGGGCGGAAGGGCTGCCGCGGCATGCCGGCCGCACCCTCCGTACGCCGGCTACCCCAGCGCGCTGAGCCCCGGCACGAACGCGACCAGCAGCGGTACGGCCGGAACGAGCGAGGCCGCCGCCGTCAGCCGCAGCCGACGGCCCGCGGTGAGGCGGGGGGCCGCGGTCAGCAGCCGGTCGACGCGCTGCGGCAGTCCGGCGTGCGAGGCGGCCGGGCACGGCCCGAACACGCCGCGGTCCTCGTTGAGTTCCACCAGGGCGAGGGCGATCGTCAGCCGGCCGAAACGCCGCGAGGCCACATCGTCGGCGGCCAGCTCCACCAGCCGGTGCATCTCGTCGCGGAACGCGGCGAACACCGGAATCTGCGGGAAGCCGGTCGCCAGAGCGGACGCGCAGTGCAGCAGCCAGTCGTGCCTGGCCCGCGCGTGCCCCTGCTCATGGGCGAGTACGGCGTCGAGCTGCCGTCCCTTCAGGCGCCGCAGCGCCGCCGTCGTGACGACCAGGCGCGGGGCCGCGCCCCCCGGCAGCCACCACGCGTCCGGACGCTCCCCCTCCAGTACGACCAGCCGGTCGGCGCCGGGCTCCTCGCCGGGCAGCAGTGGGGAGCGTACGAGCAGGTCCGCGCGCCGCTGCCCACGCCCTGCGCGCGCCCCGCGGATCTCGCGGACCAGCATCGCCGCCGTCCAGGCTCCTCCGCACGCCAGCAGCACCGCGATGACGGCGGACCACGGCCCGTACGCGGCGAGGGCGTACGCCTCCACGACGCCGTGCGGGGCCGGGGCGAACACATGGCCCCGCACGGCCTGCCAGGCGGCGGCCGCGCTGAACGTCATCGACAGGCCGAAGCACAGCAGCACGGCGGCCACCACGCACTGCCACACCCACAGGGCCACCACGGGTTCGCGCTCCCGCCAGTCGGCGCGCGACAGGAGCCGCGGGGCCGCGACGGCGGCGACGACGCCGAGCAGCAGAAGTGCCAAGGAGAGCGTCATGGGGCCAGCCTATGAGTGCGGGCCTACTCACGGGTATGGCCTTGCGCGTCAAGTGACGCAGGCCACGGTTTCGCGGCGGCGTCTCACAGGGTGACCAGCATCGCGATCATGCCGATGCCCATCGAAACCCGGCAGGCGAGGGCCAGTTCCGGCCGCGCGTCCCAGGAGGCCGCCCCACTGCCACCGCCACCGCCCGCGCCGCCGTTCACCTCCGCCTCCGCTCCCGCGACGGTGTTCCCCGCCGCCGTGGCCACCGGCATCAGTCCCACCCCCGAGCGCAGCACGTACGCGGCGTAGTACAGCAGCAGTGCGCCGGTCAGCAGCGGAATCCCACCGGCGGCGGCATACCCGGACGGGTGCCCCTCGTGCGCGGAACCGCCGCTTCCCGGAGCCATCGCCAGCGCCATGTAGACCATGGCCAGCGAACCCACCAGATGGTGCACGTGGTGCGCGCTCCCGCGGGTCTGCCACAACGCCCGCAGCGCCGCCCCGCCGAAGACCCCGGCGTACAGCATCCATCCCCACGCCGGCGGGGCGAGCACCGCGGCGGGCACCGCCATCGCCGCCATCCCGAACCCCATCAGGGCGTCACCGCCCGCCTCTTCACGGTGTTCCCCGCCGCTGCGCAGCCGCAGCAGGCAGTACGCGCCGGTCGCCGCGCACAGTGCCACGAGCAGCCAGCCGGACATCGCCTGTCCGTGCACGGTGTACCTCCCCGTCGACGGTGTCGTCCCGTCGATGCCCGCCGCCTCCGCGCCGTATGCGAGCGCACGGGGGTGCACGGGGAGCGCGCCGGGGTCAGGGGCGGTAGCGCAGCGGGTGGTCCGCGGGCACCTCGACGACGGCGATGCGCACGCCGTCGGGGTCGGCGAGCCACATCTCGATCAGGCCCCACGGCTCCTTGACCGGCGGCCGCAGCACCTCGACGCCGCGCGCCGACAGTTCCTCGTACGCCGCGACGGCGTCCTCGACCTGGAGCCACAGCTGGAGGCCGGGGGAGGGAGGGGTGTCGGAGCGCCCGGAGACCTCCAGGAAGCCGCCGCCCATGAAGTACACCGTCCCGCGCTCGGGCCCCGTGCCGAACTCGCGGTAGACGGCGAGTCCCAGCGCCTTGCCGTAGAACGCGCGGGAACGCTCCGGATCCGTGGGACGCAGAAGAGTTCTGCTGCTCAGTACCTGCACCATGCACCGGGACCTTAGCGCGCGTTACGCTCGGGGCGCCCGACCGCCGCACAGATCCGGAGACCACCCCCCATGGAGACCACCCCTCGTCCGGCCGCCACCGGACTGACCTTCCGCGACGCGACGGAAACCGATGTGGACGCGCTCGTTGCGCTCATCGAGTCGGCGTACCGGGGGGACGCCAGCCGTGCGGGCTGGACCACCGAGGCGGACATCCTCCAGGGGCAGCGGACCGACCCCGAGGGCGTCCTCGACGTGGTCAAGTCCCCGGACAGCCGGCTGCTCACGGTCGAGCGGGACGGTGTGCTGGTCGCCTGCTGCCAGCTCGAACACCGGGGCGAGGCCGCCTACTTCGGCATGTTCGCGGTCCGTCCGCAGATGCAGGGCGCCGGTCTCGGCAAGGTCGTCATCGCCGAGGCGGAGCGGACCGTGCGCGAGGCGTGGGGCGCGCGTGAGATGCACATGACGGTGATCTCCGTACGGGAGGACCTCATCGCCTGGTACGAGCGCCGCGGCTACCGCCGTACCGGGAGGACGACCCCTTTCCCGTACGGCGACGAGCGCTTCGGCATTCCGCAGCGCGACGACCTGGAGTTCGAGCTGCTGGTGAAGAGGCTGGGCTGAAAAGGGCTGGGCCGAAGCGGCCGGGCCGGGCAGGGGCGGCGACGCCCGGGGCGGACGGGGAACGGCGCCGCCGGACCCGCTCACGCGGTGAAGCGGCCCGTGCGGCGGATCTCCGGGTAGTCGGTCGTCGCGCCGTCCAGCTCCAGCGCCCGCACCAGCCGCAGCTGCTCCTGCGTGTTCACCACCCAGCCGATGACCCGCAGCCCCTCGGCGTGCGCGCGCTCCACGGTCTCCAGGGTCAGCCTGCGGATGTTGAGCGCCAGCGTCACCGCGCCCACCGCCCTGGCGCGGTCCACCACGTCGTTGCCGTAACGGCTGGCGATCAGCGCGGTCCGTACGCCGGGGACGAGCGAGGCGATCTCGGCCACCGCCTCGTCGTGGAACGACGACACCTCCACGCGGCCCGCCAGATCGCGCCGGAGCATCACCGCGGCGAGCGCCCGCGCCGCCGCGGTGTCCTTGATCTCGGCCTGGAGCGGTGACCCCACCGCGTCGAGGACCTCCTCGAAGACCGGGACGCGTTCGCCCCGCCCGGCGTCGAGTGCCCGCAGCTCCGCGAGGGTCAGGTCGGCGATCGCACCCCTGCCGTCGGTCGTACGGTCCACCTCGGCGTCGTGCATGACCACGAGCGCGCCGTCCTTGCTCAGGTGCAGGTCGAGTTCGATGGCGTCCATGCCGGCCTGTTCGGCGCGGACGAAGGAACGGAGGGTGTTCTCCGGCTCGACGCCCATGACCCCGCGATGACCAATGGTGAGGAAACTCAAGACAGTCTCGCTTCCGTCGACAGCGGCTCCGGGCAGCCTAACGGCCCGCCTCCCCGGAGGGGGCCGTCTCGCGCGGAGAAGCGGAGCGCTCCGCCCGGACCCCGGCGATCCCCGGGGCCGCGCCGGTGAACGGGAGGTGACAAGGGCTGGAACGGGTACGCGCGCTGTACGGCCACCGGGGAGCGGAGAGGGGCGGAGAGGGCAGAAGCGGGCGCCGGTACGGGACCGGACAGGAAGAACAGCGGCGATCAAGGGGGCTCGGCAGGATAATTTGCTGGACCCGCTCTTGAATGGAAGAGTCGAAGACCTATACGGTGCCTTGACGCGAGGTTCTCCCGTGAAGGAAGTGACATGACGGAAATTCTTGTGCAGGACGCAGTCGCCGACGGCATATCCGGTGCCCGGCGCGTGGTCGAGCACCCGGCCTGGCCCGAGCTCAAGAATGCCGTGGAGGCGATCCGGCCCTGGCAGTCGGCGGACGGGTCCATAGATTTCGGCGCCGAGGGCGCACCGACGCCCGCCGAAGCGGAAGCCGCCGTCGGCCGTGTGACCGGCGCGGTCGAGGAGCTCTCCCCCCTGCTGGAGCACGACGCCGCGTACCACCGGGCCCTCGTGGCCGACCTCCGCAAGTGGGTCGCCGGTGGGTTCACGGTCCCCGACTTCCTGGACTCGCTGCTCGCCTTCCAGCCCGCCCAGCGGCGCGCCGACGGCCGCCAGCACCTGGTCGTCTTCCCCATGTACACGCAGAACGGCAACCCCGACCGCAATTTCGAGGCGGTCGTCCTGCGCATGGTGTGGCCCGAGTGGCTCGCGGAGCTGGAGCGCACCCGCTACGACAACCCGCTGTTCCTCGGCATCACCTTCGAGGACTTCACCGCCGGGTACGACACGCACTCCGCCGTCCTCTTCCCCGAGACGATCGCCGTCCGCGAAGCCCCCGAGCGCTTCTCCTGGGGCGGCATCTTCTGCGACCGCGAGGCGGCCCGCTTCCGCCGCGTCACCGAGGCCGCGGTGGACATCCTCGGCCTCGAACTGCCGGAGGACATCCGAGCGATGGTCTCCGACCAGGACCGCTGCGAGCAGGCGTTCGTCCTGTGGGACATGGTCCACGACCGTACCCACAGCCACGGCGACCTGCCGTTCGACCCCTTCATGATCAAGCAGCGCCAGCCGTTCTGGATGTACGGCCTGGAGGAGCTGCGCTGCGACCTCACCGCCTTCAAGGAGGCCGTGAAGCTGGAGGCCGAGGGCAACGCGCACGGCCGTGACGTCCAGTACGCCGTGCTGTTCGACCGGATGTTCCGCTTCCCGGTCAGCGGCGACCGCGTCCGCAACTACGACGGCCTCGGCGGCCAGTTGCTCTTCGCGTACCTGCACCAGCACGACGTGGTGCGCTGGACCGACAACACGCTGAAGATCGACTGGGAGCGGGCCCCGCAGGTCACCAACCAGCTCTGCGCCGAGATCGAGGACCTCTACCGGGCCGGCATCGACCGCCCCAAGCTGGTCCACTGGTTCGCGGCGTACGACCTGGTCTCGACGTACCTCGCGCCGCACCCCGGATCGCGCTGGACCAAGGGGCCCGACGCCCTGGATCTGTCGCTGCCGCCGCGCAAACTCGTGGACGACGTGCTTCCGGACGAGTTTCCGCTCAGCATGTTCTATGAGGCGCTTTCCAAGAAGTTGAAGAACGTGATCGCCTCAACCCGGGGGATCACCGCGGCGAGTGCCGAGCGGGTGGCCGCGTGAGCCCTCGCGCCCAGGAGGCGACGACCATGACCAACGGCAGCAGCAACGGCAACGGCGGAGCGCTGGAGGGCGCCGTGGTCGCGGTGGCCGGAGCGGCGGGACCCGCGGGCCGCGCCGCCCTGCTCAGGCTGGCCGAGGCGGGCGCGACCGTCGTCGGTGCGGACGCGAACGCCGCGGGCCTCGCCGAGGCCGTCGACGCCGCGAGGTACGCCCACGGCGGCGCCACCGTCACCGGCGAGACCGTCGACCTCCTCGACCTCGACGCCACCCGCGACTGGGCCGACAAGACCGAGAAGGAGTTCGGCCGGATCGACGGGATGGTCCACCTCGTCGGCGGCTGGCGCGGCGGCGCGACCTTCGCCGAGACCAGCCTCACGGACTGGGACCTGCTGGAGAAACTGCTGATCCGCACCGTCCAGCACACCTCCCTCGCCTTCCAGGCCCCGCTCCAGCGCAGCGACCGCGGCCGCTACCTGCTGATCAGCGCTGCGGGCGCGTCCAAGCCCACCGCCGGCAACGCCGCGTACGCCGCGTCCAAGGCCGCGGCCGAGGCCTGGACCCTGGCGCTCGCCGACGAGTTCCGCAAGGCGGGGGGCGAGGAAGGGCCGCGCTGCGCGGCTGCGATCCTGGTCGTCAAGGCACTGGTGCACGACGCGATGCGCGCCGAGCGCCCGAACGCGAAGTTCGCGGGCTTCACGGACGTCAAGGAACTGGCCGATGCCATCGCCGGAGTCTGGGACCGGCCCGCCAGGGAAGTGAATGGACAGCGCCTGTGGCTGACCCCCAAGCCGTGAACCCGGATCCGACGAACGCGGCGAAGACCGACGCGCGCCGGCACCACGACCCGCGGGTGCGCGGTTTCGCGAGCGACAACTACGCGGGCGCCCACCCCGAGGTGCTCGCCGCGCTCGCCCTCGCCAACGGCGGCCACCAGGTCGCCTACGGCGAGGACGACTACACGGAGAACCTCCAGCGGATCGTCCGCAGCCACTTCGGCGGGCGGGCCGAGGCCTTCCCCGTCTTCAACGGGACCGGCGCCAACGTGGTCGCCCTCCAGGCGGTCACCGACCGGTGGGGCGCGGTCATCGCCGCCGAGACCGCGCACATCAACGTGGACGAGGGCGGCGCCCCGGAGCGGATGGGCGGCCTGAAGCTGCTGACCGTACCGACGCCGGACGGCAAGCTCACCCCCGAGCTCATCGACCGGCAGGCGTACGGCTGGGAGGACGAGCACCGCGCGATGCCGCAGGTGGTGTCGATCACCCAGAACACCGAACTGGGCACGGTCTACACACCGGACGAGATCCGGGCGATCTGCGAGCACGCGCACGAGCGCGGGATGAAGGTCCACCTCGACGGGGCCCGGGTGTCCAACGCCGCGGCCTCGCTCGACGTACCGATGCGGACCTTCACCAACACCGTGGGCGTGGACATCATGTCCTTCGGCGGGACGAAGAACGGCATGCTCTTCGGCGAGGCGGTCGTCGTCCTGAATCCGGACGCCGTGCGCGCCATGAAGCACCTGCGCAAGCTGTCGATGCAGCTCGCCTCCAAGATGCGCTTCGTCTCCGTGCAACTGGAGGCGATGCTCGCGCGCGACCTGTGGCTGCGCAACGCGCGCCACGCCAATGCCATGGCCCAGCGGCTCGCCGACGGCGTCCGCCAGGTGGACGGCGTCGAGATCCTCTACCCGGTCCAGGCCAACGCGGTGTTCGCGCGGCTGCCGCACGAGGTCGGCGAGCGTCTTCAGAAGCACTACCGCTTCTACTTCTGGGACGAGGCCGCCGGCGACGTCCGCTGGATGTGCTCCTTCGACACCACCGAGGACGACGTGGACGGCTTCGTGCAGGCGCTCAAGGAAGAGATGGCCAGGTAACACGCTCGCGACGTATAAATATGCGACCGACCGGAAACTCATTGACTTCCGGCCGGTCGCGTATTTACGCTCGACCGCCATGGAGCTGATCCAGGAAAAGCCTGATCTGGCCGCCTACTTGGCCGCCGACGACGTCATCGACCATGAGCATCCGCTGGTGCGCGAAACCGCGGCCCGGCTGCGCGCCCAAGCTCCCGATGCATACGCATACGCCAAAGCGGCCTACGAATTCGTACGCGACACCATCCCCCACTCCCACGACGCGGGCGACATGCGCGTCACCTGGCGCGCCTCGGACGTGATCGCGCGGCGCACCGGGATCTGCTACGCCAAGGCCCACGCCCTCGCGGCGCTGCTGCGCGCCGAGGGCGTCCCCACCGCCCTGTGCTACCAGCGGCTCGCGGACGACGGCGGCTCGAACGCCGTGATCCACGGACTCGTCGCGGTCAGGCTTCCGGGGCACGGCGGCTGGTCGCGGCAGGATCCGCGCGGCAACAAGCCCGGCGTGGACGCGCAGTTCTCCCCGTACGGCGAACGGCTGGCCTTCGCCGTACGTCCGGAGTTCAGTGAAGTGGACTACCCGGTGCTGCATGCTGCACCGCATCCGGTCGTCCTGCGCGCGCTGCGAGCCGCTCCGGACCGGCCGTACCTCTGGCGGACCCTCCCCGACGCCCTCTGAAAGCCCCGAGACAAGGCAGACATGACCCTCACACTTTCCGTGTCGGACGAGGTGCGCGCCCTCGCTCCCGGCTTCACCCACCTCGCCGTCGAGGCATACGGCCTGGTCAACGGTCCCAGTGACGCGGACAGCTCCGCCCTGCTCGACGACGCGACGCGCCGCCTCACCGAGCGGCTCGGCGGCCGGGCCCCGCACGAGGACCCGCACATGGCGGCCTGGCGCGCGGCGTACACGGCCTTCGGCACCAAGCCGGCCCGCAACCGCAACTCCGCCGAAGCGCTCGCCAAGCGCGCCCTGTCGGACGCCGGACTGCCGCGGATCAACCGGCTCGTCGATCTCTGCAACGCCATCAGCGTCGCGCACCTCATCCCCGTCGGGGGAGAGGACCTGGACCACATCAAGGGCGCCATGCGGCTCGTGCGGTCCACCGGCGAGGAGCCGTTCCGCACGGTCGCGGGCGGCGAGGACGCCGTCGAGCACCCGGACGCGGGGGAGGTCGTCTGGCGCGACGACGAAGGCGTCACGTGCCGGCGCTGGAACTGGCGTCAGGGCGTCCGTACGCGGCTGACCGAGGAGTCCGTCAACGCCGTCTTCCTGCTGGAGAGCATGGCCCCCATGACGCTCGGCGAGCTCCGGGCCGCGGGGGCCGAGCTCGCCGAGTCGCTGGAGAAGCTGAGCCCCGGGGCGCGGATCACGGTCCGCTCCCCGGAGTGAGAACCGCGGGACGCGGTCAGCCGGCCTCGCGCACCTGCGCCGGGGTCGGCGCCGTGCCCCCCAGGTGCGCCGGGACCCACCAGGTGTCCTCGGTGTTCTTCGGGTGTACGGGGTACGCGCGCTGGGCGGCTTCGAGCAGTTCCTGCACCCGGCCGCGCAGCCGGCGGGTGATCGCGCCCGCGAACTCGTCCACGGGCGCGTCCATCGGCTCGCCGATCCGGATCGTCACGGGGATGTGGTTGCGGCCGAAATTGCGCGGCCTGCCCTTGGTCCAGATCCGCTGGGTGCCCCACAGGGCCATGGGGATCAGCGGAACGCCGGCCTCCTGGGCCATGCGGGCAGCGCCCGACTTGAAGCTCTTGAGCGTGAACGACTCGGAGATCGTCGCCTCGGGGAAGACCCCGATGATCTCGCCCGAGCGCAGCGAGTCGAGGGCGTGCGCGTACGCCGCCTCGCCGCGCTTGCGGTCCACGGGGATGTGCTTCATACCGCGCATCAGCGGCCCGGAGATCTTGTGGCGGAAGACCGAGTCCTTCGCCATGAAGCGCACCAGGCGCTTCTGCGGCAGCGCGCCGAGCCCCGAGAAGATGAAGTCCAGGTAGCTGATGTGATTGCTCACCAGCACGGCGCCACCGGTGCGGGGGACGTTCTCAGAACCCTGCGTGTCGATCTTCAGGTCCAGCGCCTTGAACAGGGTACGTGCGGCACCGATGACCGGTCGATAGACGAGTTCTGCCATGTCTGGGGGGACCCTTCTGTGCCCGGGGAGGCTCTCCCGGCGGAAGCTACGCAGCCGTAGGTTTAGCGGCGCTGGGCAGATCGTGCCCCATGAGCGGCCGAGTAGCCAGTCCTGGAGTCGTTCATGCGCGAGATTCTCGTCACGTGCGGAAACATGGGGAATCGTCTCCCCGTGGTGAACGCTGGAAACACAGACGCGGGGAAGAGACCGAGATCAGCGGAGGCGAAGGTGCCGGGGCACGACGGCGGTACACGACTGGGCGCGGCCGAACTGGGCGTGGAGCCGGGGGAGCGCGCGACGCTTGTCCAGTTCTCCAGCGCGTTCTGCCAGCCCTGCCGCGCGACGCGCAGAACACTCGCCGAAGTGGCGGGCATGGTCGAGGGCGTCGCCCACGTGGAGATCGACGCGGAGGAGCGACTCGACCTCGTACGCGCACTCGGCATCCGCTCCACGCCCACCGTGCTCGTGCTCGACCGGGACGGGCGGATCGTGCGCAGGGCCTCGGGGCAGCCGCGCCGGGCCGATGTCATCGCCGCGCTCGGCCGCGCCGTATGACCCCCTGACCCCCGCCCGCCCGCACCCACCGCAGAAGGACACCAAGGACAGTTCCATGACGGCTTCACCCGGACTCGGCATTCCGCTCCCGACGCAGGCCCCCGAGGCCTCCTCCGACCTGCTCCGCTCGGTCTTCCGGCGCCACGCCGCGGGCGTCGCGGTGATCACCGCACAGGGCTCCCGTCCCGTCGGTTTCACCGCCACCTCCCTCAACTCGGTGGCCGCCGAGCCACCCCTGATCTCCTTCGGCGTGGGCACCGGCTCGTCCAGCTGGCCGGTGCTGGCCGAGGCCGAGCACGTCGGTGTCCACATACTCGCCGAGGGCCAGCGGGATCTGGCGGCCACGTTCGCCCGCAGCGGCGCCGACCGTTTCGCGCCGCCCACCCGGTGGCGTACGGGGCCCGAGGGGGTGCCCGTGCTCGACGGCGTACTGGCGTGGCTGGTGTGCCGGGTGGTGGCCCGCGTGCCGGCGGGGGACCATCGTGTCGTGCTCGGACAGGTCGTCGCCGGGGACCCCTCGGGCAGCGGCCGGCCGCTGCTCTACCACCAGGGGCGCTTCAACGCCCTGAGGGACTGAGAGTTCCCGGCACCCACCGATTACGCAGCGTTGGCAAGGTCACAGTTCAAAGCGCTTGCTCAGCGGGCAGGTACTGGATGTACTGACGAGTAATATTCCAGTCGGAACGGGGGTCCACCCCGACCGGAATCCGCCCCTTCAGGCGCCTATGCTGCCTGCAACGAGGCAGTCAAGAAATAGACGATGCAGTAGGAGAGCCGGCGTGAGCTTGAGGATCGTTGTCTGTGTGAAGTACGTGCCCGACGCCACCGGCGACCGGCACTTCGCCGATGACCTGACCGTCGACCGCGACGACGTCGACGGCCTGCTGTCGGAGCTCGACGAGTACGCCGTCGAGCAGGCGCTGCAGATCGCCGACGAGGCGGACGACGCGGAGATCACCGTGCTGACGGTCGGTCCCGAGGACGCCAAGGACGCCCTGCGCAAGGCGCTGTCCATGGGCGCCGACAAGGCCGTCCACGTCGAGGACGACGACCTGCACGGCACCGACGTCATGGGTACCTCGCTCGTGCTCGCCAAGGCCATCGAGCAGACCGGTTACGACCTGGTCATCACCGGTATGGCCTCGACCGACGGCGCCATGGGGGTCCTTCCGGCGATGCTGGCCGAGCGCCTGGGCGTCCCGCAGGTCACGCTGCTCTCCGAGGTCTCGGTCGAGGGTGGTGCCGGCGGAACGGTCAGGGGCCGCCGTGACGGCGACAGTGCGAGCGAGCAGCTGGAGGCGTCCCTGCCGGCCGTCGTGTCCGTGACGGACCAGTCGGGCGAGGCCCGCTACCCGTCCTTCAAGGGCATCATGGCCGCCAAGAAGAAGCCGGTTCAGTCGCTGGACCTGGACGACCTCGGCATCGACGGCGACGAGGTCGGCCTGGAGGGCGCCTGGACCCAGGTCGACTCCGCCACCGAGCGCCCGGCGCGCACCGCTGGCACGATCGTCAAGGACGAGGGCGAGGGCGGCAAGCAGCTGGCCGAGTTCCTCGCGGGCCAGAAGTTCGTCTAAGGCCGGCGCGCCACCTCGACGCCCCCAGATTCTTCGCACTCGTCACTCGCAGGAGAGCATTCCCATGGCTGAAGTTCTCGTCTACGTCGACCACGTGGACGGCGCCGTCCGCAAGCCCACCCTCGAGCTGCTGACGCTCGCCCGCCGCATCGGCGAGCCCGTCGCCGTCGCCCTCGGCAACGGCGCCGAGGCCACCGCCGCGGTGCTGGCCGAGCACGGCGCCGTCAAGGTCCTGACCGCCGACGCCCCCGAGTTCGCCGACTACCTCGTCGTACCGAAGGTGGACGCGCTCCAGGCCGCGTACGACTCCGTCGCCCCGGTCGCCGTGCTCGTGCCGTCCTCCGCCGAGGCCAAGGAGATCGCCGCCCGCCTCGCGGTCCGCATCGGCTCCGGCATCATCACGGACGCCGTCGACCTGGAGGCCGGCAAGGAGGGCCCGGTGGCCACGCAGGCCGTGTTCGCCGCCTCGTACACCACCAAGTCCCGTGTCTCCAAGGGCACCCCCGTCATCACCGTCAAGCCGAACTCGGCGCCGGTCGAGGCCGCCCCGGCCGCGGGCACCGTCGAGGCGCTCACCGTCTCCTTCGGTGAGAACGCGACCGGCACCAAGGTCGTCTCGCGCACCCCGCGCGAGTCCACCGGCCGCCCCGAGCTGACCGAGGCCGCGATCGTGGTCTCCGGTGGCCGCGGCGTCAACGGCGCCGAGAACTTCCACGTCATCGAGGAGCTCGCCGACTCGCTCGGCGCCGCCGTCGGCGCCTCGCGCGCCGCCGTCGACGCCGGCTGGTACCCGCACTCCAACCAGGTCGGCCAGACCGGCAAGTCGGTCTCCCCGCAGCTGTACATCGCCTCCGGCATCTCCGGCGCGATCCAGCACCGGGCCGGCATGCAGACCTCGAAGACGATCGTCGCCATCAACAAGGACGCCGAGGCCCCGATCTTCGACCTCGTCGACTACGGCGTGGTCGGCGACCTCTTCACGGTCGTCCCGCAGCTGACCGAAGAGGTCAGGGCCCGCAAGGGCTGACCTGCGCACGTCGTGACGCGCCGGAAAGCACCGGGGCCGTGTGGTGATCTTCACCGCGCGGCCCCGGCCGCTTTCCGGAGACCATTGACGCAGGTCACGACCGGCCATTAACTTCGCTATGCGGATTATTGATTCCGTGAAGCGGAAAACTGGAGGGTTGGAATGGGTCAGCAGGAGAAGGTGGCGACAAGCCTCGCAGGCGCGGTCAGCGAAGGCATCAGCGCCTCCCTCGTACCGGTCGACGAGGAGCTTGCCCGCCGTTACCCGGGAGACCCAGGCACCCGCCAGCCCGTACACACGGTCTACGTACCCGGCGACGTCTTCGCCGCCGACACCGTCCGCTCCTGGGGCGACCGGGCGCTCAGGGCGCTCGACGAGCACGCCCCGGACGCCGCCTCCTTCGCCGCGGTCCTCGGCCTCTCCGACGACCTCGCCCAGCCGGTCCACGACCGCGTACGGGCCAAGCTGGAGCGCGAGCCCATCGAGGACCTGCGCGTCGACTTCGAGGACGGCTACGGCGGCCGCACCGACGCCGACGAGGACGCGCACGCCGCCCGCGCCGCCCGGCTGATCAGCGAGGCGTACGCGAACGGCACGGCCGCCCCGTACATGGGCATCCGCATGAAGTGCATGGAGGCCGCCGTACGCGACCGCGGCATCCGCACCCTCGACATCTTCCTCACCGGTCTGATGGAGGCCGGCGGCCTGCCCGACGGGCTCGTCCTGACGCTGCCCAAGGTCACGTACCCCGAGCAGGTCACCGCGATGGTGCGCCTCCTGGAGGAGTTCGAGAAGGCGCGCGGCCTGGACGCGGGCCGGATCGGCTTCGAGATCCAGATCGAGACCAGCCAGTCCATCCTCGCCGCCGACGGCACCGCTGCCGTGGCCCGGATGATCGACGCCGCCGAGGGCCGTGCCACCGGACTGCACTACGGCACCTTCGACTACAGCGCCTGCCTCGGCGTCAGCGCCGCCTACCAGGCCAGCGACCACCCGGCCGCCGACCACGCCAAGGCGATCATGCAGGTCGCCGCCGCGGGCACCGGCGTACGCGTCTCGGACGGTTCCACCAACGTCCTGCCGGTCGGGACCACCGAGCACGTCCACGAGGCCTGGCGGCTCCACTACGGCCTCACCCGCCGCGCCCTGGCCCGCGCGTACTACCAGGGCTGGGACATGCACCCGGCGCACATCCCGACCCGTTACGCCGCCGTGTTCGCCTTCTACCGCGAGGGCTACGAGCAGGCCGCCGCGCGCCTCGCCGCGTACGTCAACCACGCCGGCGGCGACGTGATGGACGAGCCCGCGACCGCCAAGGCGCTCAGCAGCTACCTGCTGCGGGGCATCGACTGCGGCGCCCTCGACACCGCCGAGGTCGCCCGGCTCACCGGCCTCACCCGCGCGGACCTCGACGGTTTCGCGTCGCCGCGCCGCGGCGGCCTCACGGCCACGGCCCAGTGATCAGGAGCCGATCCGGGGCCTGATCCGCCGGCCCGTCCACCGCATGACAGCGCCGGGCATCACCGGGCATCACCGGCTGCCCGGCGCTGCCCGGCGGACGGTCTCGAGCGGATCGCCGAGCAGCCGGACCGTCGAGGCGGCTGAGGCTGCCGGCCCACCGCTGCCACACCGCCGGGGGCAGCTCCGCGAACCCGTTCCGTCCACCCGTCATGGGAGCCCGCCCTGCCGCCCCGGCACGCGCGCCCCAAGCTGCCGACAGGGCCCCGTACTGTGTACCCCGTCTCAGTCGGAACAGAGGAACGGGGCAGTGGTGGCTACGGGGGAGAACGAGCGGTTGGCCGGCCGCTACCGCGTGATCGAGCAGCTCGGCCGCGGCGGCATGGGCGTGGTCTGGCGCGCCGTCGACGAGGTGCTCGGCCGTGAGGTGGCGGTCAAGGAACTGCGGACGTACAACGACTCGTCGGCTCCCGAACTGGACGGCCTGCGCATCCGCATGCAGCGCGAAGCGCGGGCCGCCGCGCGCGTACGCCACCCCGGAGTCATCGCCGTCCACGACGTCACGGAGCACGACGGCCGCCCGGTCATCGTCATGGAACTCGTCGACGGGCCCTCCCTGGACGACGTACTGAGCGAGCGGGGCCTCCTGGACCCCCGCGAAGCCGCGTCCATCGGTGCCAGGGTGCTGGAGGCGCTGGGCGCCGCACACGCGGTCGGGGTGCTGCACCGCGACGTCAAACCGGGCAATGTACTGCTCGACCGGGCCAGCGGGCGGGTGGTGCTCACCGACTTCGGGATCGCGGCCATGGACGATCCGGGCGACGGCTCCACGGCCCACCTCACCCGCAGCGGCGAACTGGTCGGCTCCCTCGACTACTTGGCGCCCGAGCGCGCCCAGGGTCAGGAGCCGGGCCCCGCGTCCGACGTCTGGGCGCTCGGCGCGACACTGTACGCGGCGGTGGAGGGCGGCTCTCCGTTCCGCCGTACGTCAACCTGGTCGACGCTGACCGCGATCGTCCAGGAGCCGCTGCCGGAGCCGCGGCGGGCCGGACCGCTCGGGCCCGTACTCCAGCGGCTGATGAGCAAGGACCCGGCGCAGCGTCCCGATGCCGGGGAGGCGGCCCGGCTGCTCACGGCGGTGGCCGCCGGTGAGGACCCGGCGGCCACGACGGCGCTGCGCGGCGGTGCCGGTTCCGGTGCCGGGGACAGTGCTGCGCAGCCCGGCTTCGCGCAGGGCGGCCCTCACGCCTCCCACGCCTCCCACGCCCCGCACGGCTCTTACGGTCCGCCCCGGGAAGCGACGGTGCACGATGTGCTTCCGCACCGGCCGGAGGGGTTCGGCCCCGTGGCCGGTCCGTCGCCCGCCGCGCCCGGCCCCGCTCCGGGAAGCAGGCCCGGGCGCGGCAGGACTGCTCTGGTGGCGGCGGGAGTCGCGGCCGTCCTGCTGGCCGGCGGCGGTGTGACGTACGTCCTCACCGACCGTACGGAGCCGGTGTCCGCAGGGCAGGCGAAGGGGGCGGAGGAGGAGAGCGCCTCGCCCGGCAGCCTCGGCCGGATGCCCGCAGGCGACGAGCCTTCCGCCACGAAGAAGCCGGCCGGCTCCGGACCCACCGGGCAGGAGGCCGAGAAGAGCCCACGACCGGACGCGAAGCCGCCTGCCGCCGACGGCGATGACGACGGCGACGGCGACGGCGGCAAGGACTCCGGCGGCTCGGACGGCGGCAGAGACTCCGGATCGGACGGCGGCAAGGGCGACGGCGGTCCCGGTACGTCGGATTCCGCCGACGGCGCCGACACGTCGGGCGGTTCGGGCGGCGCGGCGACCGGCGGGTCCGGCGAGGGCGGCCCGACGACCACGGCCGGCGGCGGGAACGGCCCGGACGAACCGGCTCCTGAGCCCGCCTGCCACAGCATCGGCGGCGGCAAGTACAACTGCACGGTCTGGCGGACCGCGAAGTCCTACACGGCGTCCGGAGCCGAGGCCGGTGTGCTGAACGCGGGCACCAACTACTTCTACTGCCAGCAGAACCTCGGCCGCAGGGAGACCTCCGGCCAGTGGACGAACGTCTGGTGGGCCAAGACCGACGACGACAGCGGGAACGCCGGCGTCTTCGTCAGCGACGTCTACCTCAAGGGCGGCGACAACGACAAGCCCGTGCCCGGCCTGCCGGTCTGCTGAGGCCGCGCCGGACGCCGACCGGGCCCGGCGGGCAGGGCCCGGCGGGCCCGGTCGGCCGGACCGGGCTCAGGGCGTCCACGGCGGGATCTCGCCCGAGCCGCGCACGACGAGGCGCGTCGGGAGTTCCACGCGCGCGGGCGCGTCGTTCGCACCGTCGAGACGGCGGAAGAGGCGGTCGGCCGCGGTGCGGCCCAGTGCGGCGGCGTCCTGCGCGACGACGGTGAGGCCCGGCTGGAGCAGGTCGGCGAGTTCGATGTCGTCGAACCCGACCAGGGCGACCGGGTGCTCCCGGCCGGCGAGGACCCGTACCGCCGTCACCGTCACCCGGTTGTTGCCCGCGAAGATCGCGGTGACGGGCTCGGGGGCGTCCAGCATCGCGGTGACCGCGTCCCGCACCCGCTCGGGTGCCGTGGAGCCGAGCGACACCCACGCGTCGTCGGCCGGCAGCCCGGACTCCTCCATCGCGGCGTAGTAGCCGCGGAGCCGCTCGCCCGCCGTGTGGATGCGCGGCTGGTCGCCGATGAAGCCGATACGGCGGTGGCCGTGCCCGATCAGATGGGCCACGCCCTCGCGCGCGCCGCCGAAGCTGTCGGAGAGCACCACGTCCGCGTCCATCTTCCCGGCGGGGCGGTCCACGAAGACGGTGGCGACGCCCGCCGCGATCTCCGGCTCCAGGTAGCGGTGGTCGTCCCCGGCCGGGATCACGATGAGACCGTCGACGCGCCGGGCGCAGAGCGCGAGCACCAGTTCCTGTTCGCGGGCTGGGTCCCCGGCGCTCGATCCATTGATGAGGAGGGCGCCGTGGGCGCGGGCCACTTCCTCCACGGCGCGGTTCAGCGGCCCGTAGAACGGGTCCGCGAGGTCTTCGAGGACGAGGCCGATGCTGGCGGTGCGGCCCTTGCGCAGGACGCGCGCGCTGTCGTTGCGGCGGAAGCCCAGTGCCTCGATCGCCTCCTGGACGCGCTGTTCGGTGTCGGGTGTGACGCCCGCTTCGCCGTTCACCACGCGGGAGACCGTCTTGAGGCCGACTCCGGCGCGGGCGGCGACGTCCTTCATGGTCGGCCGGTTGCCGTAGCGGGGTTCGGGGCGGCGGCTTTCGGTCTCGGCCACGGTGCGCTGTCCTGTCCTCGTCGGTGCGGTGTCCGGCAAGCAGGGCGTGCTCGCCGGTGTGCGAAGGGTGTGGCGTCGAGCATAGGGCCTGGACAACGTTGTCAGGTGAAGGGAGACTTGCCCTGACCTGCTGCCACCCCCTGCCCCGCTGGAGACCGGACACCGATGCACACCGACCTCGTCGCCGCTCTCGACATCGGCGGCACCAAGATCGCCGGCGCGCTGGTGGACGGTGACGGCCGGATTCTTCTGCGCGCGCAGCGGCCGACGCCCGCGCGTGAGGACGCCGAGACCGTGATGCGTGCGGTCGGCGGGGTGTTCGGTGAGCTGACCGCCTCCCCGTTGTGGGACCGTGCCACGGCCGTCGGCATCGGCAGCGCGGGACCGGTGGACGCCTCCGCCGGTACGGTCAGCCCGGTCAACGTCCCGGGGTGGCGCGACTTCCCGCTGGTCGAGCGGGTACGCCGGGTGGCGGGAGGCCGGCCGGTCACCCTGGTCGGCGACGGCGTGGCGATGACGGCCGCCGAGCACTGGCAGGGTGCGGCCCGCGGTTACGACAACGCGCTGTGCCTGGTGGTCTCCACCGGCGTCGGCGGCGGCCTGGTGCTGGACGGGCGAGTGCACCCGGGCCCGACGGGCAACGCGGGCCACATCGGTCACATCAGTGTCGACCTGGACGGCGACCTGTGCCCGTGCGGGTCGCGCGGCTGCGTCGAGCGGATCGCCAGCGGCCCCAACATCGCGCGCCGGGCGCTCGGCCAGGGCTGGCGGCCGGGCCCGGACGGCGACGCCACCGCCGCCGCGGTGGCCGCCGCCGCCCGGGCCGGAGACCCGGTCGCCGTCGCGTCGTACCGGCGGGCGGCCCAGGCCCTGGCCGCCGGGATCGCCGCGACCGCGACGCTGACCGAGATCGAGATCGCCGTCGTCGGCGGGGGAGTGGCCGGCGCGGGCGACGTGCTCTTCACGCCCCTGCGCCGCGCGCTGCGCGAGTACGCCACGCTCTCCTTCGTCCAGCGCCTGAAGGTCGCCCCGGCCCTGACCGGAACCGACGCGGGCCTGGTGGGCGCGGCGGCCGCCGCCTCGCTCGGCGGACGGCCGGGCGAGGCGGCGGCGTACGCCGGCTGACGCGGACGACCGCCCGGCCGGACGAGGTACTGCCCGGCCCGCGACCGAACTCACCGGCCGTTGTAGCGTGGGCCGGTGAACGGTGACCACGAGCGGGACACGGCGCTGGCGCAAGCGGTACGGCTACGGGAGGAGGGCCGGGCCGCCGAGGCCCGCGGCCGGCTGGTGACACTGGCCGAGCGGTATCCGCAGGACGCCGTGATCGCCTATCAGGCCGCGTGGGCGCACGACGTGCTCGGCCTGGAGAGCGAGGCCGCTCCGTACTACGAACGCGCCCTGAGCCTGCCGGGCCTGCCGCCCGAGGACCGCCACGGTGCCTTCCTGGGCCTGGGCAGCACCTACCGCGTGCTGGGCCGCTACGAACCGGCCCTGCGCACCCTGCGCTGCGGCCTGGCGGAGTTTCCGCACGACCCGGCCCTGGAGTCCTTCCTCGCCATGGCCCTGTACAACACCGGCCAAGGCCGTGAAGCCGTCCGGACGCTGCTCAAGGCCCTGGCGGCCACCAGCGACGACCCGGGCGTGCGGCGTTACCGCGCCGCGATCGAGCACTACGCCGACGACCTCGACGCCACGGAGTAGCCGGATCCGGCGCGCGCGTCGGCTTCCGTCGCCCGCTCCGTCACGACCACCAGGAACGCGTCCGACTCCAGGTCCATCACGACCTCCGCCGGGCAGCCCTCCGCGCGTCGCGCCAGGGCGAACTCCTCGGCCGGCCGGCTGCCCCGCGGGCCGCCGGCCGGGAACTGTTCCAACACCATGCGACTCATGCCGCACCCCACTCCCATGCCTGCTGAACTGTTGCTCCCGTTGCCCCAACGAGACTCCGCACACATGCGTCACGGTTCCCCGTTCGGGCCGGGCCCTCTCTTGTACGGTCCGACGCCACCCGTGCCCCGTGCCGTTGCCTCCGGCATGCAACAGCATCGGCACGGTTGTGTGCCCAAACGGTCGCGGGCACGATGCGGTGACCCGGGGTTTCCGTGGCGGTGTGTCGCGGACGAACCACTGGGAGCTACGGAAGAGGGGGAACCGTGATCGTCTGGATCAACGGTTGCGTCGACATAAGGCCAGGTCGGCGTCCTGCCTGCTTCTATTCGCTCCCAAACCTAGCCGTACTTAGCTTTAGCTAGCCGTAGTCAGCCTTGATTGGGAAGATCTTTCTCCCATCCGTCTCCCATGGGAGACGGATGGGAGACGGATGCGATGGAGTCCCAGATCCGGGACCGTTTGGTTAACCAGGGGCGCCGTGAGCTATCGCCGTCGAGGGGACTCGGGCCCGCCGGGCTACATCCAGGGGGCCGCCGCCATCCGGCTCCCTGACCGTCGGCCGGATACCTTGCCCGCCGGGCCGTGCGCCCGGCGGGCAAGCAAGGTGAAGTCCCATGCATGGCCGGGCCCGGGGCCGGGCTGGTGGTCCGTCGGCGGCGGTAGACCTTCTGCTGGCAGCCGGCGTCGCAGTACGCATAATCCGCACGCCCAGCAGAAACGGGCGTGCCGCAGGCGCCGCAGGGGCGGCCCGATCCCCAGCATCCGCTACGCGTGCCCTTGCGGGATGTTTCGGCATGCCAGGGAGCAGGTCGCCCCCCCTCATCAGCACTTCCGTCCTGGGGACGACGGCCAGGCCGCACCCGGCGGCACACGCCTGGGGCGGGAGAGCAGCCGGGCCTGCAGGCGCTGGTCGCCATGCAGGTGGGCCGCGACGCGGTTACCCGATCCTCGCCGAGCACCTGCGTGACCAGCTGTACGTTCTGGTGCCGCCCGCCACCAGGCTGTCACTTGGTTGCGGGCTCCACGTCTGCGCGAGCCGCATTGACCTCGTTCCGCATCTGCCGCTCGATCACCTCGACGGGCCGCCACTTGCACCTGCTGATCTCTATCCGCCTTCTTGAGATGGTCTCGGACCGCGTCAGTCCTGGACCGAAGTCCTGCTTCACGCCGTCAACGAAGAACGCCAAGAGTGAGCCTTTTCCAACCTGCTGGCGGGGCTGGCAGGTTGGGGCACCCTGCGCGAGGTGAACGACGAAGCTCCTGGCAGACGGGTTCACGACCAAGATCACCCGTGCCGACCAGGAGCTTCGCGTGCTTGTTTACGCATCAGCGATCGATCTGTCCAGCGCGCACCTTCGTCACCTTGCCCGGTGCCTGGCCGCTCACCGCCGCAAGATCGGCACCCGATGGCGTCGCATCACGCCGAGCCGGCAGACGCTTCTGGTCCTGACTCACCTGCGCTGTGGCAACACCTACGTTCAGCTGGCCGCCGCGTTCGGCATCGGGATCGCAACCGTCTACCGTTACGTCCGCGAGGCGATACAGATCCTGGCCGCACTCGCTCCCAGCCTGGCCGAGGCGATGCGGACCGCACGCCGGCTGGCCTTCGTAATCCTTGACGGGACGCTCCTGCCGATCGACCGGATCGCCGCCGACACCCCGTACTACTCCGGCAAGCACAAGCGCCACGGCATGAACGTCCAAGTCCTCACCGACCCATTCGGACGGCTACTGTGGGCTTCGCCCGCGCTCCCCGGCTCCACTCACGACCTGACCGCCGCTCGTACCCACGGCATCGTCGACGCACTCGCCGAGGCCGGACTGAAGTGCTGGGCCGACAAGGCTTATCAGGGCGCCGACGGTTCCATCCGGGTGCCCTTCCGCGGCCGTCGCCTCAAGCGGTGGCAGCGCAGGCACAACAGCACCCATGCCAAGATCCGCTGCCTCGGCGAGCAGGCCATGGCCACCCTCAAAGGCTGGCGGCTCCTGCGGAAGCTCCGCTGCAGCACCAACCGCATCACCGACCTGGTGAAGGCCGTCCTCGTCCTTCACCACGCATCAGCGTGAGGTTGAAAAAGGCTCACTGGTCAATGAGCTTCTTTGATCCTGCCTCTGAGGGGCTATAAGGCCTGGTCAGGCGGGGTGGTGGTGACGTGGCAGAGCCCCCGGTCGTTGGCGGTGTTGATTCCACTCGACACTGCCGACAGCCCGGGGGCTCTGTTGGTTCCGTATCCTTCCATGCTCGACGTCTCGTATGAGCTGGTCGAGCATGTCTCCTGGCTCATCTACGCCCGAAGGCGTGAGGTGAACTCGCCGTGGAGACGGCTCGGTTGCTTCAAGCAGGCGCTTCTCGTCCTGGCCCATCTTCGGAAGAACGAGTCGTTCGCCCAGCTCGCGGCCGGGTTCGGTGTCTCGACCGCGACGGCCTGGCGCTACGTCGACGAGACCCTGGACGTCCTCGCGGCGTGGGCGCCGGGCCTGCACGAGGCCCTGACCGGGCTGGGCGAGGGCGATCACGTGATCGTGGACGGCACCCTGATCGCCACCGACCGTATCAAGGCGGATGAGCCGTACTACTCGATGAAGCACCGCCGGCATGGGATGAACGTGCAGGTCATCGCCTGGCCCGACGGCACACCGCTCTGGTTCTCCCGCGCGATGCCGGGCCGGACCCACGATCTGACCGCGGCCCGTGCCCACGGCATCGTCCAGGCCTGCATGACCAGGCAGATCCTCGTTCTCGCGGACCGCGCTTACCAGGGCGCAGGTGCCACCTTCCGCACCCCGTACTACCACCACCGCGAACAGCCCGAGCACTCCAGCAGTTCAACCGGGATCATGCCCGGCTCAGGGCTCCGGGTGAACGCGCCTTCGCACAGTTGAAGTCTTGGCGAATCCTCCGGCGAGCCAGATGCTCCACCCGCCGGATCGGCACCATCGTTCAGGCCGTCCACACGCTACTGACCTGCAGCTATCCAGGATGAAAACGGCTCAATGAGGTTTTCTCAATAAAGATCACTTCCACTGGTGGTTGAGGGCAATGGCGGCACGGGCTATGTCGCCGATGCGGCCGGGGCTCAGGGTGACGTGCTTCAGAGTGCGCCAGCGTTCCTTGAGCTCGGCGGCGGTGCGCTCGCCGAGGGCGCGGAGGTCTCTGATCGTGGTGTTCGTGCTGCGCGTGTTGGCGTCGAGGGCCCTTTCCGGCTTTCCTTTGGGGCGGCGGACCGGGACATGGATGCCGATGCCGGCACCGATGTAGCCCTTGTCGGCCAGAGTCGGTAGTCCGTCGGCGGCAGCCTTGTACAGCGCGGGCAGGACATGCAGCCGGGCTGCGGTGATGTCCGGGGTGGATCCCGGTTCGGCGTCGGAGACCCACAGCGGGGTGCCGTCCGGGCCGGACAGGAACTGGACGTTGCCGCCGAAACTCTTGTGTTTCTGGCTGAACCACACGTCGTTGCCGTTGTCCCGGATACCGGCGAGGCGGTCACTCTCGACGAGCATGCCGTCGAGGATCACGTGACTCATCTCCTCGGCGCGGCAACGGTCCAACACCTCGTGCAGATCCGGGGCTTGATCCGCGAGGACATCGATCCCCTCGTGCAGGTAGCGGTAGCCGGTGGCCTGCGAGACGTCGGCGTCCCTGGCCAGGCAGTGCACGCAGCCGCGCTCACGGAACCAGCGCAGCATCAGGACGGCCTGCCGGAACGTGCCCAGGGCCCGCGATCCACGAGGGGTGTTGAGGCCGCGGCGATGCGCGGCGAGCAGCCTGGACAGGTACACCACGATGTGGCGCGGAACGTCGAGCGTGGCAGCATAGGTGACCAACGTGAAGCCTCTGGTTCTGCGGACGATCTTGTGGTGAGAACCGTCCTACCAGGGGCTTCACGTCTGTCTACGACCGGCCCCCCGAGGCGCAATTTCGCTGAGAAAACTTCAATTCCTCACCGCGTTGAACTGCTGGCCGCAGTTGGTGGGGCTAGGAGTGCACACGGTGATCCGGACCCGGTCGATACCGCCGGGCAGATCGGGATTACCGATGACGAAGTTATAGGGCTTCTCCCCGTACGCGGAGCTATTGACGACACCCCTGCTCTCGGTATCGATCTTGGTACTGCCAGCGAAGGCTTCGAAATGAACAGTGGTGCCGACGGTGGTCCAGTCCGCGACTCCACCCTGCACGGTCGCCGTCCGGTTTCCCCAGATCACTGTGCCCCAGGCGCCACCGAGTACGCAGTCCTGTGAGCACACATCGAACGGATCATTGGCCCACGGCGCCGCACTGGACCCGGCTTCGGTAGAGGCCAAGGCCGAGGGGGCCGCGGCCAGCACCAAGACCGTCACCAGCGTCGAGACCGCGCTCAGATTGCCATTCATGCGTCGTGTCGTCACGTGTACCCCTTCAGAACCGAGGAAGCGGCGTCAGTTCCTCACCATGCCGACGACGGCCGTCGCCACAGGCAATCTCTCCGGCTGTGAGCGTCATGCACACTCGGACCTTGATCTGGTCGACCCCACCGGGCAGGCCCTTCTCACATCAACCGATACCGCATGGCCAGCGTCTCATCCGGTGAACCACGTCGAAAGTGTCATTCAAGTCAACTTGGACTTGACCGGCCCATCCCACCCACCGCGGTACGCGAAGCATTGCGCTCGCTGACCACCACCGAGCTGGTTCGGCGGCGGGCCTTGACCCCGGGTTTTGGACACCGGAGAGACTTGGATCTTGATGGTCCAGGAGAACGGAGTCCCCGTGGGGATGAAGCATTACCCCGCCGAGTTCAAGGCGGACGCGGTCGCGTTGTACCGGTCGAGGCCGGGAGCGACGATCAAGTCGGTCGCCGGTGATCTCGGAGTGAACACCGAGACGCTGCGGAACTGGATCCGAGCCGCTGACGGCCGCCGTCCCGGTGCCCACTCCGCGCCGCCACCTGCTGCGCAGGCGGGCGGTGATGGCGTTCAGGCGGAGCTGGTCGCGGCACGCAAGAGGATCCGTGAGCTGGAGGAAGAGCGTGACATTCTCCGCAAGGCGGCCCGGTATTTCACGACGGAGACGCGCTGGTGAACCGCTTCCAGTTCGTCGCTGACCACCAGCGCCGTCACGGCGTGAAGCGGCTCTGCGACATTCTCGGCCTCTGCCGGTCAAGCTTCTACTACTGGCGCCGCACCGCGGCCGCAAGGGCGGCTCGACAGACCGTCGAGGCCGGGCTCGCAGCCCGGATACGCAAGGTCCACCGGGAATCCGACGGCACTTACGGTGCCCCCAGGATCACCGCCGAGCTCCGCGACCAGGGCGAACAGATCAACCACAAACGGGTCGCCAGGATCATGCGGACCATCGGGCTCGAAGGAGTCCGTCTGCGCCGCCGGCACCGCACCACCCTCACGGACCAAGCGGCCCCGAAGGCACCGGATCTGATCGGCCGTGACTTCACCGCGGCCGCGGTGAACACGAAGTACGTCGGCGACATTACGTATCTGCCGGTCAGCGGCTCAAAGCCGCTCTACCTCGCGACCGTCATCAACCTCGCCTCACGCAGGCTGGCCGGATGGGCCATCGCCGACCACATGCGCACCGAGCTCGTCACCGACGCCCTGACGGCAGCCGAGCGGACCCGCGGGAGCCTGGCCGGAGCGATCATGCACACCGATCACGGATCGCAATACACGAGCAGGGCCTTCACTGAAATATGCAGGTCAGCAGGGGTCCGGCAGAGCATGGGCGCAGTCGGCTCCAGCGCGGACAATGCCGCAGCGGAGAG
>NZ_JBSFTV010000067.1:0-26343 GCF_053591455.1 Streptomyces sp. NPDC003016
GGTGACCGACCCGTCAACTCCGTCATCCAACCTGCTGGACGTCCCACAACACACCTCTCTGATCAGGAGTGTTGCTACGACTGGTTGAACCTGGTCAATACGTGTCAATCCGGTATACCGGCCGGCTCGCCGACATCGGCGCCTCTGCCTCCGTCGGGTCGGTCGCGGATTCGTACGACAACGCGATGGCCGAGGCGCTGAACGGCACCTTCAAAGCCGAACTCATAGAGATGCAGGGCCCCTGGAAGGACGTCGACCAGGTCGAGCGGTCGATCTTCCAATGGATCACCTGGTACAACGAAGAGCGCCTCCACTCCGCGCTCGACTACGTTCCGCCCGCCGAGTACGAGGAAGCCTTCCGGCGGAGCCAGGGGCAGACTCCGCAGTCCGCCTGAACCAAGATCACCGGACTCTACGAAACTCGGGGCAGCTCAGTTCTCGGCGAACACGCGGGGCAGAGCGTTCTTTCCCCGGTAGTGCGGCTCACCGGGCACCCTTCGCACGCTTGCGCGGTGCCGCCGCCCGAATCCGTCGTCCTGCGTGGCCACCCGTACCACGGTGAGCCCCGGCGCCAGGGCGCCGGGGCTGTGTCGGTGTCGCACGCCACCTGCACGTCGTGCCCGGCGGCCCGCAGGGCCCAGGCCAGCGGAACCATCGGAGTCAGGTGGGGCGCGGAGACGGACGCCACGAACAGGATGCGCATGAAAGCCCCTGGGCCGGTACGTCGGGAGACCAGGCCGACGCTGGGAAGGCGCCCCCAAGGCCGGCATGAGCCTGGGCCGTGCCGACGCCTTGTGACCGGATTGTGGCTGTCGCGGGTGGCCGTAGAGGTGGAGGATGTCGGCGCGTTGTCCGGCACTACCGAATGCTCGCCTCCCGTCACGGGCGGTGAGAAGTAGGAGGAACCGTCGATGCCCACCCGCACCCTGCGCACGCTCCTCGGCGTGGCCTTGCTGGCCGCGCCCGCCATCGTGCTCGCCCCGCCTGCGCACGCCGACAGCACGGGCACCTTTATCGAGTGTCTGACCGGCAACAGCACGCAGGAGTTCTCGAAGCCGATCACCTACGTGCCGCACCAGACGGCGGTCAACGAGACCGGCACGGTCGGCAACTGCGTGTCCGACGTGCCCGACCTGTCCTATGGAACGTACGTGTACTCCGGCAACGGTGTCCTCTCGTGCCTCGGCGGCAACTCCACCGGCAAGTTCACCTGGAAGTGGCACGACAACGACGGCAACGTCATCGGCAGCACCGTCGTCGGCCTGGACGTGAACGACCCCGCGGTCATCACCCGCATCAACGGCAACAACGTCGCCGCCACCACCGCCGACACCACCGGCGGATCGCTCATCCACCCGGGCCGCATGCTGTACACCGAACAGCTCATCGCCACCGACCAGACCGCCTGCGGCAAGGGCGGGCTGAACACCCAGACGGGTACCAACCTCGGCCTGAGCTTCACCCGCAATGCGACCTGACCCCGCTGACACGAGCATGCCCGCCGCGCTCGGGCTCTGTGGCCGGCGGGTGTGCGGCCACACGTCTGCGGCCTTTCCTGTCCAAGTACAGCCGATCACCTGCTTCAACCCAGGAGTTCGTCAACGCCGGTTGGCAGCCGGGCGGCGCTCGCCGAATCACGCGACAGCTGTCCGCACTCTGCGCGCCGCACCCGGTCTCAACTTCAAGGAGCCGTCCATGCAGGCACCACGACACCTGATACGCGCGCTGCTGTCAGCTGTTGCGCTGGTGGTGGGGCTGATGGCCTTCCCGGCCACCGCCTCGGCCACCACCACCGCCGACCCGCTGCCCACGGGATGCGTCGACATCAGTGACACCGCCACCGTACGAGTCAACTGCAACCTGACGGCCGACGGCCAGCTGGTCAGCGTTCAGATCCAGTGCAACGGCCAGACCAAACCCACCGTTTCGGGCACCAGGCTGATCTTCGACCAGACCGGAAACTGCAACACCGACATCACAACCGCCCTGGGCACCACCGTCAGCTTCGGCTGTATGGGCAACGGTCCGAACAACTTCGAGATCGACACGGCGACGCTTTCCTTCCGGGATTACAGCGCCGGCCAGTGCGACACGACCGTGAAAGCGGGCGGGAAGTACGTGAGCGTGGACACCAAAGGGCGGAGCGAGACCGAGATCCTTCTCACCGCCACGACGGTTGAGGTCACTACCCGCGGCCCCGCATCCCTGACGACGTCCGAGGGCGTCAACTACACCTGCGGCGGCTCGAGCACGGTACGCGTCGACGGCACCGACCCGCTGAATCCGCAGATCAGCGTCACCAACTGCGTCAACTGAGGTTCCCTTCAGCGGCGAGGCGACCCGCCTCACCGCAGACCAGGTGCGGCCACCGGCAGATGCCCTGCCCCGGTGGCCGCACCATCGGTCGCACGGACCCTGCTGCGAGCCGCAAGGTCAGCAGAGCGCGGTCTCGCTTGCCGGTCCAGCTACGACTACCGTCACGCAACCGCCCGACGGCTCGCGGACCTGCCCGATGACACCGGCAGCCGCCCAGCGGGCCATGAATCCGCACCACGTACGCCAGGACGGGAAGTCTTTGGGGAGGGCCCGCCACTTGCAGCCGGTATCGACGGCATAGCGGATCGCGTCCACGATTTCACCGCCCTGGGGACGCGGGGACGGGCGGGGCTGGGGGCGGAGTGCCGCCGGTCGCTCGGTGGCGACCGGCGGTATCCGGTCCGGTCAGTGGCACTGCGCGGGAGTACCGTCCGGGTTGTCCATGATGAAGTTGGCGTTGGCCGAGTCGATGCCGCCCACGTCGAAGTGGACCCGCGGGATCTCACACGGCTTGAGGGTGGGGCTCGTCGCCACCTCGGTGTGCAGGTTGATCGACTGGCCCGGCTCCAGGGAGAGCTTCACGTTCTTGCAGGTCGCCTGTTTGGGGTTGGTGTCGCTGAGGGAGCAGCGGTTCTTCTCCGTGCGGCCGTTGCGGACGATGTAGACTTCCTGCCAGCCCAGCCACGACACCCCGCGCGGGCCGAGGGTCAGCGTGACGTTCTGGGTGGCGATCCGGCTGTTGCCGGTGTTGGTGACCCTCACCATGGGCTCGGCCGGGTCCCCCGGCGTCGCCCTGACGAAGGGCACGTCCTCCACGGTCAGGTGGACGGCCGCCGCCTGGGGGGGCGTGGCGGCCGTGGCGGTTCCGGCGGCCAGACCGCCGCCCGTCGCGAGGGCGGCCAGGAGGGCGGTGGCGGTGGTGGCCTTCCGCAGGCGGCGTGGGCGGGTGCTGCTCATCCGGGCCATGGGGCGATGCGCTGCAGTACTCATATCTGACACTCCTTTGTCTTCCGGGTGGCCGGCCGCTCGGTGGTTCCGCGCGGCCGGGGTGGGGTGGGGCGTCTATCGGCGGACGATGAGGAAGTCGGCGTATGCGGACTTCTCTCCGATGCGGAAGTGGACCCCCGGCATCTCACCGGGCCGCAGGGAGGGGCTGGTACGGACCCGGGTCTCCAGCTCGGTGGACCGGCCCGGCTTCAGGGACAGCGGTACGTCCTTGCACACCGCCTCTGTCTCGTTGCGGGGGTTGACGGTGCACGGCGTCCACTGCTTGCGGTTGTCCGGTCCGGTGACGTGGACCTGCGGCCTGTCCGGCCAGGAGACGCCCGCCGGGCCCAGGGTGAGGGTGAGGTCCGCGTTGCCGATGGGCGCCGAGCCCGTGTTGCGGACGGTGACGCGCGGGGTGGCGATACCGCCCGCCACGGCCTTGATGTGGGGAATGGCCTTCAGCTCCGGCTGGGGCCGGCCGGGCGGCGTGACCTCGAGGCCGGTGACGCGCCACACCGCCTTGCGGCCGGTGTCGCCGATGTAGAGGTGGCCCTGGGAGCTGATGACCACCTCTCGCGGGTCACTCACGCCGGCCACGACGGTCCTCTTGGAGCCACGGTCGAGGTCGACCCGCCACACACGGTTGTTGAGGGAGTCCGCGACGTACGCGTTGCGGTCACCGTCGAGGGCTACGCCCATGGCGTCACCCAGGTCCCCGGCGATCTCCGTTTTGCTGCCGCCGGCGAGATCGACCTCCCACAGCTTGTGGGCCGCGGAGTCGGTGACGTAGGCGTGTCCCTGCCCGTCGAGCGCCACGCTCTGCGGGTCACCCAGCCCGGTCGCGACCTCCCTCTTCTCGCCGCTGCTGAGGTTGATCTCCCACAGCCTGTCGCCCTTGACGTCGGTGACGTAGGCGTGTCCCTGCCCGTCGAGCGCCACGTCGGTCGGGGCGCCGAGGTACTGGGCCACCATTCCGCTCTTCCTGCCGTCCTCCAGACCGATCCGCCACAGCGCCTCGTGCCACAAGTGGGCGACATACGCAGAGCCGGCCCCGTCCAGAGCGACGCCGTGGGCGTCCATGTAATCGGCCACCGCCGTCTTGCGGCCGCTGCCCAGGTCCACCTCCCACAGCTTGTCGGCCAACTCGTCGCCCACGTACAGCTTGCCGGCGGGCTCGTCCAGGGCCACGCCCCAGGCGGACACCCCTTCGGCGGCCATCTGGCAGTCGTCCGAGGGGCAGTCCACCAGAGCCTGCCGGGCAGCGGCCCCGGGCGCGGCGGCTGCCGCCGTGGCATCCGGTCCCGCGAGCAGGAGGGGCGCGAGGGTCAACGCGGCCATCGCGCCGACCACGGTCGTGTGTTTCCTCATGGTGAATTTCCTTCTCTCCCGTAGCCGGCCGGAATTGGCTCTGGTCACAGCGTGGAATGCGCTGCGGTGGCCGACAAGGAAAGCGGAGACAAACCCGACGAGATGGCCAGTCATCGTCACCGGGACGCATACGGCCGGCCGAAGGGCCGCTCATCTCTTTCCTGAGGCTTTCCTGAGGGGTTGAACGCCGGGCGGGACACGGAGAGGGACGGCACGTTCGAGGAACACCCGGGCCTGCCGCCGCCGCGGGCCCCGGTGTTCACGGCGGACACCGGGAGGTCCGTGCGGGGCCACCGCGAGCAGGCCGGGCCCTCGTCAGCCGGTGCCGTGTCGGACGAGGAGGCGGCGCTGCACGGGGCCGGGGCCCCGGCGGGCCCACGGGGCCGCAGGGAGCGCAGCCCGCAGGCGCTCCTCGCGGCGGCGGAGTCAGGCGTGGACCGCCCCTTCCGTACCGCGGGCGTCCGCACGCCCCGAGCCGTGCCCCGTACGGCTCCATCCGCGCCGGAGTCGGGACACCGCGCGGTCGCCAGGCCCGCCGGAACACGGCAGAGCCCCTGACGCCGCGAGGGGCACGGGCCAGGGGCCGAGGGTGACAGGTGCTGGGCCTGTCGTGTGGATCATCCCGGCGCCGCGGGGCCTGGGTCGTGTCCGTCGCGGGAACGACCCAGCAGCGGTCCGGGTGGGTGCCGGGGTTCTTGAAGTCGAAGTCGGAGGTGGCTGTCGGGCCCGCGATGCCCCGCGTCGTACACGGGACGCCGCGGACTTTCCTGTTCCGGCCGGTCTGGGCCCCGGTGGGCGGCTCGGCGCTCCACCGGCCCGAGGCGCACTCCGGCGCCCCCGCAGACGGTTCCGGCCTGCCGAAGCCCGGTGACGGCCGTGGTCTTGCGGCCCGGGGCCTCATCCACCTCGAGGAGCACGCCGTCGGTGTGGTCGGTGGTGTACGCGTGGAGTGGGTCTCCTCTTTCCCGTGCCTCGTTCACGGCCGGCGGCGCTGCCGGGGCGCCGGCGAGGCCGCCGTACCGGCCCAGTGGGCCCTGTCCTGGCGGACAAGCCGTAGGGCCGGTCGCCGTCACGGTGAGGGGGTGGTGGCCGGCCGGCTGTCGGCACCCGTCGTTCCGGCCGCGGGGCAGGTGGCCGGTTCTCGGCTTCTGTGCCGCGATGTTCAGCGCCTGCTGCGGGGCTTGGACGTGGCGCACGCGGAACCGGCCGGGCATCCGCGTCCGCCCGGGGCGTCGTCGGTCTGGGAATCGGCCCCGGGGGACGGGTGGGTGCGGGCCGCGCAGCCGGCACCCATCGGGTGGCGTCAGCAGTAGGGTTGCTGCGTGCCGTCGGGATTGTTCATGGTGACGTAGGAGTCGACCGAGCGGTCACCGACCTGCCAGGTCACCTTGGGGGTCCGGCAGGGGGCCAGTCCGCCGTCGGTACCGACCTCGGTACGAAGCTCCAGCCGGTTGCCTTGAGGTCTCAGGGGCCAGAGCTTCACGTCCTTGCAGAGCGCCTTGGACGGGTCGTCGGGCTGGACGGTGCAGCTGGTCTTCAGGGTCTGGCTGCGGTGGGTGATGTAGATCTCCTTCCAGTTCAGCCAGTGCAGCCCCTCCCCCAGGGTGAGGGTGATGTCCTGGGTGGAGAAGTGGTGCGCGTTCTCGTTCTGGATGGTGATCTTGGGGACCGCGTTGCCACCCGGAGTGGCCCTCTGCCGGGGGACGGCCACCAGGTCGAGTGGCCCGCACTTGGTCGGGTTGTAGTTGGTCCAGTGGTAGACGCTCTTGTAGTAGCAGCCGGTTGCGGGCGGAGAGTCCAGGTCGGCGGCAGCTGCGGTGCCGGCCATCGCGGTCAGGGCGGTGACGGCCGCGAGGGCGGACGTTCCCGCCGCGAGGCGAGTGCGGGCGCCCCGTGATGTAGGGAAGATGCTCATTTTCGTCTCCTTCTGGGGCGCGGAGCGGGCGCAAGGAAGATCCGCCTGCGACAATCCGCGGCCCCGACAGTCTGGTTATGCGCCGCGCCCCGGGCGGCCATGCCGGTGCTCTTGCCGACTGGGCCGGTGTGGCCAAGCAGGCAGCCCCTCATGACCGGGTTCCGCGTCGCCTTGCAGATCCTCTGCCTCGGCCGCCGTACGTTCTCCTCGCAGGTGGCCCAGTCGACCCCGTGCCAGCCGAGTAGACCGTCCCCCGATCCGTTCACCGCAGGCACAGGCCTCGCGGCCGGTGGCGAGAGGGTTGTCGGACCGTGTCGCTCTGGGTGTGTTGACGCGGGCGTTGCCGCCTGAGCGGGTCGATGGGGTGGTCGTCGGGTGGGGGCGTGCGGAGCAGCGGTCGCGGCTGCTGCCGGCCCGGGTGGTGGTGTCCTTCGTGCTCGCCGGGTGTCTGTTCTGCGGGCAGAGCGATGAGGAGGTTGCCCAGCGGCCGGCCCAAGGGCTGGAGCGGGGGCGGTGGTGGCAGAGGCCGTGGCGGGTGCCGGCGGCGGCGATCGCCCGGGCCCGCAGACGGCTGGGGCCGCGGCCGACGGCTGCGGCCGACGGCTGCGGCGGCGCCCGCTGCGTCACCCGCTCGGCAGCAGGCAGCCCACCCGTGGCGCACCTGGCCCACGGGTGGGCTGCCCTGCGAGAGCGCCGAGGAGGACAGCGGTACCGCGCCCCGACGTGCCGAACCGGCGGGTGCCTGGTGCACAGCAGGCACCCGCCGGGTGGGGTCAGCAGTGGGGGTAGTTGCCGTCGGGCTTGTTCATGGTGACGTAGGAGTCGACCGTGCGGTCACCGACCTTCCAGGTGACCTTCGGGGTCCGGCAGGGGGCCAGTCCGCCGTCGGTACCGACCTCGGTCCGAAGCTCCAGCTGCCCGTTGGGCGGGAGGTCGTGGAGCCTCACGCGCTCGCACAGCGCCTTGGACGGGTCGTCGGGCTGGACGGTGCAGCTGGTCTTGTGGGTCTCGCCGTTGACGGTGATGTAGATCTCCTTCCAGTTCAGCCAGTGCAGCCCCTCCCCCAGGGTGAGGGTGATGTCCCGGCTGTAGAAGTGATGCGCGTTGTTGTTCTGGATGGTGATCTTGGGGACCGCGTTGTCACCCGGAGTGGTCCTCTGTCCGGGGACGGCCGCCAGGTCCAGTGGCCCGCAGTTGGCCGGGAACAGCGCGTCCCCGCGCTGGTAGAAGCAGTCGGGCGGGAACCTGTGCAGGGACTCCTGGTCGTCTGCCGCCGCGGTGCCGGCCATCGCGGTCAGGGCGGTGACGGCCGCGAGGACGGACGTTCCCGCCGCGATGCGAGTGCGGGCGCCCCGTGCTGTAGAGAAGATGTGCATGTTCGCCTCCTTGTGCGGGGACGCGCGGCAGGCGGCAGAGATACCGCCTGCGACAACCTGCGGCCCCGACAGTGCGGTTATGCGCCGCGCCCCGGGCGGCCATGCCGGTGCTCTTGCCGACTGGGCCGGTGTGGCCAAGCAGGCAGCCCCTCATGAGCCGGTTCCCGCGTCGCCTTGCAGATCCTCTGCCTCGGCCGCCGTACGTTCTCCTCGCAGGTGGCCCAGTCGACCCCGTGCCGGTCGAGTAGACCGTCCCCCGATCCGTTCACCGCAGGCACAGGTATCGCGGCCGGCGGCGTGATCTCCCTGTTCACCTCCGGTGTCCGGCTTCTCCCTGGGTTCCGGCTTCCTTGCCGTGGTGACTTCACAGGCTCGCCTGATCCAGGTGGGCTCCCTTTCGGGCCGGGCCGCCAGGGCCCGTGTCCGGCGAGTTGGGCCAGGGACAGGCGAAGGCCGCCTCTCCCGTTTCCCTTTGGCCTTCGGACCCGCCGGTCTGTGCTTCCTGGGTCGCCCCTTGAGGGGGTTCCCACGTTCCGCACCCGTACGTCAGGGCTGGGGCGGGCGCCTTCCTCACCGCGGGGCCAGCGGTGTCCTCCCGTCGGGGGTTTCAGCTTCCCAGGGGCCGCTCGGTGCCTGGCAGCGCCAGGTCCGGTAACCGGCACCGGCCTGCCGTCGCGCGGTCTTGGAACCACGGGGTGTCGTCAGGGGTTGGCTCGCGTTCACCCGTCCGGCCCTCTCCTCGCCTCTGGCTCCCCAGTGGCCGAGGGGCCCTTGGAGCTGAACGCTGCGCTTGCCACCTTGGCGTTGCCGGCGGCGCGGGTGAGCGCGGGGGCGGTCCCGTGGACACCGCCCCGCAGTGCAGCCGACCGGTGCCTGCTTCACGTGGCGGTCCTTGCTTGCGCGGAGCGGCCTCGTGTCGCACCTGGTCGTTTCAGGAGGAGACCGCTGTGGTGGCTCGGCAGTCGGGGCAGGTGGCGCCCGGCACGCCAGGGCAGGTCAGCAGCGGGCAGGGGCGTTCACCGTGTTGCCCTGCCCGGATGCCCGAGAGCTCAGTGCGTGCGGAAGGCAAGGGGGTGGGGCAGCCCGCCTGCGGCGCACCACCACGGCTTCCGCGCATGTTCAGGTGCCCAGCCCAGCTCCTCGCCGGCGCTTCTTGCGTGGTGGATCGCCGATCTGTTCGGATGCGCCGGTGAGGAGAAGGGCGAGTTCCGCGCGCAACCGGTGGAGCGGTTGGCTGACGTCCAGGCCGGTGAGTTCGTGCACGCGGCGTAGCCGGTACTGCACGGTGTGGCGGTGGACGTACAGCGCACGGGCCGCGGTGGCGACGCACATGCCGTGGCGCAGGTAGACGCTGAGGGTGGCGAGCAGGTGAGCGTGCTGGCTGTCGGTGTGCAGGGGTCCCAGACAGTGGGAGAGGAAGGTCTCACGCTCGCCGTCGCTCTGTGCCAGCAGGGCGGTCAAGGGGAGGACTTCTCGTGCGTCAAGGCGCCCGACGCGGTAGGAGTCGGCGATGGTCAGGGTGTGGCGGGCAAGGCGGACGGCCTGTGCTGTGTCGCCGTTGTCCACGGGTGCCACCGCGTACAGGACGTCGAGGCCTTCGCACACCGGTGAGGTGGCGCTGAACAGGATGACGCGGCCGTCGACGTCACCGACGAGCGCATGCGGGTTGTCCCCTCTGAGGCGGGAGAGCGCACACCGGGTCCGAGATTCGTCCAGGGCCACCGTGACGAGGCAGTGGTTCAGGGGTGTGAGGACGTGCGGGGCGAGCGCCGGAGGCCCTTGGTGTGGAGGGCGGGGATCGAGCAAGGTGCGCAGCATGGCCGGTGCGCACTCGCCCGGTGTGCCGCGCGCGGCGCCGTCGTGGCCCTGATGGGCAAGGAGGGCGGGGACGGCTCCCCCTGCGGTGGGCGGCAGTTGTTCGTCGGCGTTGCCGGGAGCCTGGCGCGGACGGTGGTGCTGGACGAGGTGAGGGGTGAGTGCTCGCAGCACCGTCTCGGTCACGGTGCGCTCGATGAGGCCCGTTCTGTCCTGCGCGGTTGTTTCGCCGGGCGGGTGGGGGCGGTGTGGGCGCAAGGGTTTGCCGAAGGCGCCGTCGTGCTCCTCCTCCCCCATGCCGTGTGGGGAAGGGTGGACGCGGGTGTTCTGCGCGGTGCTGTCCTGCGCGGTGCTGTCCTGTGTGCCGTCGCTGTGGCCCAGCTCGGCGTGGACACGTTCCACCAGGTGGGTTACGTGCATGCACAAGTGCCGTAGGGCCTCGGTGAGATCAGTGGTGTGGGGTGGGGTGTCGGCGGTGTTGCTCGGACACAAGTGCCGGCGTTGCGACGGGAGGGTGGATAGGCCAGCGAACACGGCGTCACCTCTCACTGTGGGCTCGTCAAGCGGTAACCGTGGCAGGTGGGCCCAGCTCCTCACCTGCAGAGAGGCCGCAGCGCCCGAAAAGCATCTGATTCAGACACTATGCGACATGTGTTGTTCCGGGTTAGGGCCATTCGAGTGTGCTTGCTACGGGTGATCACACGTCCGCAGAGCCGGCCCGGGTCCTGAGCAGGTCAGCCCGCCCGTGCCCGGGGCACCGACCACCCCGACGCCCGGCTCAGGATGAGGGCGAGCTCCACTCGCATCCTGTCGAAGGGGTTGTTGAGGTCGACACCGGCGAGGCTCTCGATAGAGCGCAGCCGGTAGGCAAGGGTGTGCCGGTGCACGTACAGGCTGCGCGCCGCCGCGCTGACGCACAGGTTCTGGGCCAGGTAGGTGCTCAGGGTTTCCAGCAGATAGCGGTGGCGGAGGTCGGTGTACAACGGCCCCAGGCACGAGGTGAGGAAGGACTCCCGTTCGTCGGGGGCCATGTCCAGCGCCGCGATGAGCGGGAGCACCTCGCTGGTGTCGACCCTCACCCCGTAGTGCCGGGCGATGACAGCCGCGAGGGCGGCTCGGCGGGCGGCGCGCATGGTGTCACCGTCCTCGATCAGCACCAGCCCGTAGGGGCCGAACAGTTCAGGCATGTTCGGCCGCTCCTGCGTGAAGGCGGTCACGTTGGTGCCCGTGACGGCCACCAGGGCCTGCGGGTTGAGCGCTCGGAATTTCTGCAGGGCGGCTCTGGTGCCGTGGCCGAGCTGGGTGGCGGCCACACACCACCGGGGAGCCGCCCGATGTGCGGGAACCAGACGCCGGGGGGCGCTGCCGGATGACGGTTGCGGTTGCGGTGGTCCCGGCGGCTCCGCCGGTGAGCGGTAGCGTTCGATGATCGCCACTGTGGCGATCCTGAGGGTGTGGAGAGCCCGCTCCTTGAGAACGTAGGCGCAATGCGTCCGCTGCGGTGAGTGCGCCGGGGTCTGGTTCGCCAGTGCCCTTGCAAGGACGCTGGCACAGGCCTGCTGCTGGACGAGCGCTTCCTCGCACCGGAGCCCGGCGGCGGCGTGGGCGGCGGCCCGGGCGCGGAAGAGCTCCTCCAGGTCCGCAGCCGGGGCGGTAGCGCTGAGTGCGGTCAGCCAGAGGCCCACGTCTTCGCGGACGACATCGTCGCGCCGCCTCTGAGCCTGCCCATGCGCCATCGACGGATCCCTCAGCACTTCCCCGGCCAGCACCGCGACCGTGTCCTTGACGGCGTGCTCGCCGTCAGGGCGCAGCAAGCACGAGCCTGAGTGAGGCAGTTGTTCCGGGCGGTCGGCGTTTCCCATGAATCGTCCTCGTTCGAAGTGGATCCTTCACACACTCGGCCATGCAGGCCGGAGACCAGCTTGCTTTTCCACGCCCAAGAACGGCAATGGGCAATCTGCAGTAAAGAAGAGGCATGGGGATTCACGAACCGGCCACCCTGTCCAATGATTTCCTGACGGAAGCCCGATTTCCGCAGCCCGTGCGTGAGGGGTGCCGATTCCGGGAAGTCCTGGGGGAATGCGCTGGTGCCTGCGCGCCGCACGGGTTTCCTGGAGATGCGCCCCGCGCCCGGGAGTTGGCCAGCTGCGTGCGCGGGGCCGGATGGTACGGAGAATTGCGTGCGGGCGGTGCGCCCCTCCCGGCAGGGGCGCAGAAACGATTTCTCTACATGGTGTCCGGCCGTGGAATATCTTCGACAGCGCGGCCAAATCCCGTGGAGGGCGCTTTTCATTTCGGCAGCGGTCCGCTGCGATGTGTATGCCGCAATTCCATGTCCTGACAACCGGAAACGCCGGCCGCAGGGTGTGCGACGGGACGGGGCCGTCGTGTCGGGACACTCGGCTCGCGATCCCGCCGAGGCGTCGGCGCCCAACAGGGAGGTCTCATGCAAGAACCGCTCGTTCCACCACCGGACACTCGACCGCCGGCCGATCCGGACCTGGAGGCCCTGATCGACCTGGAGATCCTGATCCCGGCCTACAACGAGGAGCTTCGCCTGCCCGCCACCGTGCGGACGCTGGCGGCCCATCTGCGGCGCCTGCCGTTGCGTACGGCGCTTCGAGTCATCGACAACGGCAGCTCCGACAGCACCGCCGCATGCGTGGACGACCTCGCCGCCTCCGGCATTGCGGTCACCGTGACCGGGTGTTCCCAGCGCGGCAAGGGAGCAGCTGTCACGCGCGGCGTGCTGACCTCCCGGGCCCGGTGGACCGGTTTTTGCGACGCGGATCTTCCCGTCCCGGCCAGCGCGGTCGACGATGCGCTGGCTCTGCTGCGAGAGGGCCGGCATGTGGTCATCGGCTCCCGCCGTTGCCCGGGCGCCTGCCTGGCGGTTCGTCAGCCACTGCACCGGCGGGTGGGCGGCGCCGGTTTCCGACTGCTCACCCGGCACCTGTCCGGGCCCGTAAAGGACACCCAGTGCGGGCTCAAGTTCTTCGACACGGCCGCCACGCGCCCCTTGTTCACCGACATGTCCAGCACTGGCTTCGCCTTCGACCTGGAGGTCATCTCCCGGGCCCGGGCGCTCGGCCTGAGCATCGTGGAGTTCCCCGTGGTGTGGAGCGACCGGCGTGGCTCCAGCTTCCGTGCCACCTCCGACGGGCTGCACGTGGCCACCGACCTGTGGCGGCTGCACAGGGACCGTACCGTCAGGGCAGGGGGTGCGTGATGAGCCTGCACAGGACGTTCCCCGATGTGACGCGCTGGCGGGGCCGGCACGTGGTGGTGTGCAACTGGCGCGATGGACAGCACCCGGACACGGGGGGCGCCGAACTCTACTGCGAGCAGGTCGCACAGCAGCTCCACGACGCCGGCGTACGTGTCACCTATGTGACGGCGCGTCCTCGCCGAGCCGCCCGGCGGGAGCAGGCAGCGTACGGCACCGTGGTGCGCGGCGGCGGCCGGTTCTCCGTCTATCCCTTCACCCTGCTGTGGCTCGCGTGGCACCGCCGCCGTGTGGACGGCGTCATCGACTCCCAGAACGGCATCCCTTTCTTCACGCCCCTGGTACTGCCCCGTCGCACACCCGTGGTCCTGCTCATCCACCATGTCCACCAGCGGCAGTTCGCAGTCTTCTTCCCGCGGGCGCTGGCCGCCGTCGGGCGGTGGCTGGAAGCGGCGGGCAGCCGGCTGGTGTACGGGCGGCGCGCGATCTGCGCGGTCTCCCCCTCGTCGCGCGCGCAGATCCGTACGCTGCTGCGTCTGCGCGGGCCGGTGTACCTGGCGCCCCCCGGGCTGAGCGCTGTCAGCCCGGGGGCCAGGGCGGTGCGGCCACGCATCGTGTGTACGGGCCGGCTGGTAGGCCACAAGCGCCTCGACCATCTCATCCGCGCCCTGCCCACCCTGCGGGAGCACATGCCGGCAGTGGAGTTGCACCTGATCGGTGACGGTGCGGAACGTGAGCGCCTGGCACGACTGGCTGAGCGGCTGCGGGTCGGGGAGTGCGTCGTCTTCCACGGGCGGCTGCCGGCAGCTGCCCGCGACGCCCTGGTGGCCTCGGCCTGGATCACGGCCGTCACCTCACCGCACGAAGGATGGGGCCTGTCGGTGCTGGAGGCGGCCGGGGCCGGCGTGCCCGCGGTCACCTATGACGTTCCCGGGCTGAGGGACGTCGTGCGCCATGGCACCACCGGGTGGCTGGTGCGCGAGGGCGAACAGGATCTGGCCAGCGCACTGACCCTGGCGCTGCGAACCGTCGCGGACCCGCAGCAGGCTTTTGCCCTCTACCTGGCCTGCCGCGCATGGGCCGGCCGCTTCACCTGGAGCGCCACCGCCGCTCACCTTCTGGCTGCGCTGAGCGCCGAGCAGACCCGGCTTTGCGGCCGGGACCGCAGCGGGCCGATCAGTGACGCCTGCGCTGTGGTCACCCTCCCGCACCGTCTGCTGCTGCGTGCGGACAGCGGTGCGCTGCGGGTCACCGACCTGATCACGGTGCGCGGTGCGGAGGCCGCGTTGCTGCTGGCGGGCGCGGACGAATACGACGCACACGCCATCCTGGCCAGGATGGGGCTCGACGCGAAGGATCCGCGCGTCCGCGTCCGCCTGGCCCGCCCCGGCGACCTGCTGGGATGGCAACGCCACCCCAGCACAGCGGGTCGCGGCCCGCAAAAGGAGCCGCGTCAGGGCGTGCTGTCCCTGCGCCGCAGACCGCGCCTGTCCCGGACCGGCTGAGGCCGCCTGCCCCACGCGCGCACTTCGTCCGCCGCCTGCGGGTGTCTCTCACCGCTCTGGTCACGAGCAAAGCGCACCGGCCACCGGCCACGCCCGCTCCGGTCCCACCCGCCCCTCATCACGAAAAGCGGCATCCCGATGTCTTCCTCCCCCCGTGGCTGCCCCTCCCGCCCCGCCCCAGCGGCTCATCGGCGTGCAGCCGGCACCGGGCCGTCGCACCGGTGCGCGGGCCGCCACCGCTCCCGCCCCGGGTCCGGCACCCCGTGACCGCCCTGCGCGCGATGCCGGACCCGGCCGCCGGGAAGGCCCCCTCATCACGCGCGGCCGCCCTGCTCACAGGGGCCGCGCTCCTTACGGGCGCCGCCAACTACGGGCTGTCACTGCTGGTCGTACACCTCCTGCCCCCCACCGAATACGTGCGCTACGCCGCGGCATCCACCCTGCTGCTCGCCGTGGGGACGCTGGCGGGGGCCACCATGCCGGCGTTGATGACGCGTGAACTGGCCCACCGTGCGCAAAGCGGCCGGACCGTAGGGGCCTGTCTGCGGATCGCCTTGATGTGTTCCCTGCCGTGCGCGGCTGCGGCGTGCGCGGCCTGTGCCTCCTACGCGCCACCCGCGCTGCTGGCCGCCGTCACGGCCGCGTCCATCGCCATGTGGGTCAACGCGACAGGCGCGGGAGTCCTCCAGGGGCGGCTGCGTTGGGGCTGGCTGGCCGCGCTGTGGCCTGCCGAGGTCGCCTTGCGCGGCGTCGCCACCCTCGTGGCCCTGCGCGCCGGATGGGCAGCGTCCGGGGCCATCGCCGCCTTCGCGTTCGCCGCGGGGGCGAGCGCCGCAGCCGCGGCGGTGACCGGGCGCCGGCCAGGGACGGCCGGCCCTGCCAGGGCGGATCCTGCGGCCGCGGACCGAGCCGGACTGTGGCGGCGAGCAGTCACGGTGGGCCTGGTGCAGAGCCTGGTGTGCCTGGTGCCCACCCTGGACATCGTCGTCGCCTCTGCGGTGTGCGCGGGCGACGCCGCCCTCGCGCCCTACCAGGCCCTGTTGGTCGTAGCGCGCGTACCGATGTTCGTGGCGGCCTCGTTGGCCGCGGTCCTGCTGACGCGTCTGGCCGCCGTGCCCGCCGGCAGCCGGGCGGGCGGCGCGCACCTGCGCGCCGCCATGCGGCAGCACTGGAGGGCGGTGGCCGCCATCGCACCACTGGTGGCGACCTGCCCTCCTCCACTGCTGTGCGTGGTGCTTCCTGCTCTCCCCGCCTCGTCCGGCGGCCTGCTGGTCCCCTTGTGTGTGGCCGGGGTCGCGGGCGCCACGCTCACCGTGGGCGTCACCGTGTTCCTGGCGTGGGGGCCGCTGAGGCCGCTGCTCGCCCTGCTTGTCGCGGCGGGAGCCTTCGCCGTACCCCTGTATGCGGCCTCGGCCGCGCACCTGTCCGCTCTCGCCTGGTCCGCCGCCGCCCTTACGACCGCCACCGCCGGTACGGTCCTCGCCCTGGTCCGGCGGCGCGTGAGGGTTCCTGGTGGTGCGGCGGGAGCCGGTGCGCCGCTCGCCTTGGCGGTGTTCGCCTGCGGGCTGCTGTGGACGGTGCGCTCCAGCACACCGATGTGGTGCCTCATCGCCCTCCTCGTCCTCAGCGCCGCTCTGTGCACCACGCGCTCTCGCCCGCGCCGGCCGGGGCCCTACCGGGTGCTGCACCTCGCCTTCGAAGACCCCCGCTGCCCCGGAGCGGGCGGCGGGTCGGTCCGCACGCATGAGGTCAACCGGAGGCTGGCCGCTCGTGGTGTGGAGGTCACCGCCGTCTGCGCGCCCTGGGCGGGCGCCACCCCCGCGGTCCTCGACGGCGTCCGGTACGTGCCGCTGCCGCGCTGCCCGGGGCGGCTGGCGGGCAGCCGTTTCCTGTGCCAGCTCGCCTACTTCGGCGCCATCACAGCCGGCCTTCCCTTCCTGCTGCGACGTACCGGCCCGGACGTCGTCGTCGAGGACTTCGCCGCCCCCTTCGCCTCCGTCGCCATTCCCCGTCTGACCCGTCTGCCGGTCGTCGGCCTGGTGCAGTGGCTGTCCGCCCGGGACAAGGCCCGCGAGTACCACCTGCCGTTCCACCTGGTGGAACGGTACGGCCTGAGGTCGCACACCACGCTGGTCGCCGTCAGTGAGGGGCTCGCCGCCGAGCTGCGTCGCCGTCACCCCGGCGCACGGACCATCGCCCTGCCGAACGGGCTGGACCCTGCCGCGCTACGGGCCCGTCCCGGCGCGCCCAGGCAACACCTGGTGTATCTGGGCCGTTTGGAAATGACGTCCAAGGGTCTGGACCTCCTGCTGCACGCATACGCACGGGCCGCTGAGTTCATCACCTGCGATCTGCTGATCGCGGGGGACGGACCCCACACCGGCCGCGCCCGGGCCCTCGCCGCGCGCCTGGGCATTGGACACCGTGTGAGGTGGCTCGGCCGTGTCGACGGCTGCGCCCGGTTCGAACTGCTGGCAACCGCACGCCTGGTGTGCGTCCCCAGCCGGTATGAGACCTTCGGGATGGTCGCCGCCGAGGCGCTGGCGACCGCGACCCCCGTCCTGGCCTTCGACATCCCCTGCCTGCGCGACCTGGTGACCGACCAGGTCGGCGTCCGCGTCCCTGCCGGGGACGTCACCGCCTACAGCAGGGCCTTGGTGGCGCTGGCTCAAGATCCTCAGCGCTGCAGGGCCCTGGGCGCGTCGGGCCCTGCCGGCGTCCGTCACCTGGACTGGGACGCGGTGGCCGAGGCACAACTGCGGCTCTACCGAGCGGCAGGCAGCGACGGCCGTGACGTGCCGGGGGCCCGGTAGGTGCGGTGCGGGCAGGGCGGTTGGGCGGTTTCGCAGGAGCCGGGTCATCGAAGCGAAGACCTTCGTCATGAACCCCTCAGGGATCGCACGTCGTAGACCTCCAGCGCGCCGGCCGTGGCCCCCGGTTCGCGGTGCACGAGGACAGCTCGGCGGCCCAGCATCGCGTAGGACGCCGGATCGATCAGGGTGTAGCCCTGTTCTACGAGCTGGCGCGAGACCACCACGTAATGCGCGCGGCGGCCGCCCTCATGCGTCGGGACGCTCCACTTCTGGGCCCGGGCGCGCGGAAGGACGAGAGGGACGGTGTCATCGGTGGCGGCAACGACCTGGTGGGGCGGGACATGAGCGGTGACCCACTGGGCGAGCCGCCGGTGGGCGTCGTCCCGGCGGGTGTGCACCTCCGCCCATACCCTGGCATCCAGGACGAGGGCCAGGGCGGTGAACACCAGGGGAAGAACCGCGGCCCGCCAGTGCGGGGTCCAGCGGCCGAGGCATGTGCGGACGTCTCGGAAGCGAGCCGCATCAGCGCTCAGGGCAAGGGCCAGGACGCCGGCCACCAGCGGCGGATAGAACATCTGCTCTTCCAGGGTGCCGAAGAACACCGTGTACGGAAGGGCCGTGAAGGTACAGCCGGCGCAGGCGGTGATCACACTTCGGGCCGGGGAGCCGGCGTACCGTGCGGGCTGGCGGTGACGGACCCACAGCAGCCAGAAGGTGGCGCACGCCCCGAGGAGGATCAGGCTGTAGGAGACAGCGAAGACACCGGTGCGGGCGAGCAGCCGCTCGTGCAGATCCGTGGTGTTGTGGGGGCTGTTGAAACCGGTGAGCTGGTTGACGCCCAGAGCCCGCGCGAGGCCGTCGAGCTTCTGCTGCCTCCAGGCGTCCCACGCCCCGGTGGCGGCGGTCACGCCCACATAGAGCCCGTAGCCTGCCGCGGTGACGGCGGCGGCGGTCAGCCGCATGCCCCTGGCCGGCCGCCCACCGGCGACGGCCAGAAGGGTGACGGGGACCAAGGACAAGAGCGCGTACCAGTCCTTGGTCGTCACGGCGACGGCGAACAGGGCGCCGGCCGCGGCGCCGGTGACGGTACGGCGGCGGACTGTCGCGGGCAGGCGGGCGAGAACCAGCAGGCCCAGCACCGTGGCCGCCATGGCCTGCGACTCCAGGAACGCGCGGCTGTCGAAACGGTTGAGGAAGGGGTCCATGCTCAGCAGCAGGCCGGCCGCCCAGGCGATCGGAGCGTGAACGGCACGGCGCAGCAGGGCGGTGGCCGCGACGACGGTCACCGCCCCGGTACAGGCGCTGACCGGCCGCAGGGACAGCACGGCCGTCAGCAGTGCGCCGGGGTCCCCGGTGTCGCCGGACAGGCGCAGTACGACGGCCATGACCGCGAACAGCGCCGGCGGGTGCAGCGCGAAGTAGTCGCCCTGGAAGGCCGGTCCGTCGCCCGCGGCGACGGACCGGCTGATCGAAACGTAGTAGCACTCGTCCACGTGGACGTCATAGGCCCGGTCGACGGCGATGAGCCTCAGGGCCAAGGCAAGCGTGAACAGGGCGCTGAGGCCCGCCCACCGCCGGGCCGGGGCCGTGCCGCTCCTGGACGGGCCCGGGCCCGGGGGCAGCAAGTTCACCGCAGCCTCGCGCCGTGGGCGCGCGCGGTGCGTGCTACGGCATCCCTGCGCGGACCGCCATCGGGTGCACCGGGCGCGAAACAGCTCGCGTGCCAGCGCGGCCCCGGCGCGAAACCCAAGGCCGCCGGCGATGCGCAGCCGGCACCACCCGCCTTCTTGGCCGGTGCTCCCGGGGTCCGCTTCCCGGCCCGCAAAAGCCACGGGCCGGCCCGCTGCCCCCGATACGTGCGGCGGGCGGGAACGGTCATGTGCGTTCGGCGGGTGTTCCACGGCAGTGCTGCGCCTTTCGATGCGGGCGAGGGGGATTTGCGGGCGGCGGGTGTCCGGCGGCCGGACACCACGCACGCAAGGGGGCGCTACCAAAGGAGCCCTTGATGCAGGACGGCCCTGCCCAGGTGCCTCTCCTGCGGCCGGAGCAACACACCCGGCCGGACGACGAGGGCGCAGTCACGCCGCGTCGCCGGCCGTCAGGGGCGACGCGGCAACGCGGGGCAGGAGGGCGGTACGAAACCGGCTCCTGCGCTCAAGCACGGTGACGGCACCTGGCGGGCCTACCGTCGGGGCTGGTCGTCACCGTGCTGGCGTCCGCACCGTGGCCCCGGCCCGGAGGCGGACGCGCGGCATCTCACCCGGCTCCGGATCCGGGTTCGAGGCGGCCTGCGTGCGCAGACCGACCGACTGGCCGGGGTCCGGGGTCCGGGGTCCGGGGCCCGGGGAGGGGCCCGGGGCCCGGGGCCGGGGCCCGGGGAGGGGCCCGGGGCCGGGGCCCGGGGAGGGGCCCGGGGCCCGGGGCCGGGGCCCGGGGAGGGCTTCACTGCCCTGCACCACGCCTAGCGCGCGTTGCTCTCGCTGATCGGGCACCGGTTCTTCCCGGTCGTGGCGCCGCGGATGTACGCCTGCTGCCGGCCCGGCCAGGACAGACCACGCGGGCCCAGGCTCACGGTGACGCCCTGCGTGGCGGCCCGGCTCCTGCCGGCAGGGGTGACCACGGCCTTCGGCGCCGCCGGCTCACCGCGAATCGCGCTGACGAGGGCAACGTCGTGCCCGCCGGGTTCCGCGGCAGCCGCCGCTCAGGGCTCTGGCGCCGGCTCCAAAGCAGCGGCGGACGCGTGGGTGGGACCGCCGGCCACCGTCGCGGCCCCGGCCCGCCCCCGGCGCGTACCGCTCCTGCAAAAATGGTGCCGCATGGCTGTGAGCACGCTCTTCACTCCTTGCGTGAGGGCGGGACACATACTTTCCCGCCGCGCTCTGCTCTGCTGTATGAACCTTGGCTCTGCTGTATGAACCTTGCGCGCAGAAAGCGGCCGGCAAAGGTGTTCCAGGCCGTGTCCGGCCACTGTGGCCCATGCCCTCGCCCGCTCGGCACACGACCGGGAAGCCCTGCCCGGGGCGGTGAGTTCCGAGGTTTTCGTGTCTATTTCGCCGCCATGGCGCAGAAGCCCCCTCACGGGAGTGAGGGGACTTCTGTCAGCGCCTCACCATGCCCTGGGGGCGGGCAAGGCGCGTGGGGGGTTCAGCCCTCGCTGTGGCCGGCCCGCCCATCGACCACGAGGAAGTCGGCATCGGCCGACGCTTCCCCGATACGGAAGTTGACCCGTGGCATCTCCCCGGGCCGGAGCGCGGAACTGGTACGGACCTCGGTATGCAGTTCAGCCGACCGGCCGCGGTCCAGGGACAGGTTGACACCCTTGCAGATGGCCTGCCGCCTGTCGTGGGAGTCGATGGTGCACTGGGTCCTGCGCTCGGTCTCACCCTGGGTCACGTAGATTTCCTGGGGGTTGAGCCAGGAAACACCTTCGGGGCCGAGGGTCAGGACGACGTCCGTCCTACCGGCCCGCACGGAGCCGGTGTTGGTGACGGTCACCGCGGGAGAAGCGACGCCACCCGGCACGGCTTCGCGGAACGGCACCGGGATCAGCGACACCTGGGTCCGGCCGGGAGGGGTCACACTGTGGCCGGTGATGTGCCACACCACGTCGCGGCCGCTGTCGGCCACGTAGAAGTGACCGCTCTGGTCGATGACCAGCTCCTGCGGGTCTTTCATACCGGTGACGATATTCTCCCTGGTTCCCCGGTCGAGATCGACCCGCCACAGCTTGTCGTTCCACGAGTCCGTCACGTACGCCTGGCGGTCACCGTCGAGGGCCACTCCGGTGGCGTCGCCCAGATTCCTGGCGATCTCCGCCTTCCTGCCGTTGGTGAGGTTCACCTCCCACAGCTTGTCGTTCCAGGAGTCGGTGACGTAGGCCCGCCCCTCACCGTCGAGCGCCACACCCTGGGCGTCTCCCAGACCGGTCGCCACCTCGTGCTTGCTGCCGGTGGCCAGGTCGACCCCCCACAGCTTGTCGTTCCAGGTGTCGGTGACGTACGCCTTGCCCGAGCCGTCCAGGGCCACCCCGGTCGCGTCTCCCATGCCCTCGGCGACCCTCTCCTTGGTCCCCCGGTTCAGATCGACCCGCCACAGCACGTCGCGGTGCGGGTCGGCGACATACGCCGACCCGGCCCCGTCCACAGCCACACCGCGGGCGTCCATGCCCGCGGCCACCTCGTACTTGCGCCCGCTGACCAGGTCCACCTCCCACAGCTTGTCGGCCGCTTCGTCGCCGACATAGAGCTTGCTCGCGCTCTCGTCCAGAGCCGCACCCCAGGCCGATACACCGCTCACCATCTCGCGGCATCCGGCCGAGGGGCAATTCACCTCCTGCTGAACCGCCGCCACCGGTGCGGCATTCGCCGCCGTGGCGAATGACCCCGCGTAAAGAACCGGACTGACGGCAAGAGCCAGAACTACTGCACCGGCCCTCAATCTGAGATCTCTCATGTGACTGTCCCTTCTCTTTCCCCCACTGCCGTTCTCGTGCGGCAGTGGGGGAAGTCTGGGCATCAACAGGAGTGTCCGGCGATACTTGGCGAATCGATTTGTACACCATGCCCAGTCACCGTTGCAGTGCGGCAGGGGTTTCGAACCGGCTTGAAAGAACAGATCCCTCAAGGACGTCCGTGATGTCCCGCCCCGCACCAGGCACACCCCAAAGCAACGGCATGGTCATCCGATCAGCCCGGTCAACCGTCATGCCGGGCCCCAAGGCCCTTGTTCCGGAGCCACCAAGAAAACACCGGGGCACACGGCAGGACACCCCTGTGCCCCCCGGGGCGCCCAGAGCGCCCGGCCTCCTCACCACTAAAAACCTATCCGCTGCCCAGGGGGCCACCGTGTCCCAACCGGCCGGCGCATCGGGTTGCCCGGCGGCCATAGCGCGCATCACCGGTGAAAGGGGTGCACTGGTGATCCTCTGGCGGGAAAAGTTCCCTGCTCTCCACGCACCCGGTGAACAAGGAGTGTGCGCTCATGCAGGCAATGGTATTCAGCAGGGCCGCCCGGGGCGGGGCACAGGGAAGGCGGGCACGGTGGGTGGCCGCAGCCCTCGCGGCTGCCGCCCTCTCCCCTCTGGGCGGCATGCCGGCCACGGCAGCCCCGGCCGCGCCGTCGGAGGGGGATACGGCCTCGCCTTCGGTCGCGGTCCGCTCCTGCCCCTCGGCGTCCTGCCGTCGGATCGCCACTGGCACCGGCGAACCGGTCTCGGCGGCCGAGGACAGCACCGGCAAGACGCTCTACGTCTTCGACCGCTCCGGCTCAGGATCCCTGTGGCGGGTCGATACAGCCACCCGCACCAAGGACCCCGACCCCGTGGCCACCGGCCTCGGTCACGCCGACATCGCCCTCGCCGACGACCGCACCGCCTACCTGGCCGACTACAACGACGACCACCTGTGGCGGGTGAACCTGGAGACCGGCGAGAAGACCAAGGTGGCCGACCTCCTCAACCCCAACGGCCTGGCACTGGACGGCCAGGGACACGCCTACGTGGCCACCGCACAGGCCAACAAGACCGTCTACAAGGTCAACCTGACCACCGGTGAGAAAGAGGAGGTCGTCGTCGCCCCCGGCTCGCTCTCCGGCATGGCCCTGGACGGGAACGGCGGAGCGTACACCTTCGACTTCGACCACCACGTCATCTACCGGGTCGACCTGCGCACCGGCGACCTGACCACCGTCGCCAGGAACCTGCCCGCAGGCTCAGGGGCCCTCGCCCTGGACGGCGCCGGCAACCTCTACACCGCCGACCGCGACAACGGAATCCTCAACCGGATCCGGCTGAGCGACGGCACCGTGACCAAGGCCGCCACCGGCCTTGGCCGGCCCGCCGACGTCCGTCTGCGCCGCGACGGCAGCGCCCTGGTCAGCGACCCCGACAGCGGCACAATCTGGCACGTCACCCACCTCCGCAGTGACAACGGCCAGACCCCGCCGGGGAACACCAAGGTGGAACTGCACCCCGTCACCCACATCACCGCCGTCCCCGGCCGCAGCGCGGTACCGCGGGTGAACGTCACCAACACCGGCGCCCACCACATCGGGAACCAGGACATCACCCTCAAGCTGGGCCCCGAAGGCGTCAAGTGGGGCTTCAACGTGGTCTACCAGGACCGCGACGGCCGCACCGTGGAGACCCCCTGCCACACCATGGCGGACCAGCCGGGCACCTCGCTGTGCAAGAACGTGCCCCTGAACCTCGACCCGGGACAGTCACTCGAACTGCGCACCGAGGTGAACACAAGCAAAGCACTCAAGCCCTGCGACCTGCCCTCGATCACCTGGACCATCGCCGGCACCAGCACGAAGACAGACTGGGTGATGAAGAACGAAGACGGCAGCCCCACCCGCTGCTGACCCCCCGGCCGACGAGGCAGCGGCACCCGCCGCTGCCCCCAACCACACCCCCCACCACCCCCTTCGACACACCCCAGCCAACGAGACACACCCACACCCCCCACCACCCCCCAAAACCCCACAACCACCGCCCTCAGGTTCCCCCGTTGTACAGGAGGGGCGTGGTGGGGTCTGTTCGCCGATGGTGTCATCCCGTGGGCGGGAGAACGTTCTGCTCGTACCGGCCCTGGTAATTGCCGGGGGGCTGGTAGTTACACACCACGTACGTCTCGTACCACTTCGAGCTCTGGCCGGCAGCCCGCGCGCAGCCGATGCTGGTGGTCTCCTTCCACACGACCTGCGTGAAGAATCCCGTTTCCATGCTGTAGCCGGGGCGCGCGTAGTCGTATTTGCGGCGCTCGTCGTACCAGGCGGTCACCGCTTGCTGGCAGGTACCCATCTGTCCGGACTGGGTAGTGGCGGACCAGTGGCGGCTCTCTCCGTACCCCGTGAATCCCGAGTAACCTTTGCTGAGCCCTTCGTACTGGGAGATGTAGTTGACGCGGCTCTTGGCGTGGTCGACGATCTTGGGGTCGATTTTCAGCGCCGGGGCACCGTGGCGGGCCCGGTAGGCGTTGTGTGTCTTGAGGCAGTCCTGCTGGAAAGCGTCGTCCATCCGCAGCGGCAGTGGAGGACGGGCCCAAGCCGGGCCAGCCGCGGTCATCAGCGTTGCGAAGGCTGCTGCGGACGCCATCGCGGCATTTCGCCGGAGTCCGGCCATGTCGTCTCCCTGTTCCTCGGTTCAGATCACTCTCCTGGCATAACGCAAGGAAACCGCAGAGGACACCGGGTCCGGTGTTCCACCCCCAACTCCACGTCTGGTACCGGCGGGCTTCCGGGCGGGCGTGATGCGCCTCCGGGGGCGGGCGCCACAGAGTGAACCCTTCTTATCCTGCGGTGTGAGGGTGATGACCAGCGGTGATCGGGTGCCGGCTGGGCCGGCACGAGGGCTGCTCGCCGCCATTGACGATGGCGGCGAGCACCTCGTGTCGCATGTTCATGAAGACGTGCGTGGCGTATGCCGCTCAGGGTGCGTCCCGCTGGGAAACTGACTGGTGGTCGCCGAAGCTTGCGCGACGCAGTCTGCGCGGGCGGCGCGCACCGGTCTGCGCGCAGGGTGGGAGGACGGGGAATGGTCACACGCAGAGGATTCATCGACGGAATGTCGGCGGCCGGTGGCGCAGCGCTCTTGGGCATCGCCCCGGCGGCGTCCGCCACCACGCATGCGGGTGCGGGGGTGACGAACGCCGAGCTGAGGGCCCGTGACGCGATCCGAGCGGCCAACGTCGGTATGCGTGCGAGCTATGCCGCGCTCAAGTCCGAACTGATCAGTCGTCTGAGTCCTGTGATCGTTGTCCAAAATGATGCCACGGGCGGCAAGTTCACTCTCATCCATGGTGGAAGCCCACAGGAATCCGTCAACCCGGTGCCCGAGCTGTTCGAGCTGGCGAAGTCGGTCAGCCATGTACCTCAGGGCATCTTCTCGACCATTGCCGCGTACCTGAGCGACAAGGTGCCCAACCTCCCCAACGCCGACCGCATCGATCCCCATGACCTGGACATGGTTGCGTTCGAAGGGCCTGGGGCGGCCGGCTGGATCGGCCCGCTCCAGGGTTATGCTGCCACGCTCACCACGGCACGCCGGCGGCTCGGGGAGGCCAATCTGCCACGGGAGCTGGAAATCTCCTGCGGGAAGATCCTCGATGAGGCACTCATGTTCATCCGTGATTCCGTGAGAAGCGGAACATTCGACATGGCGTCGTTCGAGGAGTTCTCGGGCAAAACGTACCCCAGTATCCGCACGAACATGAAGTACGCGGCCGCGGCGCAGATCTCCGGTGTGGAAGGTCTCATGCGGAAGTGGCGGGACGCGGTCGGCGAGGAGGCATGGAAGGACCTGTATACGGTCGTGCTGTCGATCTGGACGACGTCCGAGCTGAACCAGGCTTCGATCATCATCAGGCGATGCATGAATCCGGCGAAGGCCGCCACCCACCTGATCGGCCTGCCGACCGTCGAAGTTCCTCGCGACCCGATCTTCGTCGCCCTGGACAATCTCGCCCGGATCGTTCAGGACAATGTCTCAGCCGAAATGGTCTTCCCCACCGATCCGGTGATCGCGGACGCCTTCAAGGGCAAGGAGGACTTGCTCTCCGTCGAAATCCTGCACCAGATCGGGGCGACGGCCGGGGCACCCACAGCCTCCCCCTCGACGGCCGCGTCCGCCTGCCCAGTCCACAAGGAGAAGGCTCAGCCTGTTCTTTAAGGTCCGGCCGACCTTGAAAGTTGGCCGCATTGAAACTCGTCTCCGGAGGGCTCGTTCGGCACAATGATCGTGTGACAAATAACGAGGAAGCCGGCGTACCGTCCATCAGTGCAGGGCTTGTTGTAGGCATGCTGATCGGCATTCCAGTTGGGCTCGTGCTCGGGCTGGCCGTTTTCGACAACATGGCAATGGGCCTAACGAGCTCGTGCATGGTTGGCGGTGGTGCGTGGAGGGCCCCGAGTTGATCGGTGTTCACTTCCGCCGATCGATTCGGGTGATGCTCTCTTGGTGTGAGAGAAGCCCGGCGATCGCCTGGACGGTGTCACTCATGTGCTCGCGGCGGCCGTGGTGGCG
>NZ_JBSFTV010000068.1:0-22376 GCF_053591455.1 Streptomyces sp. NPDC003016
CTCGACGTGGGTGATGGGCGGGGTCTTCGGCCTCTACCTGGTGGTGTGCGGCGTCTTCCTGCGGCGCGCCGGTCGGGCCCACACCGCTGTCAGGTGCCGGCCGCAATGGTCGCTCAGCGGCCGGAGTAGCTGAAGTCGCCCACGGTCCAGGCACTGACGTCCTCGATCGCAACGCGGTACATCCCGCCCGTCTCCGGAATCCCCACCGTGCCCTGCAGGATCCGGGCGACATGGAAGTGAAGATGCGCAGGCGGCCCGTCCTTCTCCGTGGGGGTGCCGAAGACGGCGGAGAACTCCCCCAAGAGGTCCGAATCCGTCAGTACGTCCGACACTCTCTGCCTCCACACTGCTTCGGGAGCCAGCCGACCGGTGATGACAGCACCACCGGTGACCACGGTCAGGGACATCTGGTTGCTCTGCCCGGATTCCACCAGGGCGGCGACGTTGACGAGCAGCTCGTCAGGTTTCGACATGGGGCAGATTGTATTCACCGGCCATCCGGCTGCTTGCGCGGTGGCTCTGGCGGTGGCGCTACCGGGCAAGACGGGCCCTCACGGTCTTGCCCCCGGAGGCCCGGTGGGTGACCGGGGTGGCGCGGGCGAGGCGGTTGACCATGGGCCGGCCGAAACCCCCGGTGCCGCCGTTCAGGTCAGGGGTGCGCATGCGCGGCGCATGCCGATCGGGGGCGTGGACGGCCGCCGTGTTCATCAGGGTCACCCCATCAGGCGGAGCCGCAGTGCTTGCCGGAGAGACCGACGGCCACAGCCGACGCATGGCGGCACGCTGTCGTGCGCCCGCGTCAGCCCGTTCCACGGTGCCGACCCAGGGCCTGTTCGAGCGGACGCGGCAACAGGAGCGTCGGTCTGCGCATCGCGATGAATGCCCAGGGGTGGCCGGTATCGGTCGACGAGGCGGATTACCTCGCCTTCCGGCGGGCGGAAATCTGTGCCCGCCGGAGTAGACATTGGATGGTGGTGTGGTTATGGTTTCTCTCGTAGCCGAGATCGAGCAAGGCCCGGCAGAGATGAACTGCCGGGCAGCGGTACGGGTAGTGCGCAGGACAGTGCGGTGGTGGAGTTCCGAAGCCAGGGTTGTCGCAGGACGGTGACGGGACTGACGACCGGACTGGGTGGCCCGCAGTGATCAGGGGCCGCCGTGAGCAGGGACGCAGCTGACGCAGTGGTAGTTCAGCAGCTGCGGTTGTCGGTACCAGCAGCGCAGTAATCAGTGGTTCCTCGGTAAAGGCGTCGGCTGCGGGCGCGCGTACCGGGAAGTTCGGCAGTGGGGTTCCAAGCCAGAGCAGACGCAGGACGGGCGACGGGGCTGGCTGCCGGAGAGTGGCGCTGTGCGAGGCCACCAGTGGTTCGCAGTAGCAGCAGTACAAGCAACACGCAGTACCCGTTTGGCAAGTGATTGGTTCAGAGGGAAGAACGGAGGGCTTCAGCGCCATCAGGATCGCCCGGGCGGCAGGCTTGAGCCCGGGTGCCGCAGGACATCGTCAGGTAGGTGGTCTCCGGTCACGCATCCGCGATCCCCGCATTCCCCGCCCTCTCCCGGGTGGGCCTGCGGAACGAGTAGGCCGGCGCAGTACCGGGGTCGGCAGATGGTGTAGCAGTTCCTTCGGGGCCCTGGTGCCAGTACGGCATCAGGGCCCCTCCACGTGTTCCACAGAGAGGTGAGATGACAGCAGACGATTCCTTCGGCCGTCTCGACGACGACGATTACCCCGCCTACACCATGGGTCGAGCTGCCGAGATGCTCGGCACCACCCCCCACTTCCTCCGCGCCATCGGCGAGGCCCGGCTGATCACACCGCTCCGCTCGGAGGGCGGCCACCGCCGCTACTCCCGCTACCAGCTGCGCATCGCGGCCCGCGCCCGGGAACTCGTCGACCGAGGCACCCCTGTCGAGGCCGCCTGCCGCATCGTCATCCTCGAAGACCAGCTCGAAGAAGCCCAGCGCATCAACGCCGAACACCGCCGCGCCGCCGGATCACCCGTCCCTCCGGCCGCGGCATGAGATGAGCGTGCCCGCCGGTACCGGCGGGCACCGCACGCCCGGTTCCGCTCTGCGGCGTGATCGTTCCTGTGGTGACGTGGTGTACGGGCGTGCAGCGTCTGCGTCAGCTGTCGTGGTTCGTCATTCCCCTCTGCCCACGCTTTTGGCGTGGGCGTTTCGCTGTGCTGCGCCGCAGGAACCAGGGTGATCATCTCTGCCTTCCCCCTGGAGTGGGAGGCGCGCATCGACTGGAAGGTATGACTCCGGATCATGACGTGCGACGTCACCCAGGGCCAGAAGGACCCGCAGGCCGAGAACATCAACCCGGCCCGACCTCTCAGCCTTTCCCGAGGGATCGCGTACGCCGCCTCCGGTGACTGCCACCGCCCGTGCGGGCCGTGCTTTCAGCCGGACAACCGGACGAGGTGACCCGTTCTCGTGCCGGGCGTCGACAGGAACCTGGTGTGCACAGCTCGGGGCCGCGCAGTCATGGCGGCGCGGCCCCGAGCTGTTGAGGTGGAACTGAGGCGGACGCGTCCTCGGCCGAAACCTTCCTGAATCCGGTCGCTCCCAAGCGGTGTCCAGGGTTCCCCCGGTCGCCTCACCGTACAAGTTGCCGATGGGCGGGGCTCGGGCGCCGCATGCCCTGCGCGGCTGCCTGGGGAAGCGGACGTTCAGGCGCTCGTCCAGGCGTCGAGGAAGGCTTTCCGTCCAGCCGGGCCGTCCGACCTGCGGTCTGCATGCAGGACGCGCCAGGCGGTGAGCTCGAAATCCCGGAGCCACAGTTCTCCGATGACCTGTGTCTTGAGGTCGGGGAAATGGTCGGACTCGGCGAGGGCTTGACCGATCACCTCCCCGGCCGCGACGCGCTGGGGCGGGGTCATCTCATCGACGGCCGAGAGGATCTGTCGGGCCAGGGGAGTTCCCTCTCCTGCCAGGGAACGCAGCACCAGGGCCTTGATGTTGACGGGCAGCAGGTACGCGGTGCCCGAAGACCTCCACAGGTCCGACCAGAAGTGTTCTCCTGCCTTGGTGGGCGCGGGCAGCGCGGCCAGCAGCCCGAGGAGATGGCCGGTAGCCGCATAACCATCGGAGTGGGCAGCTGCGACGACTGCGATGCCGGCGACGCGCTCCACATCGAGATGGCCGGCTTCGAGACGCGAAGCCAGGCCCAACTGGTGTTCCAGCTGGTCTGCGAGGGGGGCGGATACGTGGGGGCGGACCTCAGGAAGCATCGGCGATCCTTGCGCGTAGGCGAGCGGAGATGCCCGTTCGGAAGCCCTGATCGTTCCCATGACCAGCCGATCTACTCGGCTTCGGCAGGCCCAATTGGCGGCAGCAGCACCGGGGCTGGAGTCCACGCAGTGGCGAACCAGCCCAGGCCCGGCGACATGGGCCTGGGGTTCGGGACCGACCTCCGATCATGCTGCCCGGGTGAGGTCTCCTGGCAAGACCGCCTGGCTGCCCGGGACGCCCGGAAGTCCGAGGGAGAACGGGAAGCTGTGTCCCGCGACGCCGCTGAAGTCGAATGGGATCGCATGGCCCCGGCGCGGGGAGAACGCCGTGAAGACGGGCTGCCCTGCGGCTCACAGAGTGGCGATGCAGGGGAGAGGGCCCACTCGGTTGCCGCTCTGGTGGAGCGGGCGGCCGACCTGGCCGGACCGATCAAGCCGAGGTCGCGTGGCCGGCTTCATGCCGGAACGGCCCCTGCCGCACTGATCGCGGCCGTCGTACCCATCTGTTTGGCCCGTACTCCGCAGGCGGTCCTGGTCTGCGCCGTGTAACCGGTCACCGCCTCGCTGCTGTTCGCAACGAGCGTCATCCACCGCGGCACCTGCACCTCCCTGGCCGTGCTCCTCCTCCCGCCGGACCAGCGGTCTGTGCTCCTCCTCCCGCCGGACCAGCGGCCCGTGCTGCTGTGGATCGTGCGGGCGGGCGCGTTGGCCGGCATCACCTTCCGGGGCCTGTGGGTCGCAGCTCCGCGCTGGCTGCACACCCCGTGATACCTGGCTTTGGGGTGGACACCGGTGCGCTACCAGTCCGACTTCCTGCACACCGGCGGAGCGGCCGTACGGGTACTGGGCGTTGTCGGCGGTCTCCTCCACAGTGCGGGCGCGGTGGTCTGTGCCCTCCAGCGGCCCGCCCCCTCACCCCGGTGGTTCGGTTTCCACGACGTCTTCCACGCTCTGGCCGTGGCGGCTTTCACCGCGCACTGCACCCATGAGGTGGCACGGACGGCCTTCTCGCTCCTGCCGGTCGTCGGCGTGGTGGTTCTGGTCGCCGGCCTCGTCCTGCCCGGACTGAGCCCGCGCCTGCGGCGGCGGCCGGGGGCCGACCGAAGCCGGCTGTCCGGAGCGACGCTCAAGTCAGTGCCCAGGAGTGGTCCGCCCCGTCCGTGACGGTGCGGAGGCGTCGGCGAGATCGGCGCCGGTGTCGGCGTCCCGGCGGGAGTGGCCGATGCCGTGCCAGTCCAGGCACATGACGGTCGCGTCGTCCTGCAGATGGCCGTCGTTGGCATCGACGATTGCCGCGATGAGGGTGCGGGCGGCCTCGCGGGGATGCAGCTCGCGGGTGCGGACGATCAGGTCCGACAGGTCGAGGCTGTTGGCGTTGCGCTCGAGCATGCCGTCGGTGAGCATCACCAGCCGGTCACCCGGCCGCAGGTCCAGCGACTGGACCCGGTAGGTGTGGGGGACCTGGAAGCCGAACGGCAAATCGACTTGTGGAACGATCTCCCGCACCTGTCCGTCCCGCATGCGCAGTGGCCAGGGGTGCCCGGCGTTGATGAACTCGGTCGTGCCGTCGATCAGACTGATGCGCAGGAGCTGTCCGGTGACATAACCCTGGCGGCCGTGATCCCGCATGGCCTGGTCGGCCTGGCGAGCCTGTTCGGCGAGGTCCGCACCGGCTCGCCGTGCCCGGCGCAGGGCGCCCACCAGGAGTGTGGCCAGCAGCGCGGCGTCGACATCGTGGCCCACGGCGTCGGTGACGGAGAGCTGCACGGTGTCCCGGTCGATGACGTAGTCGAAGGTGTCGCCCCCGACGTGGTCGGCCGGCTCCAGCGCCCCGGCCACCGCGAACTGGGCGGCCTCACATGCCAGCGACGCCGGGAGCAACCGGTGCTGGATCTCCGCGGCCAGGCTCAGCGGGTTGGTCCGGCGGCCCCACTGGTACACGTCGGTGAAGGGCCGGTTCGCGATCACGATGTACGCCAGGGCGTGCGCGGTCTCCCCGATCTCCCGCATCACCTCCGCATCCGGCACCGCGGGCAGAAACAGTTCCAGGAGTCCGATGGCGTCCCCGCGGTTGGTCACCGGGGCGACGATCCTCACCAGGGCGCCCTCGCCCTTGTCCTCCACCTTCGGCCGCTGGGTGCGGATCACGTCGTCGTACAGGGTGCCCCGCAGCGTGATGCGCCGGGCGGGTTCATCGGTGTCGACGCTGCCCGCCGCCCCCAGCCGTACGACCGAGCCGCCGGTGAAGTCGGTGATGAGGAACGACACCGACGCGGCCCCGAGACGCTCCCTGAGCATGCGCGCGACAACGTCGAGCGACTCCACGGGCGCCGCGGTCTCGGCCGCCGCCAGTGTCCCCGCCAAGGTCATCGCCCTGCCCCGGCCGCCCCCGTCCCCGGGAGCACGAGTGGTCGGTTCACCCTCCTGGTCAGGCCCGCATACGATCACGGTGACTCCTCGCTCGCTGGTGCTCAGGGCTCCGTCCCAGGTGTGCGAGAGGCCGGCGCCAAGCCCGGTGCCGGGCAGAAGTCATTGCACCACAGGGCCCCTGAGCGGGTGTCGGCCAACCGCTCGCGAACGGCCCGGCACCGGTGACGTGCGGGTGCTTCTTTCGCGGTCTTTCAGGTTCGTGTCCGGTTACGCGGTCCGTTCTCCCGACGTGCTCCCCGGGGCTGCCCGTCGTCCCCGGATTCTCCCCGGAGTGGGCCTCTGCCGTGGGCGCGCGCCGGGGTGTCCGTTGGCCTCCTGCGAGTTGCCCGGTCACGGTGAGCGGCCGTTGAGGGCGAGGTGCCGGGATGCGCCGGATCTGGGCCGCGGTTTCGATTGCCTGCCCGGTCAGGCAGGCCCCGTACAGCGGTAGGGGGACGTGTCCGGCCGTACAGGACCATGGGTGAGCAGGACTATGCGCGGGAACGGCCTTCGCCGGTCCGCTTGTCCGAGGCGCGCGTCGGAGGGCTGCGTCCGGCAGCGGAAGCCCGGGGGAGTTCTCCGGGCCCGCCAGATGTTCTGGCGGGGTTTTTGCGTGCAGCGAGCTGCTACCGGCTGAAAAACCGCCCTGTCAGCACCACGCGAATGCAAAGGGCATGAGGGGCCGTATTCGCTCAGGGGAAGGGACCCTGCCGCCTGGCCGTCATCCGCCACACCGTCCTCGCACCGACCGAGCCGGAACTGCCCAACTCCTGGCTGCCCTCCCGATGGAGGAGGGGGTGCTGGGGCGATGCTGGGCCTGCGGCGGCTGCCGCGGCCCCGTGCTCGTCCCCCCGTCGCTCGCCCTCGTCGAGGGGCGGACGCGGGCCCGGGACCAGAACACCAGCCGACGTCCCCGGCCGGGAGGCCACCGCCTCCTGCGCCGGCGAAGCCTCCCTCCCCGCAGACTTCCGGACCGTGCGGGGCCCCGTGATGTCTGCCCCCGGGGTGTGTTTGCTGCCCGGCACACGAGAGCCGCATTCGTGCGAGCGAAGAGCAAAGAGAAGAGCCCAAACCGAAAATACGAAAATAGGCTGAATGTCTCGACGGGAAGGCATCGATCAGTGAATCCCGACGCCGGCCGATGCCTCCCCGCCCGGAGAGCCCCCCCGGGCCGCTCGACAGAAGGGCGGAAGACAAGCCGGGCCAGGAGGCCGGAGGCCCGGGGCCACGGAGAAGCCGACGGGACGGGCGTTCACGGGCTCGCGGTCCACGGAACAGGCCGTGGCCCGGTCACCGGGAGGCGGCTGGGGCATTGACGTCGGACGCCGACTCCTCCGCGGCCTTCGCCGCCGGGTGTGCCTTGGTGAGGGTGCAGACGCCGTCCACACACTGGCGCTCCAGACGGCCGCGGGAGATGGTCTGCGCCAGGCCGACCATCCAGCAGGTGGGGCAGCCGCGGAAGGCGATCAGGGCGAACGGGGCAGCCAGCAGGACGGCCGGGCCGGCGACGGGCACCAGGGCGATCGAGCCGATGATCAGCCCGAAGCCGATGGCGCCGCGCGCCAGGTGGCGCGGGACGGACTTGCTGGCGAAGTTCATCCCGGGCGCCGCGGACAGTGCGGTGGTCCGGGCCTTCGCGCTCTGTGCGGTGTTCACGGTGTTCACGGTCGTGAGTCTCCTCCGACTGGTGGGCCGATGGCTTGATCGGGTGCTTGGTCGGTCACTGCCAGCGAGTGACGCAGCGCTGCGCGTGCTCTGTGCAGCCGCGACTTCATCGCGGTGTTGCTCAGACCGAGCGAATGGGCGACGGTCCTGCCGGGCAGGCCCTGTACGTCCCGCATGATCAGGACCTGCCGCTGGTCACGGGGGAGGGCACTGACCGCAGCCGCGATCCGCTCGACCTCCAGCCTGTGCAGCACCGCGTCCTCGGCGGACGGCTCCGCGGACGCCTCCGGTCCGGCCGACGCCTCGTCGCTCCGCGAGACGAGCAGCCGTACCTGCCGGAGGCATTCGTTGCGCACAATCCGGAACATCCATGAGGCAAGCGCGCCGGTGGCCCGCAAGGTGCCGATCTTCCGGTAGAGGATGATCAGCGCCTCCTGCGCCGCGTCCTCCGCGTCCTGCGGCGAGGCGCACAGCGATATGGCGAACTTGCGCACATGAGGCTGCGATTCCATGACGACGGTGGTGAGCGAAGTGACGTCGCCGTCCTGAGCGGCCTTGATCAGCCGCTCGTCCGGCCAGGGGAAGCGTTGGTTCATGTGCTACTCATACCCGTAAGGCGTCCCGTGCGCAGGCGTTGGTCAGCTTCGGCTCTTGTAGCGCCGCATCAGGTGCCAGCTGCACGCTCCCACGAGCAGGACTCCGATTACTACGAGGGCAGTGACCATGATTGGTGTTTCCTTCCGGTTCTGCCGACCCGTTCGGGCCGGTACACAGATAAGAGGCGGGGAGGTCCGGAAAGGATTCGCCTCCGGCCGAAGTTTTCTCCGAACCGCGCATGGCCCCGCTCGCGCAGCCGCGGCACGCGGCCCGCAGCGCCCCGGGAACGACGGTGCGCGCCGCCCGTTCGGTCCGCCTCCCCGAAGGGGCGCAGGGCGTGCTTGCGCTCCCGATCACGGGCAGCACGGTTCGAAGGCATGAAGAGCGAGGGGGCCTTCGGGATCGGGCGGTGCCGGCGGCGGTGTGGCGCCCACCTCGTCCGTGGGCGCCGTGCGGGCAGGGTAGTTGCCGTCAGAAGCCGGCGCGTACCGAACCACGGCAGCTACCGTCCGGAGCCGTTGCGCACTCAGGCCCGGTGTGCGCCTCGGCGCGCATCAGACACTGACGTTGCGCATCGACCCGCGGATCCCGGAATCACGCACCGGGCAACCGTGCAGGATCCGCGCATCCGTGCGCACCGCTCCCTGCGGAATCAACGGAATCAACGGAATCATCGGAATCCGGGCCGAGCGAGCAGTGGCGGTGCCGGTTCGGCCAACCGCCGCTCTCCGGTCGTGTCACCGGTCGTGTCACCGCTGTGCGGGATTGATCCGTTTCCCGTCTTCCGGGTGCGCGCAACCGGTACACAGGCCGCTTTCGTGATCGAACCGTCCCGCTGCATCATGGAGGCATGATCACTGTTCATCTGACGTATGAGATCGACGCCGACAAGCTGGAGGACTTCGAGGAGTACGGCCGCCGCTGGGTCGGGCTCGTCAACCGTTTCGGCGGGACGCACCACGGCTACTTCCTGCCGAGTGAGGGCGACAGCGACATCGCCTACGCTCTCTTCTCCTTTTCCAGTCTCGCTGCGTACGAGCAGTACCGGACGGACAGCGTGTCTGATCCGGAGTGTCAGGAGGCGTTCGAACTGGCTCGTCGCACGCGCTGCATCAAGCGGTACGAACGCCGCTTTCTCCGGCCGCTCGACGGTGTGCCCAGCGCGTGACTGACAGGTGATCACCTGGCCGGTTCGTGGAGCCGGAGGACCGGGGAGGCCAGGACGAGTCCGGCGCGCTACCGGTCGGTGAGCTTGCCGAACCTGGTGGCGACCGCACGGAACTGCTTCGGGCGGGTGAAGCATCGTTCGGATCACGTTGCGGTCGTGGTGGACGACCTTGTCGAAGGCGGGTAGCCGGCCGCCGTGGGTTCCGCGTCGTCGGCGGCCGGCGGACGCCCGGGCCGTCCCCGTGCGAGGGGCGGGAGGGAGAGCCGGCTGCTCGGCGTGAGCGTGATCCTGCGGGGGAGCAGACTCGTCTTTGCACGCCAGTATCAAACTGTACGTATGAACGATTCCGTGCAGGGCCCCGCCAGTTACTTTCCATCGATCGAGCAGAAGTACGGTCGTCCGATCGCGGAGTGGAAGGACCTCATTCGCTCGTCGCCGCTGACCAGGCACATGGAACTGGTGGCCTGGCTCAAGACCGAGCACGGCCTGGGACACGGCCATGCCAACGCGCTTGTCGCGCACACCCTCGCGGAGGGCAGCGGCAAGTGAGTGGACGTCATCCGGTACGGCGAGAATCCTGACGCGACCGTTGCGCCGGCGCGCTCCCTGCGCACCGGCGCGACGGCGGGGGAGCCTTTCAGTGTGTCGTTCAGCCCCACGCCTGGTCCGGCGACGGCTCGGGTGGCAGTGCTGGTGAGCGGGCGGGGCGGGCGAACTCGGACAACTCCGGGCGGGGAAGAGCGAGGCATCCTGGCCCGCGTCCCCACGCCCTCTCGTTCACAGGAGAGCCTCTTCCCTGGAATTGCGCGGCCCGCCGGCCCGGCGACCGCGCCCGGTCGCGACACCGTTGCGCGTCCCCAGCGGGTCTTTGCCGGCTCCGAGTTGAAGGAGGCGCTCCTGCCCGACTCCGCGTTCGGCCGGCCCCTGGAGGGCGGTGACGAGTGCACGATGGCGTTCAAGGGCACCCACGAGCAGCGGAGAGGACGTCGGCAGTATTGCCTCCGCGGGGACGAGGACCCGGCCTGGCTGGGGCCGGGTGCGACGAATCGGGGGACGTACTCGTCGGACGCGGCCTCGGGCGTTCCGTCACGGCTTCGTCCTGGCGCGGAGCCTTCAGCGCATGCTGTGGCGGTGGAGGTTCTCGGTCAGCATCATCGTGGCATCGCCGACACCGATGCCGCCGCCGTCCTCCGCGGCGGGCAGACGCCCGTCGGCGGATTTCAGTCCGGTCATCGCCTCTTCCATCGCGCGGTGCGCGGCGAACAGGCACGGCGTGCTGTAGACCGCCACGTCGACCCCGAGCGCGGCCAGTTCGGTGAGGGACAGACGCGGTGACCTGCCGCCCGCGATCTGGTTGAAGAGCAACGGTTTGCTGCCGACGACGCCACGGATCCGGCGGATCGCCTCGACGCTGCGCACCCCGTCGACCAGCACCATGTCCGCGTCGGTCGCCGCCAGGGCTTTGGCGCGGATCAGGATGTCCTCCTCGTCGGTGGCGTCGGTCCGTGCCACGACCAGCAGGTCGGTCCGGCTCGCCAGTACCTGGTCGAGCTTCTCGAGGTACTCGTCGAGCGGCAGTACCTGCTTTCCGTCGGCGTGGCCGCAGCGGCGAGGGCGCTTCTGGTCCTCCAGCACCACCCCCGAAAGGCCCGCCCGCTCCAGGCGCCGCACCACGTGGCAGGCCAGTTCGGGGTCACCGTAGCCGTCGTCGATGTCCACGAGCAGGTGATGACGCGGGAACGCGCCGCGCAGGCGTTCCGCGAACGCCACCATGTCCGGCCAGGCGATGAACCCGATGTCGGGAAGCCCGTAGTACGAGGCGGCGAAGCCGAAACCGGATACGAAGAGACCGTCGTAGTGCCGGGCCGCCAGGGAGGCGGAGTGCATGTCGTACACACCGATGAGGGGAGTGGTCCCGGCGGAGGCGATCCGGTCGCGCAAGGCTTTTCCGTACAGCATGGCTGGTTCCTGACAGTCGCGGGGAGACCCGGGAGCGGGCGTACGTCGATCACGCGGGCTGATCAACGCCGGGTACGCACACCGGTTGCGCCAGATCACCCCAAAGGCGCCCCACACCACTCCTGTTTCTCCTGGCCCGGTCCCGCCGGCGGCCGGGGCCGGCCGCTCCGCTAGCCGTCGAGGTCGTTCGCTCCCGGATCGATCACCTCGTCCAGCACCTTCCGCACCGCCTCGTACGCGGCGGCGAAGACCTCTGCCGCCGGAGCATCCTGGGGGCCGCTCTTCCCGTCGGTGTCCGACCGGGCCCGCCAGTGCTGCTCCTGCTGCCCGGCCCAGTCACGAGCCCTGCGCACACGGCGCAGGAGTTCATCCGCGTCCACGATATCGGTCATGGGCGGAACCTACCCGCCCAGCCTCCCCCAAGCACCGATGTTCTTCGGCCACCCGGGCGGACGCGCGGGTGACACCCGTTCGGGGGCACACCGGAGGCGACGCGGGCACTTACGGGTACTCGACCGGGCATGCCCCCGAACCCCGGTGCGCCGCACGACGGCCGCCCCGCGCAGCACGGCCACTGGCTCCCGCGACTTCAGCGGCGGCTGCGGGCCTCGGCCCTCGCGCTCACCTGGGAACGGGGACGCGAGGTGGAGCTCATGCACCGTGCCATGGGTTTCGCGGCGCTGAGTTTCCTCACCCTGGTGCCGCTGCTGATCGTCGTCGCTTCGGCCGACCTCGCGAGCGGGCGCGGTTTCGCCCGGTGGCTCGTGGCGGGGCTCGGTGTGTCCGAGAGATCCCAGGAGGAGGTCACGGAACTGTTCGGCCGGCCAGGCCAGGCGCTGCAGCAGACAACGGCGCTCGGTCTCGCCGCGCTGGCCGCTTTCGGGGTGACGTTCGGATCCGCCGTGCAGACCGGCTACGAACGCGTGTGGGATCTGCCGACGGCGCGATGGCACACGATGTGGCGCCATGTCGTCTGGCTGGCCGTCCTGGTGGCCGCCCTGCTGCTCTTCGTCAAGGTGCCCGCTCCCGACGAGTCGCCCGTCGTCGCGACGGTACTGGTCGTCGGCGGTGATCTCACCGGCTTGTTCGTCTTCTTCTGGTGGTCGCAGCGATTCCTGCTCTGCGGCCGGATCCGCTGGCGCGCGCTCGCGCCGGGGGCCGTGGCGACGGCAGTGGGGTTGCTGGGGCTGCGGATCTTCAGCCAGTTCGTCTTCTCGCCGCTGATCGCGTCGAACGCGGTGACGTACGGCCCGATCGGGACCGTGCTGGTCCTGCAGTCCTGGCTGGTGGGGGTGGGATTCGTCGTGTACGGCGGGGCGATGGCCGGGCGGCTGGTCCACGAGTGGCGAGTACGGCGTACGTCGGCCCCGGGGCCGGGAGGGCCGGACTGATGGTCCGTGCCTTGCGTACCTGGTGTGCCTGGCGTACCTCATGTACCTCGTGTACGAGGCGCACGGTGAGGTGACCCGCGTGCGAGCTGCCCGGCCGGCCTCCCGGCCCATGGCGGTGGGCGGGAAACCGGACCGGGCCGGACCGCTGGCCGGACGGCCGCCCGTCAGCCGGACGCCCGCGCCGTGACGGCCGACAGGACCCGGGGCAGGCCGCGCCAGTCCGCGGAGATGACGCTCGCGTGCCGCCCGGCCAGCAGGGAGAGACGCGCGAGCGCCTCCGCCTCGGTCGGGTTCGTACCGTCGATCGCCGGGGGCACCTTGTGGGCGTCCGTCATGACCAGGAGGTACCGGTTGCGGGCGTACCAGCCCGTGTCCGTGCCACCGCCGGCGTACGTGGCGGCGTCACCGTCGAAGACCACGAACCAGGGACGGACGGCCGCGTCCGCGTAGCGCGTTCGCGGGTCGCCGCCCTCGGCTCCGTGCACGGCGGGGAAGGCGGACGCCTCCCGGAGCCGGCCGGCTGCCGCCAGGTCGCGAAGGTGACCGGCGTACTCGCGGTCGGTCCACAGGGTGTCGGCGGGGTTGCCTTCCTCGACCGTCCCCGGGATGAGCTCCACGACGAACCGGCCCGCGAGCGCGGAGCGCGCGGGCCAGCCGTCGGCGCGTACGGCGGCGTCGAGCGTGCCGTGTCCGCCGGCCAGGTCCGCCGGCCGGTAGAGCGCGTCGCCGAGCTTCTCGGTGAGCAGGGCGTCGAACTGGGCGGGACCGCGCCCGTTCTTGCCCAGGAAGCCGTCCTTGAGCTCGACCTTCAGCACGACCGGCCGGTGGCCGGGGTGCGCGTCGTGCCACGCTCTGACGTCCGCGAGGCAGCCGCCCAGATTCTGGTTGCGGGGCTTGGCGCGCAGCTCGTTCGCGTTCGCCGCGTTCACGCAGTTGTTGTCGTTGCCGACGGGGTTGCTGTGCGAGACCCGCCAGGAGCTGCCGAAGGCGTTGGTCCACACGTCCAGCTCCAGCATGGCGGCGCCGGAGTCCAGTGCGTCGGCGAAGTACGGGAAGGCGTTCTTCTCGTACGCGTTGTGCACGCCGACCCCCGTGGTGGCGGAGTAGGCCGGCTGAGGACCGGCCGCCACGGCGTCGGCCGGGGTCGCGCCCACGCCGAGGAGTGCCATGGCCAGAGCCGTCGCCGATCGACGCCATATCGCTTTCATGTGTCCTGCCTTCGTGGGAGTTGGTGGGGCAACCGCGCAGCAAGATACGGGAGTTGCCCGAACAGCAGGAGTCCGCGAGCCGACTTCTGTGCCGCCTGCGCCGAACATCCGCGACTCGGCGCACCGCCTCGTTGGACACCGGGCGCGGGCACCATGGATCATCGAGCGGCACAACAGACGTGGCACAACAGGTGCGGGACAGCGACCGCACGAGGGGCAGGGACGGCATGACCGGCGAGGGCGCGGAGCAGGCACGGGCACGGGCGGCGGTCAAAACGCTGAAGGCGCTGGCGCAGCAGCGGCCCGACGCCGTCACACTGCTCGACGGCTTCACGGACGCCGAGCTCGACACGTGGCCGGTTCCGGTACCCGAAGCGGTACGCGTCGTCCTGCGCGAGACCGGCGGCCTGGAGGCCGACGGCATCCCGTACGCATTCGGCCCGCGCGGCACCTCCCACGGCCGCCGGCCCTTCGCGGACGGCCACTGGACGCTGGGCGAACTGCACTGGGGCCAGGGCTCGCTCATCGTCGGTCCGGGCGGCGGGCGGCACCCGGGCTGGGGCCCGGTCGTGGCCGTCCAGGCGTACGACGAACCGGAAGTCACCGTCGAGGCCGCGACGTTCACCGGCTGGCTCCTCGCCCTCGCCGAACGGCTCGCCGACGGTGGCACGGTGGAGGAACGGCCCCTGCCCACGGTCTTCGTCGGGGCCGTTCCGTCCGTCGAGACCGCCGAGAGCGAGGAGACGGACGCCGAACTGGCGGCGCTGGTCGGCCGGGGGGATTCGCTCACCGACGTGGTCGACCTGCGCTCGCTTCCCGCCTACCCGTGCGGCGTCGGCTGGCAGCCGTACCACTCGACCGACTGCAACACCGCCGACACCGGCAGCAGCGAAGTCGAGTTCCGGCTGGTCGGAGAGGGCAGGGCGCTACTCATCCGCTCCGTGGTCAGCGGCGACTTCCTGCGCGACGGAGTACGGCGGCACCGGGTACCCGACGACGCCGCCGGACGCGCCGTGGCCGAGCTGCGCGCGCTGGCCGCCGAACTCCCCGGGCTCGTCACCCTCCACGACGGCTGCACCGACCCGGAGATGGACGCCTGGCCGGTGCCCGTCCCCGCCGGCATCCGCGCCGTACTGCGGGAGACCGGCGGCGTACGCATGGCCGGCCTGCCCGAGCTGTTGCTGCTGCCCGGCGCGCCCGAGCACACCGTCGACCCCGAGGTGCACCGCATGATGGGCGGCGACGGCACGTACTGGCCCGTCGCCCGGGTCGTGTACGGCCGTCACACCGCCCTCGCGCAGATCCGCATCGACCCGGACACCGGCGAGTGGGGTTACGCCGTGTCCGTCCCCACCGACCCCCGTAGCCTCCGTGAGTTCCCGGAGGTCACCCTGCTGGCCGAGTCGCTTCCGCACCTGCTGCTGACCGTCGCCCGGCTCGCCCGCGAGGCGGCCGGCGGCCCCGGCTTCGCACGCTCGCTCGCCGGAGCGACCACCTGGTTCTTCCCGAACACCGGCGAGCCGTGGACCCGGCCGGCGCCCGTCGACGAGTGGGCTTCCTCCGCCGACCCGCTGCGGGCGGCGGTCACCGGTCTGCCGGCCGGGTCCCACGTCGCGGACCTGCGCCGGGCGCCGATCCCCACCGATCTGTGCTTTCACCGGGCGGAGGACTGGCCGTACGGCGAGAGCCTCGACCACCTCCACTTCGCTGCCGGGGGCAGGATCGCCGCAGCGGTCCCGCTCACGGGTGGCTGACGGAACCCGCCGCGTTCGCCGAGGAGCCCGGCGGACCGCCCCGGTCGCCGATGGCACGGCGGGCGGTTCGGTGCCGCCGGGCGCGGCGCCGCCCGGGCCGAGCCGACGGCGACCGCCTCCGGCTTCCTCGTTCACACGCCGTCGTCTTTGTTCCCGCCCGGTCCGGCCGTTCGCGGCGACGCGCGCTGCAAGCGCTCGATCATCCGCGACGCCTCGGCCTTCGTGAGGTTCCGCGGAACGTCCTCGTGCGCCTCGCGGGCCAGGGTGTGCAGGTAGCTCAGCTGCGCGCCGGTGGCCGGCTCGTCACCGGTCACCCACTCCTCGACGTCCTTCTCCGGGTCCTGTTCGCTCATGTCCGGTCCTCTACCCGGCATTCCCTGCCGGGCTCCCGCCACGGGCAGCTCCCGCTCCGTACGGCGCAACGCAGGTGACCCGTTCGGCGCAGGCCCGGGCCCGGACGCAGGCACTGTCGGAGATTCCGGAGCCGCGCCGGTCACCGCGGTCGCGACCGGCTTTCCCGCGAGGCTCACCGGGGTCACGGGCTCCGTGCCCGCCGTCTTCACCGCCGCCGGGCCCGCGGGCGCGCAGGAAGCGGTCGGCCCACTCGGTGATTCCGGCGCAGGGCGGGCCCTGGGCGAGCGCCGAGGCCGTGTGCCGCGTCCTGTGAAAACAATCCATCGGCCCTGGGCCGGTAGTCCCGTGCGCCTATCCTGCACATATGACGATCTTGGTGAGGACCGTGCCCGGACCCCTCCACGGCGAGTGGTGGGAGGAGCCCGTGACGCTTCCTTCGGCCGGGGAAGCACCGCAGCTGTGGCTGGTGCGGACAGCCGAGCTCAGGGACGCCGCGACGGCCGGGGCCGACGTACTGGACGCTGCGGAGAAGGCCCGGGCGGAGGCGTTCCTCAGGCCCGGGGACCGGGACACGTACGTCGCGGTGCATGTCGCGCTGCGCATGCTGCTCAGCGGCTACCTGGACACCGCGCCCCAGGACATACCACTGACCCGGCTGGACTGTCCGTTGTGCGGCGGGCCGCACGGCCGGCCGGCCGTGAAGGGGCAGCCGGTGCACTTCTCGGTCTCGCACAGTGCCGGCCTCGGGCTGCTGGGATTTGCCGCAACCCCTGTCGGTGTGGACGTGGAGGAGGTCCCGCAGCTCAGGATCGTCGAGGAGATCGCGGCGATGCTGCATCCGCGGGAGACCGCGGAGCTGGCCGGGTACGAGGACGCCGACCGGCCCCGTGCGTTCGCCCGGACCTGGGCCCGCAAGGAGGCGTACCTGAAAGGGCTGGGCACGGGGATCGCGCGCAGTCTTTCCACTGACTACCTGGGCACGGCACGAACCCCCGGCGCCGACCTCCCGGGCTGGTGGATCAGCGACGCCGATGTGGGCGGCACACACGCGGCAGCCGTCGCCGTACACCACTGAGGGCCAGGGGCACGACGGCCTCACGTACGTTCCCCGACCGGAGCACCGAGGAGATCACCGCGCGCTCCGGCCCGGCACTCGCTGGTGCTGGAGCACGCGCTGCGGCCCCTGTTCGCCCACCTGCGGGCGGTCGTCGTGTTGCCGGCGGTGTACGCGGCCTCCGAGAAGTGGGGCGAACAGGGTCTCGCCGAGCGAACCGGGCGAACCGAGCGGGCCGCCGGGCAACCGGCCGGCCTGATGACGGAGCGGCCGACGGAACCTTCGGCGAAAACGAAAGCGCCCGCAACGTAACTCCCGGCGCCGCCGCAGGCGGAGGCAGGCGGCTTCACGGTGGTTCTCTTCGCGCAGCAGCCGGCTGCTGCGCGACCATGACGCGCAGCACAGGACGGCACAGGACGGCGGATTACGCCGTGGACGCCTGCCATTCGGCCGCGTAGTCGTTGAAGATCGCTCGCAGATGGTGGCCGGTCTTCAGGTGGCCGAGGTCGTCCAGGTTGGCGAGCGAGACGCGGACCGACCACTCGGGGCCGTCGAACCCGCCACCGTCGAGGAGGACCACATGGGTCTGTTCGGCCAGGCGGAAGAGAGCGTCGACGGGTTCGTACTCCTGCTGCAGGAAGGCCGCGAAGTCCTTGCCGTGCACCCGCTCGGCCACGGCCAGCAGGTCGAGTTCGACGTAGGAGGCCGCGCGCCCGGGGGCGTCCGCGATCCGCATCCGGGCGCCTTCGAGCAGCAGGTCGAGCCGCTGCCGCACGATGGCATCCCGATATTTGTATGAGGCAGTCAAAGTAGGGCAATTCGCGAATGCAGCCGCCCCTGCGGACTCCGCTCGCCGGGGAAGGGGCATGCCTCCGTTCGGCCCTGACGGGGGGATACCTGCCAGGGCCCTCCGTCCGACCGTCCGAGGCGGAGCGAGCCTCTTCCGGGCGATGCGGACCGCGGTGGGCTTGTTACGTGGCCGTCCGCGCCGTCCGCGCCGTCCGCGCCGCCCGGGTCGGCTGTCTTGTCCGGGGCGTCTGTTCCGCCCGTGCCGTCTGCGCGTCCAGGGCCGCGAGCAGCCAGTCGTGCGCGACCCCGGGGGTCGGCTCCGGCCGCGCGCCCGGCGGGGTGGCGACCTCGGCGGCCAGCTCCCAGTACCGGTCGATCCGGGGATCGGAGGCGAGCTGCCCGGCCAGCAGGCGGCGGAACTCCGGGGTGTCCCGGGTGCCGTGGACACGCGCGTACACGGCGACGAAGCAGTCCAGCGCCTCGCCCGGAGCCGGGGGCCGGTTCCACCGCAGCTGTCCGCCCGCGAGCTCGTACGCCTCGGCCAGGCCCGCGTACAGCACGGCCGCCCCGCGGCCCCCCGCGGCCCTGTGCGCCTCCGGCCGACAGTGCTCCGGGCTCCCGCACGGGCGGGACGTCAGCGCGTACAGCCGGGCGAAGGCCAGCACCTGCGCCGGGGACGGGGCGTCGGGCGGCTGCACCACCGCCACCTCCAGGAACGCGGCGGTGGCCCGGGCCGGCATCCGCGGCGGCAGCCAGGCGCGCCAGAACCGGGCCGGCGCCTCGGTGCTCGGCGGGCTGGTCACGGCGCCGATCAGCCGCAGCCGGTCGGCCCGCTCCCCGGGCGGGCACTCCTGCACCAGCCGCAGCCCCGCCTCCCGCCACCGCAGGGCCCTGAGCTCGGAGCCGAGCACGCGCAACCGCCCGGCGACGGCGTCCTCCAGGACCCGGCCCGCCGCGTCCTCCTCGTCGAGGATCCGGTGCACCTCGGGAACCGGCAGGTCGAGGGTGCGCAGCGAACGGATCAGGCGCAGCCGGTCGAGCGCCTCCGGGCCGTAGCGGCGGTGTCCTCCCGCGCTGCGGGAAGCCTCCGGCAACAGACCGCGGTCGGAGTAGAACCGGACGGTCTTGACGGTGACGCCCGCGTGCTCGGCGAGTTCGCCGATGCTGCACAGGCCGTCGCGCGACGTGAACACTTGAACCTCCCTCAGGGGGAGTTCCTACCGTACCGACGAGCGCGGACGGCGATCGGGCCGGACCGCGGACGGCGTACCGAGGAGAGGGTCATGACCGCATTCATCCTGGTGTCGGGCGCGTTCACCGGCGCACACGTGTGGGAGGGCGCGGCCGCGCGACTGGCCGCGGCGGGGGCCGAGGTGCACACGCCGGACCTCACCGGACTCGGCGCGGGACGTGGCCCCGCGCGTCCCGGCACGGATCTGGAGACGCACATCGCGGACGTGCTGGCGGCGATCGACTCCGTAGGCGGCGCGGCCGGGCGGGAGATCGTGCTGGTCGGCCACGACTACGGCATCCACCCGGTGCTGGGCGCCGCCGACCGGCGCGCGGAGCGCGTCTCCCGGATCGTCTACCTGGACGCGGGTATGCCGCAGGACGGGGTCCCGGCCCTGGCGGCGGTGCCCGACCAGGCCCTGCGCGAGCAGCTGGCCGGGCGCGCCGCACGGGGCGCGGCGGCCGGTGAGCTGCCGCCCCCGGCCCGCGACGAGTGGCAGCGCTGGGGCAGCACCGCCGGCGTCCCGGAGGAGGCGCTGGACCGGCTCACCGCCCGCGCCGCGCCGCAGCCGCTGGGCACTCTGCTCCAGCCGCTCCGGCTGACCGGCGCGGTGGCCGCGGTGCCCGCCACCGGGGTGCTGTGCACCGGCAACGGCGCGGGCATCGAGATGCTCCGGCTACGGGTGAGCTTCGGCGGCCCCGCCTTCGAGGCCCTGACCGACCCCCGCGTGACGTTCTTCGAACTCCCCACCGGGCACTGGCCGATGCTGTCCTGTCCCGCGGAGCTGGCGGAGGTCCTGCTGCGCGCCGCGGCAGGGGAGGGCCACCGGCTGAAGCCGGCCGGGACCACCGAGCCGCCGCCGCACCTGCGGCCGTTCCTGCTGGATCTGCCCGAACCCGCCCGTGAGCGGTCCGGGAACGTCGACCTGTACCTGCCCGCGGCAGAGGGCCCGCGACCTGCGGTGGTCTTCGTGCACGGCGGCCCGGTGCCCGCCGGGGCGCGTCCGACCCCGCGGGAGTGGCCGGCCATGACGGGGTACGCCCGGTACGCGGCCGGGCAGGGCGCGGTGGGAGTGACCTTCGACCACCGCCTCCACGACGTCACCGACTACGAGCGCGCCGCCGCGGACACGGCCGCCGCGGTGGAGCTGGTCCGGGCCGACCCCCGGGTCGACCCGGACCGGGTGGCGCTGTGGTTCTTCTCGGGCGGCGGTCCGATGGCGGCGGACTGGCTGGGGGCGCCCCCGGCGTGGCTGCGCTGCCTGGCGGCCAGCTACCCGATCCTGGCGCCGTTGCCCGACCGGGGGTCGGCCGAGGGGCGGTTCCGCCCGGCGGCCGCGGTGGCGGACGCGGGCGGCCTGCCTCTCGTACTCACCCGGGTGGGGTTCGAGGTGCCCGAGATCGCCGCCACCGTCGCGGAGTTCCTGGCCGCGGCCGAGGACTGCGGAGCCGATGTCGAGGTGATCGACGTGCCGAACGGCCACCACAACTTCGAGGCACTGGACCCGACCGACGAGTCGCGCGAGGCCGTGCACCGCGCGATGCGCTCGGTGCTGGCACACCTGACAGGCTGAGCCGGACCGCCCGGCCGGGCCCTGTACGTTCCCCGCCCCCAGGACCCGGCCGGGTACCGGCAGGTTCGCCCGCGAACGCCCGCCGCGCCTGGGCGTCCCGCTGGTCCTCGCGTCGTTCGCCCTCGTCCGGGTCGGCCCGCGCCGATCGTGTCGAGTACGCGGCGATCGTGGCCGGTCCACCGGCGGTGACCTTCGTGGTGTACGAGTACGCGGTGCACAGGACGCGGGCGGGCCGTGTCCTGCCCGGCGGCGCCGCCTCATCGCTCCGCACCACCCCGGCGGACGCCGTGCGTCACGCCGGCCGGCGGCCTCTGCGGGGGAGCTCCTGGAGCACGTGGTGAGCGCTGACCACGCGCTCGCCGTCGCCGGCCTGCGCCGCTCGTACGACGGCCGGTATCGGCTCTTCGCCGAGGACGCCCGTGGCGAGGAAAGCCGTGAGCCGGTGCCAGACACCGGCGTCACGCAGCATGGCGTGCCCGCCGCGGGGCATCACGATGCCGCAGGCCCGCGCCCCGGCGTGCCCAGCCCTTCGTACGAAGTCCCAGGAGTCGCGGGCATGCGTGACGCGGTCCTGTTCGTCGTGGAGGACGATCACCTGCTTGTCCCTGAGGTGCGCCACCGGTTCGCCCGGCGGACACCACGGGGCGAGGGCGACGACCCCGCTCACGTGCGGGTGTTCGGCCACGCGCAGCGCTGCCCGCGCGCCCATGGAGTGTCCGACGAGGACGACGGGCCCGAGCGGGACGAGCGGCTTCAGTTCGTCGAGCGCCTCTCGCGCGTCGTGTACGGGGTCGCTGCGCGATCCGTTCCATCCGCGGTGGCGGTAGCGCGCCGATGCCAGCAGCACATGGTGTTTCCGCGCGGCCTTCAGGATCGCGCTGCCGAACGGCCGCATGCGCGCGCTCGGCAGATTGAGCAGCGGCGGTGGCGTAAGGGCCTCCGAGCGGCCGCCGTGCAGGAGGAGGACAGCGCCCCCGGGCGCGGGCGGGAGGGTCCGTAGCCGAAGGGAACGATGGCCGGTACGGTCCCGCTCGTCCTGGTGCGCCCTGGGGTCGGTCATCATGTGCCTCGCTGTTCGTGTCCGGTGGTGCGTCGGGGCGGCCGGGGGAAGAAGCCGCTCGTGCGTGCCGCGTACATGGCGTACCCCGGACGCCCGCCATGTGATTCTCCAGGAACCGCGTCGCGCACTGGTCACGCGAGCCGGTCAGCAGCTGTTCGAAGCGCGGAGCCGACCGGACGGGCCGGTCGCGGGATGTGCTCAGCCGGCGGGGGGCCGGCAGCCGGAGGCGCGACGGGGCCCGCCCTCCAGTTCCGCCCACACGGTGTGCCCGTGGCCGGAAGGGGCGTCGCCCCAGGAGGAGGCGAGGGTGTCGACGATGAACAGGCCGCGCCCACCGTTCATCAAGGAGCCGGAGGGGTGGCGCCAGCGTGCGCGCAGCCGGTCGATGTCGATACCGGCCCCGGCGTCGTGTACCTCCAGGCGTACGTACCGTCGTCCGCTGTCCTCGCACACCAGCCACATGCGCACATCCCACGGCGGCGTGCCGTAGCGGACGGCGTTGGTCAGCAGCTCCGTCACTACGAGCAGTGCGTCGTCGGTGAGGGTCTCCAGGTTCCAGCGCGCCAGACAGTTCCTGATCACGGCTCTGGCCGCGGCAGCAGCGCCCGCCGCTGCCGCGGCCGGGTCACGGCCGGACCGGGAGGGGGACACGACGGGCACGACGACTCTCATGCCCCTTATTCGTCGCCGCGACGTTCCCGGATGGGTCCCTCCGTGGCGTCGCCGTCCTGCCGGGCCCCGGTTTCCGCACGGCGAGGCCGCTGCGGTCGCCCCGGGTGGTGGGAGGGGGTGGCGCAGCGGCCTCGTGGCGGTGTGCGTGCGTGCGGGGTTCGGGTTACTTCGGCATCAGGACGGTGTCGATGATGTAGACGGTGGCGTTGGCGGTGGGGACGTTGCCGCAGACGACGTTGGCGGTGTCGTTGACCTTGTA